>NZ_ADGX01000139.1 GCF_000177675.1 Parafrankia sp. EUN1f
GTGACATCAACCTCGCCGGTGCGCAGGCGACCGTCGAGCGGATAACCAGGATCGGCGGCCAGGCGATCGCGGTGCACTTCGACCTCGCCGACGAGGAGTCCGTCCAGGCGCTGGTCGACGCGACGATCGCACGCTTCGGTGCCGTCGACGGCCTGTTCAACGTCGGCGCGGACCTCTCCCCCGGCAACCTCGGGCGGGACCGGACCCTGCTCACGCGACATGCCAGCGGCCAGCCCGGTCACGGGTGATCCGGTACGACTTGAAGTCGGGAACAGGCCGGGACAGCCGAAACTTCACCCAGCCGACTTTCGGTATCCAGCATCGGGACCAGCGCCGGTTCAGCTTTTCAACCCGGGCGTTCTTCCCCACGATCTGGAAACCTTCGGACTGGCCGCGTTTCCGAAAGGTCGGTCGCTGATGGGAGCCACCGAAAAAGTTCCGCAGAGCTTGATCGTAGTCCCGCAGGGCCTGCTGTTGGACGGTTTGCGATCCGGCGCGGAGCCAGTCGAACGCGGCGCGCGCGTCGGTCAATTGCCGGCACCGTTCCAGATGGGATGGCGCCTTACCCCGGTAGCGGGTCCACCATGACTGCTGTTCCACGCACAGATTCCACACGAACCGTGCATGCCCGCAGTGCTCTTCGAGTCCGGCGACCTGTTCGGGTGCCGGAACAAGCCGATAGCGGGACATGATCTTATTCTACAGAAGGGATTCGCTCATGCGTTCCAGCGTGGGGCGCCGTTTCCTCTCCGGCCTGAAGGCCGGAGTATCCACGGCGCAAATCCGATGACCCACACCCCTGTTCGGACGGCAGACCCGGCGACGGCGGACCAACTGGCGACGGAAGACCAGCTGGCGACGCGGATCGCCGCCGGCCTGCCGGCGGGCTTCGTCTGGGGCGCCGCCACGGCCTCCTACCAGATCGAGGGCGCCTACGACGTGGACGGGCGGGGGCCGTCGATCTGGGACGTCTTCGCCCGCACCCCGGGCAAGGTCCGGGGCGGCGAGAACGGGGACGTCGCCACCGACCACTTCCACCGGTATCCCGAGGATGTCGCGCTGATGGCCCGGCTGGGCCTGGGTGCCTACCGGTTCTCCGTCGCGTGGCCGCGGGTCGTCCCGACCGGTTCGGGGCCGGTCAACCCGCGTGGCCTGGCCTTCTACGACCGGCTCGTCGACGAGCTGCTCGGGGCGGGCATCGACCCGTGGGTGACGCTCTACCACTGGGATCTGCCGCAGCCGTTGCAGGACGCCGGCGGCTGGCCGAACCGGGACACGGCCCTGCGCTTCGTCGACTACGCCGAGCATGTCGTCGGCGCGCTCGGTGACCGGGTCCGGCACTGGTCGACGCTCAACGAGCCGTGGTGCTCGGCGTTCGAGGGCCACCTGACCGGCCGGCACGCGCCCGGCGTCCAGGACGCCACCGCCGCCGTCCGCTCGGTGCACCATCTGCTGCTCGCCCACGGGCTGGGCGCGGCCATGGTGCGCGAGCGCGGCGCCGGCGACGTCGGCGTGACCCTCAACCTGATCCCGGCCGAGCCGCCGCCCGGCCTCGAGGACGCCCCCGGCGCGGACGAACCCGTCCGGCTGGTGGACGGGCAGCAGATCCGCCTCTGGCTCGACCCGATCCTGCACGGCACCTACCCCACCGACGTGATCGAGGACTTCGCCCGCGCCGGCGCGGAGCTGCCCATCCAGGACGGCGACCTGGACCGCATCTCCACCCCGGTGGACTGGATCGGCGTCAACTACTACGCGCCGCACATCGTGACGCCAGGGCCGGATCCGTCGCCGAAGCCGACACCGTTCGCCGGTGCGGACAACGTGACCAGGGTCGTCACCACGGACGACGTGACCGAGCTGGGCTGGCCGGTCCGTCCGGGCAGCTTCCTGGCGCTGCTGCACCGGCTCGGCGGGGACTATCCCGGGGTTCCCTTCTACATCCACGAGAACGGCGCCGCGTACGCCGACACCGTGGCGGCGGATGGCACCGTGCATGACCCGGAACGCCTGCGGTATCTCGCGAGTCATCTCGATGTGGTCCGGCAGGCGACCCAGGACGGTGTTGATGTTCGGGGATACTTCGTCTGGTCACTGCTCGACAACTACGAATGGGCGGAGGGGTACCGGATGCGGTTCGGCATCGTGCACGTCGACTTCGAAACGCTGACACGTACGCCGAAGTCCAGCGGGCTGTGGTACTCGCGGCTCATCCGGGAGCACCGTGGGACGAACGAGTCGACCGACGGAAAGACGAATGGAAATCGGTGACCGCTGAACACGCCGCCCCGGACGCGCCCGCCGCCGCCGCACAGCAGCAGCGGCGGGCGCCGACCCTGGAGGCGGTCGCCGAGCTCGCCGGGGTGTCCCGGGCGACGGTGTCCCGGGTGGTCAACGATTCGGAGCGGGTCTCCCCCGAGGCCCGCGACGCCGTCAACGCCGCCATCGCCGAGCTCGGCTACGTGCCCACCCGGGCCGCCCGCAGCCTCGTCACCCGCCGGACGGACACGATCGCGCTGATCATGCACGAACGGTCGGACACCGTCTTCGCCGACCCGTTCTTCGCCAGCATGCTGCGGGGGGTGAACCACGCGCTGACCAGCACCGATCTCCAGCTTGTGCTGATTCAGATCCAGGGAGACCCACAGCGTGACCGGGCCCTGCGCTACGTCGGCAACGGTCATGTCGACGGGGTGCTGCTCATCTCGCTGCACGGCGACGACGCGCTGGCCACCTCGGTCTCGAAGGCCGGCGTCCCGCTGGTCATGGCCGGCCGGCTGCTGACCGGCGACCGGGTCGACTCGGTCGACGCCGACAACGTCGGCGGCGCGCGGCTGGCGGTGCGCTATCTGGTCACGGCCGGGCGGCGGCGGATCGCGACCATCGCCGGCCCGCAGGACATGAGCGTCGGTGTCGACCGCCTGCGCGGCTACACCGAGGAGATGCAGGCGGCCGGCCTGCCCGGGTCGGCCGACTGGATCGCGACCGGCGACTTCACCGAGGCGGGTGGCCGGGCCGCCATGGAACGGCTGCTCACCGAGCATCCGACGCTGGACGCCGTGTTCGCGGCCTCCGACCTGATGGCGCTGGGCGCGTTACAGGCCCTGCGGGCCGCCGGGAGACGGATTCCCACGGACGTCGCCGTGGTCGGCTTCGACGACACCGCCCTCGCGCCGTACGCCGACCCGCCGCTGACGACGATCCGCCAGCCGGTGGAGCGGCTCGGTGAGGAGATGGTGCACCTGCTGCTGCGGCGCATCAACGACAGCGCCGGGGCTGGTTCCGGGGCCGGCGCGGACCCGTCCGCGGTCGTGCTCCCGACCGAGCTGGTCATCCGCTCCTCGGCCTGACCTCCTCGGCCCGACTTCCTCGGCCTGACCCTGCGGTCGCACACCATGCTTCGTCGCGAAGAGTAACGAAGCGCACGTCACCGTTCCGGACAGCAGAACAACCCAAATACCGCCTCAGTCGCGTGATTGCATGGTCAGCGACATTCCGCACCGCGCGGGAGGTGGATCAGTTCCCGCAATCCGGCGGCCCGACAGCGCCGACCGCTGCCACTGAGGGTTACCCGCCGCGCATCCAGCTACGTGCGCTGAAAGGTTCCCTGTGGTGCAGAGCTCGGTCTCGGGCCGTGTCCTGATCGTCCTCGGCGCGCTGTCGGCGTTCGGCCCGCTGGCGACCGACCTGTATCTGCCGGCCCTGCCCGAACTCGCCGACGACCTCGGCGCGACCGACTCGGCGGCCCAGCTCACGGTGACAGCCTGTCTGGTCGGGCTGGCCCTCGGCCAGCTCGTCGTGGGACCGGTCAGCGACCGGTTCGGACGGCGCCGGCCCCTGATCATCGGCGTGGGAGCCTTCGCCGTGATGTCCGCACTGTGCGCACTGGCACCGGGGATGGGCGCGCTGACCGGCCTTCGGCTGCTCCAGGGCTTCGCAGGCGGCGCCGGCGTCGTGATCGCCCGAGCGGTCGTGCGGGACCTGTTCGGGACGGCCGCGGTCGCCCGGGTGCTCTCCCTGCTGCTGCTCGTCTCCGGAACCGCGCCCGTGCTCGCGCCGGTGATCGGCGCGCAGCTGCTGCACCTGACCTCCTGGCGCGGGCTGTTCGCGGTACTCACGCTGGTCGGCTGCCTGCTGCTGACCGCCGCCACATTCACGATCCGCGAAAGCCTCCCGGCGGCGGACCGGATCCCTGGCGGGCCCGCAGGCAGCCTCCGGCAGATCACACTGGTCCTGCGCGACGGCTACTCGCTCTGCTTCATCCTGGTAGTCGCCTGCACCGGCGGACTGCTGTTCGCCTACATCGCGATGAGCCCCTTCGTGTTCCAGGATGGCTACGGGATGTCGGCGCAGGCGTACTCCGCCGTCTTCGCCACCAACGCGGTCGGGATGGTGCTCGCCGGCCGCCTGAACGTCCTGCTGCTGCGGCGGATCGGGACGGTCCGCTCGCTGCGCGTCGGGCTGACGACGGCACTCGCCGGAGCCACCGCGCTGACGGTCGTGACCGCCCTCGACCTGCCCCTCGTGCTGGTGCTTGTGCTGCTGTTCCTGACGGTCCCCCCACTGGGGATGATCTTTCCCAACGCGACCGCCCTCGCACTGGACGCGCACGCCTCGCGGGCCGGCGCCGCCTCCGGCCTGACCGGTGTGGCCCAGTTCGGCGTCGGCGGGACGATCGCTCCGGTCGTCGCCTGGCTCGCCGGAACCGGAACCGTCACGATGGCGGCGACCATGATGGGGTCAGTCGTGCTCGCCTTCGCCCTCAGCCGGGTGGCCAGCCGCCACCCTGCCGCCGGTCCGCCCGCGCTTCCGGGGCCCGCCCAGGCGACATCCGCACGGCAGGCGCCCACGCGGCCCGCCGGGATGGACGCCACGCCGCCATCCGCCGGCGTCACCGGCTGACCGGGCGACGTGGCTCGTGGCGGAGCAGGGCCGGTCGCCACACCTCCCCAACAACGATCATGGCCGCACTCCGAGCCTGGGGTCGACGGATCACGCACTGGAATCCCACGCCAAGACCCAGTGCCAGCAATTAACATCAAAAGGCGCATAAGGGGCGCAGAGTCGCCTGGCGATCCGCAAGAAGTGAGGATTTCGGTTGTTGGAACGACCAAAATCCTTCACTCTTTGGACTCGCCCTACCACGCCACCGTGCTCAGGGCTCCAGTCGCGTTCGTGGAGCGCGAAACTCACTCGCGCGGCTGACTACCGACCTTGATCCCCGCCGCTTTGCGACAGGTCCGTCAGCTAAACGAAGTCCTGTAGGTCCGACAAGGGGAAAGAGACCGGGAACGGGTCTTCGACCTTGACCGTGTCGTCGCCGCTGAACACCTGCGGTGCTCCGTAACGCCCCGGGCTGCCGGTGAGGCGCAGGACCTGGATGCGCGGTTCGGGATCGAAGTCGACGATCCAGTACTGGGGAATGCCGGCGAGCGCGTATTCGGTGACCTTGCGTCCCCGGTCCTCGCGTTCGCCGTCAGAACCGCGGGAGACCACCTCGACCGCCAGGAGGACGTCCGCGCCGTGGTAGAGCGAGCGGCCGAGGCGGCGTGCACTGCTGGCGGCGACCGCGTCGATCACGGCGACATCCACAGGCGGAGACGCTGACCGAGGAGCGGGCGGGTCCGGCGGTCTCCGCGATTCCCATCCGGTGCTCCGAGCCGTCGGCGCCGCTGTGGCGGACGCTGGTCGATCTCGGCGACAGTCGTGATCCGCCATCCTGTAACCGGTGGAACCGCAGGTCCCGCCGCCCTGCACCGTCCGCAAACGGTCCGCAGGAGGGTGGAAAACGGTCCGCACCGGTGGCAACCGCTGAGAGCGAGAACCACAGGTCAGATGGCCCGCCATCAGATAGGCAAGTCGGAGGACCACGGCCATGGCACGAAGCGGATGAAGGCAACACCGACCTGACGGGATCGACCTGACAACACGGCGCCCGGGGGCATAGTCAGGGCAAGCCGAGTGTGAGGAGGCAGCGATGACCGTCAGGGTCACTCCGGAGGAGGCCGTCATTCTGCGGGCGGTCGCCGCGCGCCAGGTGGAGTACCGCTGGCGGCGTGGGCCCTACTCGGATCGCTACACCCTCGGTGAGGAGAATGTCACCGTTGCCGCCCGGCCGCTGGCCCGCCGCGGGCTGATCTGGCACCCGCCCGGCAGCAGCCGTCCCGAGCTCTCCCCCGCGGCCGCGGCCTGGCTGGCCGCCCATCCGGAACCAGCGTCCTGACAGCGCTCCGGAGCCGTCACCCATACCCGCTGTGACCGTCCGTCGGAGCTGGCGTGCCCGCGGAGGGGGCGCGGCCGGACCCCTGATCGAGCCAGGCCCGGCGGGCGCGCCGCCGGGATCCGGCTGACACTGGCGTCCGGGCCGCTCGGCGGGCAGCCGCGATCGGCCCGGGCCAGACCGCACGGTCTGAGCCAGGCCGGGCTGATTCGGCGGCGTCGTCGGGCGGGAGGACGGGTGTCCATTCACGAGAGCCGTCCGACCAACCGGCGTGGCCGAGCCGGCGCACCCGGCAGGGCAGCCGGCGGCACGGCGCCGACCAGGACCACATCCGGCAGCGCGGAACCGTCCGCGCTGCGACCGCACATGGGTCTGAGCGCGCTGACCTTCGTCTCGCTCGGATCGATCATCGGCTCCGGCTGGCTGCTCGGCGCGCTCACGGCCGCCCAGGCCGCCGGCCCCGCGGCGATCGTCGCGTGGATGATGGCCGGCGTCCTGGTGATGATCCTGGCGCTGGTGCACGCCGAGCTGGGGGCGACCTACCCGGTGGCCGGCGGCAGCGCCCGCTACACCCATCTCGCCCTCGGCCCGCTCGCCGGGTTCACCGCCGGCTGGCTGGCCTGGATCCAGGCGGTGGCGCTCGCGCCGATCGAGGTCGAGGCCGCCCTGTCGTATCTGAACAACGAGTTTCCCGGTCTGATCAGGCAGGACGGCACCCTGACCGGAACCGGGCTCGCGATCGGCGCCGCATCCATGCTGGTGTTCACCACGATCAACGTCCTCGGGGTGCGGCGCCTCGCCGCAACGAACGCGGTCACCGTGGTCTGGAAGTTCCTGGTTCCGCTGCTCACCGTGGTGACCCTTTGCGTGGTCTCGTTCCAGCCAGGGAACTTCCACGCCGGCGGGGGCTTCGCGCCGTTCGGAGCGCATGGGATCTTCGCGGCGCTGCCCGCCGGTGTCGTGTTCGCGTTGCAGGGCTTCGAGCAGGCCGTGCAGATGGGCGGCGAGGCCCGCAACCCCTCCCGGGACATCCCGCGGGCCATCATCATCGCGACCCTGCTCGGCACCGGCCTGTACCTGGCTCTGCAGATCGCGTTCCTCGGGGCGCTCGACCCGGCGCAGCTCGTCCACGGCTGGGCCCATCCGGTCGGTTCCGGAGACTACGGGCCGTACGCGACCCTCGCGCAGGGGCTCACCCTGACATGGCTGGCCGCGCTCCTCTACATCGACGCGGTCGTCTCCCCGGGCGGCACGGCGCTCATCTACGTCGGCACGTCGTCCCGGCTGGCCTATTCGCTCGGCGAGACCGGCTCCCTGCCCAGCGCGCTGCGCCGGCTGAACCGCCACGGGACGCCCGTCGTCTCCATCGCGGTCGCCTGTGTCGTGGGCCTGCTGATGTTCCTGCCGTTCCCGAGCTGGCAGCAGCTGGTCAGGCTGATCAGTTCGGCCACGTTCGTCATGTACGGATTCGTGCCCATCGCGCTGATCGTGCTGCGCCGGACCGACCCGGACCGGCCGCGGCCGTACCGGCTGCCGGCCGCGAACGTGCTGGCCCGTGCGGCATTCGTCGCCTCCAACATGATCGTCTACTGGTCGGGGTGGGAGAACGACCGGAAGCTCGCGGCGGCGATCGTCGTCGGTTTCGTCGTTTTCGCCGTGTACCGCGCAACCCAGCCCGCCGGCCGGTGGCCGGGGCTGGAGTGGCGGGCCGCGCTGTGGATCGCGCCCTGGCTCGGCGGAGTGGTCCTGATCTCCTGGCTCGGCCAGTTCGGCGGCCGCGGCGTGATCCCGTTCTGGGTCGACCTGGTGGTGCTCGCGGTCTTCTGCCTGGGCGTCTTCGAGCTCGCCGTACGAGGTGCGCCGCCGGCCGCCCGCACCCGCCACCTCATCGACGCGGCCTGCCCGCCGCGGCGCACCAGCGCGGATCCCGCGCCGGACGGCACCGTGCCCGGCGCGCGCATCCCGTGACCGCCCAGCTTGACCTGCTGTGCCCGGCCTGACGTCCTGTGCCCGGCCTGACCTGCCGTGCCGACGTGTGCGGCGACCAGACCGTTTCGCATTGTCCACAGGCGCCCCGCCCGTCATCGCCGCCGCAGGCGCCCCTTCTACAGTGGCCGGGTGACCATGCCCTCGGTTCGAGCCCCGCGTGACGCCACCGATGTGCTGCGCCGGGTCTTCGGCTACGAGTCCTTCCGCGACGGTCAGCGCCAGATCATCGAGCATGTCGTCGGCGGTGGTGACGCGCTGGTGCTGATGCCGACGGGGGGCGGCAAGTCGCTGTGCTACCAGATTCCGGCCCTGGTGCGCCCGGGCACCGGCGTGGTCGTCTCACCGCTGATCGCGCTCATGCAGGACCAGGTGGACGCCTTGCGCGCGCTGGGCGTGCAGGCGGGCTTTCTCAACTCCACCCAGGACGACGGCGCACGCCGTGAGGTGGAGGCCGCGTTCGTCGCCGGGGAGCTCGACCTGCTCTACCTGGCCCCCGAGCGGCTGCGGCTGCGTTCCACCGCGGAGCTGCTCGACCGGGGCGAGATCGCGTTGTTCGCGATCGACGAGGCGCACTGCGTCGCGCAGTGGGGGCACGACTTCCGTCCCGACTACCTGCTGCTGTCCGAGCTGCGCCAGCACTGGCCCGAGGTGCCGCGCATCGCGCTGACCGCCACCGCCACGCCGGCGACTCACAAGGAGATCACCACCCGGCTCGGGCTGGAGAACGCCCAGCACTTCGTCGCGGACTTCGACCGCCCCAACATCCAGTACCGGATGGTGGCGAAGCGGGAACCGAAGGCGCAGCTGCTGGAGTTCCTGCGCACCGAGCACGCGGCGGACGCGGGCATCGTCTACTGCCTTTCCCGCTCCTCGGTCGAGAAGACGGCGGACTACCTGGTCGCCAACGGCATCACGGCACTGCCCTACCACGCCGGTCTCGACGCGCGGGTCCGCGCCGAGCACCAGGCCCGGTTCCTGCGCGAGGACGGCCTGGTGATGGTCGCGACCATCGCCTTCGGGATGGGTATCGACAAGCCCGACGTGCGGTTCGTCGCCCATCTCGACCTGCCCAAGTCGATCGAGGGCTACTACCAGGAGACGGGGCGCGCCGGTCGGGACGGTCAGCGCGCCACCGCCTGGCTCGCCTACGGCCTGCAGGACGTCGTCCAGCTCCGGCGGCTCATCGAGGCCTCGGAGGGCGACGCGGCGCACCGCCGGCGCCTCAGCCACCACCTCGACGCGATGCTCGCGCTGTGCGAGACGGTCGAATGCCGCCGTGTCGGGCTGCTGTCGTACTTCGGGCAGCAGCTGTCGGCCCCGTGCGGGAACTGTGACACCTGCCTGCACCCGCAGCAGTCCTGGGACGCGACCGTGCCCGCACAGAAGCTGCTCTCGGCGGTCCTGCGACTGCAGCGGGAACGCCGGCAGAAGTTCGGTGCCGGCCACCTCATCGACATCCTGCTGGGCCGGCGAACCCCCAAGGTCAGCCAGCACAGTCACGACACACTGACCGTGTTCGGTATCGGTACCGAGCTCAGCGAGGCCGCCTGGCGTGGAGTTGTCCGCCAGCTGTTGGCGCAGGGGCTGCTGGCGGTGGAGGGCGAGCACGGCACGCTGCTGCTCACCGACACGAGCGCGGAGGTCCTGCGCAAGGAGCGGGTCGTGTCGATGCGGCGCGAACCCGAACGCGCGCCCCGTACGGCCGGCGCAGGCGCCGCGGCCCCCAAGGCCCGTCGCGCCGAGCCGGTCGAGCTTTCCGCGCAGGCGCAGCCGGTGTTCGAACGGCTGCGGGCCTGGCGGGGGGCAACCGCCAAGGAACTGGGCATCCCCGCCTACATGATCTTCCATGACGCCACCCTGCGCGAGATCGCCACCCGAACACCGACCTCGCTCACGGAGCTCGCGGCCATCAGCGGTGTCGGCGAGAACAAGCTCGCCAAGTTCGGGCAGCAGATCCTCGACACCCTCACCGAGGCCGAGAACCCGAGCGAACCGGCCCGTGCCGAGCCAGAACCGACCGAACCAGAACCGACCGAGCCGGAGGTGACCGAGCCGGAGCCCGCCTGATCTCGCCCGCCGGGCGCGGCTCAGATCGGCTCGTGCCGGCGGATCTTCTCCTGCAGGCGGATCGTCGCCGGGCCCGGTGCCACCCGCAGCTCGCGGGCCAGCACGTCGGCGCAGGTACGGAACTGCAGCAGCGCGAGGTGGGGCTGGCCCTGCCGGCTGTGGCAACGCATCAGGCGGCGGTGCGCGTCCTCCCGGCACGGGTCACGGTCGAGAATCTGCCGGCACAGCAACGCGCACATCGCGTAACGCCGGGTACCGAGATACAGCGAGCTGAGCTGGTCGAGGGCCTCGAGATAGGTCAGGCGGAACTGCTCCCGCGGCAGCACCATCCAGTCGTCGGTCCGCGTGCCGGCCAGGAAGTCGCCCCGGTAGAGCGCCACCGCCGCCTCCCACTCGGCCACCGCGTCGTCGTGGCGTCCCAGGTCGGTGACACGCCGTCCCACCCGCACATGGTGTTCGAACACGTCCGCGTCGACCGAGACCGCCACGTCGGGAGCAAGGCGGTAGATGCCGCGTTCGAACACCACGACCGGGCCTCGGGTCGCCTCCCGGAGCACCCGGCGCAGGCCGGAGACCGCGACCTGGAGGCTGTTGCGTGCCGCGGCGGGATCCACGCCCGGCCACAACGCCTCCATGACAACCTCACGCACAGGCGTGTCAGCGCGATGCAACACCAGGTAGGCCAGCAGCGCACGCTGCCGTGAGCCCCAGCCCGCCACCGGCTGCCCGTTCACCGCGACCGACAACGGGCCCAGGACATGGACGACCATCTCCGGCCGGGCGCACGCGTCCATCGCGGCGTCGGGCGGACGGCGCTGCGTGATGACAGTCAGGTCCACCGATAACCCGGTCACCGCCTGCCCGCCCTGATCGGTCGGGTCCTCCGTCGCCTCGCCGGCCACGCCGGCACCGTCCGGGCCCGGTTCCTCCGCGAACTTCGGCGGGCTGAAAGCCGTGGACAGGTGCGCGCGCAGCAACGCCATGGTCGCCTCCTCCGAACGGGCGAGCTCCGCCGCGGCCGCGGCATGCTCACGCCTGTCCCGGCGGAGGTCGACAACCCGCCGAACCAGCCGGTCCGTCTCGGCCACCATGGGCGATCCGCTGGCCGGGTCCGTCGGCACCGCCTTCGCGGCGGCCTGGAAGAAACCCGCCGCGGTCTCCGGATCGCCGCCCAGCACATGGAGCCCGCCCAGATGCCAGGCCGCGGCGGCCTCCACCGTCGCGTCGCCGGACACCCGGGCGAGCGCCTCAGCCTGTTCCGCGCGGCTGGTCGCGCCAGCCAGATCACCGGCGATCGCGGTGAGCCGGCTGGCGGCGAGAAGCCGCCGGGAGGCCGCCGCAGGCGGCCCGTGCTGGCCGGGCGGCCAGGGCAGCGCGGACAGCCCGGACGGCCCCTCCTGCCGGTTCGGTGCGTCCGGCCGGTGCTGCCCGGCCGTCGCCGTCATGTCGAGCCAGCACCGGGCGAGATCTGTCCGGCCTCGGGAGAACGCGACGTGGGCGGCCGCGTCCAGCAGGACCGGTTCGGCCTCCAGGGCATCGGCGGAAAGCCCGTCCAGCCAACGCCCGAGGGTGCCCCACTGACCACTGGCGATCATGTCATCAGCCACCTGGCGCAGCGCCCACGCCAGAGTCGGCTGATCGTCAAGGCCGGCAAGCAGTGGAATCGCACGTTCGACGGCACCGCGTCGCAGCAGACCGAGCGCGATCCCACGCTCCGTGTCACGGTCCAGGTGGCCATCGCCGGCGAGGGCGGCAGCCAACGGCGCCTGCCAGACGGTCCGGATGCGCGACCAGCCGCCGACCAGTGGCTGGAACCAGGGCCCCTGGATCTGCCCGTACACGCGGTCGTGTTCGTGATCGTGGTCGTCCACCGCCGCATAGCCCACCCGCAGGATCCGGGCCAGGGCGCGACGCGGGCCCGCGTCAACGCGGGACAGGGCTGTCTGAGCCACCGCTGTCAGTACCTCGGGCAGCGAGGAGGCACGGAAGATGCGGACGATCTCGCTGTCCGTGAGCGACGACCGGGCGAAGGCGAGCGCGGCGCGGACGGCGGCGGACCGGCGCAGCAGAGTGGCGACACGCCGCCGCCACCGGCCGAGGCCGGCGGGCAGGGCGACCGCGGGATCAGGCGCCTCCAGCTGGGCCGCGGTGGGCACCCGGTCGGCTTTCAGCACACCGACGCCCGGCAGCGTCGCGTGCCCGATGACGACCCGCGGCGTCGCCGCCGGCAGTGCCGGGAGAACGTATCTGCAGGCCAGCTCCAGGGACGGACCGTGCGGGTCCACACGGTCCGCGTTTTCCAGGACGAGCGCCGCCTCCGACGGGAGCTGGTCGGCCAGCTCCGCTCCGAGAGCCTGGTAGAGCCCGTCCCAGCCGAAGATCGGCCCCGGCCACGCACCGGACCGTGCCAGCAGCGCGGTGCCGAAGCCGGGTATCTGGCGCCGCACCGCGGCCACCATCGTCACGAGCAGGGTCGCGGGGTCGCGGTCCTCGACACCGAGGCGCAGCCAGACCGGCCGCCGCCCCACTTCCGTCAGGGCTGTCGCCAAACCCTCGGTAAGCAGGCTTCCCGGTGCGGCCACAAGGATGGTAACGCCGCCGCGCGCCGCCTCCGTGAATACCGAATGCGTGGCCACGGCCTGGCCCGCGACGGGCTCCAGCATCTTGCCCGCAAGCATACGTCCCCCAGCTGCCCATCCCCCGGAAGTGCTGTCGAGCAGCAGGCAACATCTTTATCACTCGCGGATCAGAAATACTCCGTCTTTCCGCCAGACCGGCGACGAGAGCAACCGTCTGGACGTCCTCACCGGTCACGGTTGGCCACAGGGCTGGCCGTTTGTTCTCGCGGCGACCCGGCTTCCGGGTTCCTGACGCGCCTCGCCACCGGCGACGACGAAGAACCCGCCACGCAGTAGCACCGACGATTCCAGGTCACTGACCAGCGGCGATTGCCCGCCGGCGCTCCCGATGCAACTCCTTAACAAGAGCGCCCCGGCCCTTAAGCCCGACCATCAAGATCATTAATTGGGTCCGTTTAGACAGAGTGCCATACCCGGCTCGCCCGGCGGCGAGCGCAACACGACGTGAGGGGACACCGAGCGGTGCCACGATCCGGAGAACCACAGGGAAAGATCGAGATCAGCGATTTCGTCGAGATCGCCGATGACAGTGGAATCAACCCGCCCAGCATCATCGAGGTGGGGGATCCATTCAAGCTGTGGGTCGAGTTCTCGTTGTTGACCCCCGACCTCCATCTGCTCGAGGATTTCCTCAGTTACGAGGTCCGTTACTGGGCAACCGCTGTCGACGCGCCACGCCCGCCGTATGCGATCGCGCCCCGTAAGGAGTCCACGGTCTTCGGGACGCACGTCTATTCAAAGGCGGAGACAGAGCGGGAGGTGCCGGCCGGCAGCCTGCTGCCCGGCATCTACCAGGTCGGCGCGTTCGTCAGGTTCAGCCTGGTCAGCCCGGCCGCGGCCGAGCGTCGCTTCCCGCTGACGGCCGACACCGAGCCGCGCTACATCCACATCTACGAGCCGTAGCCGACCTATGCCGGCGGTGACCGGCCTCCCGGCCGCGTGTCCTGGCCGCCGCGACACCGGGCGGCCAGGACACGCCACGCCACCATTCCCGGCGGTCCGTCTCCCGCCAGGGGCGGCGAGCACCTGGCGGACCTGACAGTCACCGATGCCACGTGAGGGCCGGGCTGAATGCCCTGCGAACCCTTGCCGACAACAGGCGCCGAACACGTCAGCGAGAAGAGCATGGAATATTCCGATGAACAGAACGACCCGGCGGGATTACAGGCAGGAGAGGTCACCCTGCAAACCGGTCTCCCCGCCACGGGTGACTTGGCGGGCGGACCGCAGGCCGAAAGCCCTGGGAGATCCCGTCCACGGGTCGCAGGCAGCGGGGAACCGATCGGAGCGGTGCAGCGCGAGGAAAGCTTCGTGCTTCGGCTCCTGGTGGACGCGGACGGGATCCGCAGCACCAGCATCCGCGCGGTGCGGGGGCACGCCGAAGCACGCTGGCCGTCCTGGCGGCCCGCCGAGCTGGTTACCTTTGTCGAATCCCAGCTGGCAGGTCTCATCCACCCACCCGGGGGCGAGGACCGGACGCTCACCGAGGTCGATTTCCATCAGATCGTGCCAACCCGCCTGGATCTCCTTGCCGAGGTCAGGCCGAGCTCGCCGGCGGCGGGATCACCCTTCGGGATCTGGCTCGTTCTACACGTTGATGAAATGCCGTCGCCACACCGATCAGACCAGCTCGAATTTCGGGCCGTCGTCCGGGTGAGCCCACTGAACAAATCCATGTCGTATTCTGATGCGACGTCTTCCAGCACCCAGATCGGCGCCGGCCAGGATACGCCGTCACCGCTTCGCGCCCGCGGCACCGTGTCCGGAGCCGCGACGTCGATCCACCTGACGGACCCGGGGCGCCCGGCCGGCCGATACCAGGTTGACGCGGCGGTCACCGTTCATATCGCGGGGGTCCGCCGCCCGGTCGGACTCGCCGGTATCGTCCCCTTGCATTTCGACGTCTTCGAAAGTTGATATGGCGAAGATGGTCCGCCTGCCTGATCCGCACCCGGAGCATCCAAGGGGCATCGGGCACGACATCCACACCACACCCAACGGTGGTGGCGGGCACGGACGCGGCGCCGCGACGTGCGGGCCACGCGACGGGCCGGACGCCTCGGGCGGCGAGACGTCGGATGCGAGGCCGTCGGATGCAGCCGCTACCCGGCCGCTCACCCGTTCGCCTGCTCGTTCGCCTGCCCGTTCGTTCGGGCCCCGCCGTCCTGGGCGGCTTTTGCACGTGCACCTGCACACACGGGTCGACGGAGCCCGTCTTTACGTACCGCGACCCTTCGGAGTACCCGGACGAATCAAACCGAAAACATCGGAAACACACCGGAGCATCAGGGAGATGATCGCCAAAAGTCGCAGTTGAACATAAACGAGACTTTCTGGTTGCATAGCCTCCCAACGGGGCCACCGAAGGCGGCTGGTTCCCATACCCGACGAGAGTTGTGGGACGCGATGACGACGCGGGCACGAGATCTGCTCAACCGATCACGCGCGCTCCTGGGAGCATCCCGCGACAGCACCACCGATCGGCCCACCCTCGAGGACGCGCCGAGCCCACCCACTCGCGAGGCGGCTCGCAGCGAGCCCACCGTCGTCTCAGTGGTGGCCCCGACCCGGCCCGGGATCCGGGCTGTCGGCATCGACCGGCGCGCGCTCCCGAATACAACGGCCTCCCCCGGACCCGCCGCGGCGGCCCCCGCGCCCGAGCCACCGAGAGCGCCCGAGCCGTCCACGACGCCCCAGCCGACCACACCGCCCGAGCCGTCCACCACCGCCGAGGTGCTCTCCGCGATCTGCGCGGACATCGCGCTTCGCGACCTCAACCTCGTCGACCTTCTGCTCTCCCAGCTCGAGGAGATGGAGAGCGCCGAAGAGGACGCCGACCGCCTGGCGGAGCTGTACCGACTCGACCACCTCGCCGCCCGGCTGCGCCGCAACGCCGAGAACCTGCGCGTGCTCGCCGGTCACGACGCCAGCGAGGACACCGCCGACAGCACCGCTTTCGTCGATGTCGTACGCGCGGCGATGTCCTCCATCGACCATTTCTCCAGGGTCACGATCGGCAAGGTGGTCTCGCTCGGCGTCATCGGGTTCGCCGCCGAGGACCTGGGGCGGGTCCTCGCCGAACTGTTGGACAACGCGACCAAGTCGTCCCCGCCCACCACGCCGGTGCGCGTCGGGGTTCATCTCACCGAGACCGGCAGCGCCCTGCTGCGGGTCGAGGACGAAGGCATCGGCCTGCCCCCGGAACGGCTCGAACAGTTCAACACGCGGCTGGCCGAGGAGCCCGTCCTGGATGACGACGCCGTGCGGCACATGGGTCTGGCCGTGGTCCACCGACTGGCGATTCGGCACGGTCTACGGATCTGGCTGGACTCCCGCCAGCCCCACGGCACGACCGCCTCGGTGCTGATTCCGTCCGGGCTGGTCTGTGAGCTCCCCGAGGGCAACTGGTCGGGCACGCAGACGGTGCGCAGCCGTGAGGAGGGCGAAGCCGAGCGCGGTCGCCCCGAACCTCCCGGCGCTGCGCTGCCCGCGCCGGACAGCAACACCTTCCGGCTGTCGGCCCTGCGCCGCGCGGTCGGGGTGGGGAACACGAGTCAGAGCACAGAGCACCGGCAACCGCCCTCGGCGCTGTTCGGTGGGGCGGCGAAACCGGCGCCTTCGGGCGCCACCGCGGCTGCCGGGCCCACCCCGAGCACGGGTGACGGCGCAGGCCTGCCTGCCGGACCGCCGCCCCCGCATGCTCTGACGGACGGGACGACCGCGACCGGTCTGCCTCGCCGCGTATCCCGCAGCCTGCGAAATCCGGCGAGCCCCCCGGCCGGTGCCACCGAGCTCCCTGCCGCGACCGGCACGCCCGCGGCGGACGCATCCGCAGCGCAGACGGCGGCGCAGCCCACGCCTACCGAGTCCACGGCCGCCGATCCCACGGATACGGCTGCGGATGCGGATGCGGGCACAGCGGCGACAGACCTGACAGCGACCGACCCGACAACGACCGGATCACCGGTCGGCACAGACGCGCCTGGTGTGAACGAGAACGGTTCGAAGGAATCCGATCCGGACAGGAACAAGCTGGACGGTAACGACCCCGCCGATACCCGAATCAACGGCACCAAGCTCAATGGCACCAAGCTCGACGGCACCAGGCTCAACGGCACCAAGCTCGACGGCACGAAGCTCAACGGCAGCGGACCCCGTGGCCACGAGCCCAACGCCTCCGACGCGGGCTCACCGGCGGCTCGCACCGAACGCAGAGCCGCCGATCACGCGAGGCTGCTCGCGGATCTCGACGCCTTCACCGAAGGCGAACGGACTGCACACAAGCACCAGCGAGGGGACAAGGACCTGTGACGGATCAGATCCACCGCCCGGCGGACTTTGATTTCCGCTGGTTGATCAACGACTTCGTGGGCAAGGTCCATGGCGTCACCCATGCCCTGATCCTCTCCGCGGACGGGCTGTCCCTCACCGCCTCCGACGGCGTCTCCTCGGCGGAGCGCGACCAGCTCGCGGCGATCGCCAGCGCCATGATCAGCCTTGCCCGCAACAGCGCCCAGCTGTTCTCGAAGGGCACCTGCGAACAGATCATCGTCCGTCTGACCGGTGGCTACTTCCTGTTCATGGCCATCAACGACGGGGCCGGCCTCGCGGTGCTGACCGGTCCGGACTGCGACATGAAGGTGGTCGCCTACGAGATGACCCAGTTCGTGCTGCACGCCGGCCACGCGCTCACCCCTGAGCGGCGGGCGGATCTGCGCCGGGTGCTGGTGGCGCCCCAGATGCCGAGCCTGAGCTGAGCCGGGCGGGTCACGAGCCGGGAACGCCCGACATGACGACCAGTTCCGCGGACGGCGCGCGGAACGCACCGGAACCGGAGAAGAAGCAGGGCTCGCGGAGCCGGCGGATCCGCCCGTACGCCCTCACCGGCGGCCGTACCCGGACGCAGCACCCGCTGCTGATGGAGACGATGGTCTCCGTTCCGCAGTACGACCCGGCGCTCAGCGAGTCCCTCATGCCCGAGTCCCGGGTGCTCTACGAGCGGGCGCGGGGGCGGCTCTCGATCGCCGAGCTGTCCGCGCTGCTCTCGATCCCGCTGGGGGTCGTGCGCGTCCTGGTCGGTGATCTCGCCGCGCAGGGAGCGGTCCTCCTCCATCCCACCGCCGACACCTTCGACCATGATCACAGCGTGTTGGAGAGGATCCTCAGTGGTCTGCGCGAGCTCCCCGCCTGACCGGCCGCCGGCCGGCGGCCGGTCAGGCACCACAGGTCCACCGACTCCGGCGACCACGCCGACGGCCGCGGCCGCGGAGGCGTCGACGACCGAGCCGCCTGCGCTGGAGAACGAGTCCGGGCCGCCGGCCATCTCGGCCAAGATCGTGATCGCCGGCGGATTCGGCGCCGGCAAGACCACGCTCGTCCGCTCGGTCTCCCAGATTCCGCCGCTCAGCACAGAGGCGTGGCTGACCGAGGCCAGCGAGGACCTCGACGACCTGTCGTGGAGCGAGACCAAGAGCACGACGACCGTGACCATGGACTTCGGCCGCATCTCGCTGTACCCGGATCTGATTCTCTATCTCTTCGGCACCCCGGGGCAGCCACGCTTCTGGTTCCTGTGGGATGACCTGTCCCGCGGGGCGCTGGGGGCCATCGTCCTCGTCGACAGCCGCCGCCTGGACGAGTCCTTCACCGCGCTGAACTACTTCGAGAACGACTCCGAGCTGCCGTTCATCGTCGCGATCAACCGCTTCGACGGCAAGCTGTGGCACGAAGTCGCCGACGTCCGGGAGGCACTGGGCCTGCGGGCGGAGGTCCCGCTCGTCACCTGTGACGCCAGGGACTCCGGCTCGACCGCGCAGGTTCTGCGCGATCTCGTCATCCACACGATGTCGCTTACGACGGAGTAGACGACCGCCGGCAGGCCTGCTGGCCCGCCAGCGGTTCAACCGCGACCGTCAGAGGTTGATCATGTGGCCGGCGAGGCCGTGGATCGCCTCCTGCAGGGCCTCGCTGAGGGTCGGGTGGGTGTGCACGTTGCGCGCGAGCTCGAACGCGGTGAGGTCCCACTTCTGCGCGAGGGTGAGCTCCGGCAGCAGTTCGGAGACATCCGGACCGATCAGGTGGCCGCCGAGCAGCTCCCCGTACTTCGTGTCGGAGATGAGCTTGACGAATCCGCTGGCGTCGCCGAGGCCGTGCGCCTTCCCGTTCGCGGTGAAGGGGAACTTCGCGACCTTGATGTCGTGCCCCTCCTCCCGCGCCTGCGCCTCGGTCAGACCGAAGCTCGCGACCTGGGGCTGGCAGAACGTGGCGCGCGGCATCATGCGGTAGTCGCCGAGCGTCTTGGTCTCGGCACCGCCGATGGCCTCCGCGGCGACGACGCCCTGTGCCTCTGCCACGTGGGCCAGCATCAGCTTCGCCGTCACGTCACCGATCGCGTAGATGTGCTCGACGTTGGTGCGCATGTAGTCGTCGATCGCGATCGCGCCGCGGTCCGTCAGCGCGACGCCGGTGTTCTCCAGGCCGAAGCCCTCGACGTTCGGCGCGAACCCGATGGACATGAGGACCTTGTCGACCTCGAGCGAGCCCCGGGCACCGTCCTTGCCGGTGTACTCCACCGTCACCGACGAGCCGTTGTCCTTCACCGTCTCGACCTTGGTCGACGTCAGGATCGGCACGCCCAGCTTCTTGTACTGGCGCAGGATCTCCTTGGAGACGTCGGCGTCCTCGTTGGGCAGGGGGCGGTCGAGGAACTCGATGATGGTGACGTCGACACCGTAGTTACGCAGGACGTAGGCGAACTCCATACCGATCGCCCCAGCACCGACGATCGCCATCGAACGCGGGAGTTCGCGGGTGAGAATCTGCGTCTCGTAGGTCACGACGTTGTCGGACAGCTCCACGCCGGGCAGCAGGCGTACCCGCGAACCGGTCGCGATGATCACGCTGTCGAAGGTCACCTGGTCGCTGCCGCCGCCGGAGAGCGCCACGTCAAGGGTGTTCGGGTCACGGAAGGTGCCACGGCCGGTGTACTCCGTGATCTTGTTCTTCTTCATCAGGAAATGCACGCCCTTGACCCGGCCCTCCGCCACCTGGCGGCTGCGGTCGAACGCGGCACCGAAGTCGAAGCTCACCTCCCCCGAGATACCGAAGGTCTTGGCCTCGTGGGCGAAGAGGTGGGCCAGCTCGGCGTTGCGCAGCAGCGCCTTGGAGGGGATGCAGCCGACGTTGAGACACACGCCGCCCCAGTACTTCTCCTCGACAACGGCGACCGACATCCCGAGCTGCGCCGCCCGGATCGCGGCGACGTAGCCGCCGGGCCCGCCGCCGAGGACAACCAGATCAAAGTGCGCTGCCATAGGTACACCCTACGATCGCTTCGGACGCCGGTTCGTCGCGCGGCGCGGAGATTTGAACCACGCATGCTGCCATCGCCATTCCAGTCACCCACAGATGGGCCTGCCGACGCGCGAGGCATCACGACGTACCCGCGAGTGATCGTTCCGATCAGGCCGGACGGACCTTTCGCCCCGCACCACCAGATATGACTCGCAACGGCTCGTGTCGCCCGTCCAGCGCGGCGGACGTGACGGCGTCCGCCGGCAGGCCGACGAGGATGCGCAGGTCATCGTCGGCGGGCAGCTCCAGCGTCTCGACGGCGAGGTTCAGTGGACCGGCCGTGGGATGCGACAGGCGGACGATGCCACTGGCCGCGGGAAGGCCGGTCAGCGCGGTGATCCGGGCACCGAACGCGGCGCCGGCGGTGAGGGTGAGCTCGTCGGCGAGCGCCGCGACGTACCTGTCCGCGCGGAACGGGCCCTGTTTGAGCGCCGCTACCATCTCGTCGGCGGCGCGGCTCCAGTCGGGCAGCACGGAACGGGCCCGGCTGTCGGTGAAGACGAAGCGCGCCACGTTCGGCACCTCACCCACATCGCCCACGCCGCCGGCCACCCCCGCGCCGCTGGCCGCACCCACACCGCTGGCCGCACCCGCACCGCCGCGGTCGCCGGGGCCGCGCCAGCCGTCCAGCAGACCGGTCGGGCGGGCCAGCCGCTCGAACGCCACAGTGCAGGCCACAACGTCGGTCACCCGGTTCAGCACCACGGCGGCGGTGGGCTCCAGGCGTTCCAGCAAAGCACGCAGCGCCGGCCGGAGCGCGGAGGTCGGCGCCGCGCCGCCCCGGCAGGTGAAGCCCGCCGTGGTGCCCTTGCTCAGCCGGTAGAGATGGACGCGCTCGCGCGGGGTGAGCCCCAGGACGTCAGCCAGCGTGGACAGCACCGCCGGGGACGGATGCCGGTCACGCCCCTGCTCGAGCCGGGTCACGTACTCGACGCTGACCCCGGCGAGCGTGGCCACCTCGGAACGACGCAGCCCTGGGGTACGGCGCCGCGGGCCGACCGGCAGCCCGAGCTCGGCCGGGGACACCGCCTCCCGCCGGGCGCGCAGGAACGTGCCCAGCTCGTTTCCGTCCACGATCCGAACGGTAACCCGGAGACGGTGAGCTGATCGTGGCTCTGCCACTACCAGTCTCGGCCAGCCTCGGGCACTACCAGCCTCGGCGCGGCCTTCCGGCGCTGGCGGACCGCTGGCAGCGTGACCGGCGTCCGATCAACAAGCCTTCGTCGAAGGAGCCGGGCAGATGTCCGAAGAGACCCTGGATCTTGCCGTGATCATCGGAAGCGTGCGGGAGGGGCGGTTCGGCCCCGTCGTGGCGCGGTGGTTCGTCGAGCAGGTGGAGCGGCACGGCAGCTACAACGTCGATCTGATCGACCTCGCCGACTTCCCGCTTCCACTCGCGCTGCCTGCGACGCCGCCGGCTCTTCAACCGAACCTCACCCGCCCGCCGGCCATGGCGGAGCTGACCCGCCGCCTCGACGCGGCCGACGCCTACGTCATCGTGACGCCGGACTACAACCGCAGCTACCCCGCGTCGATCAAGGCCGCGATCGACTGGTACTACGAGCAGTGGCAGGCCAAGGCCGTCGGTTTCGTCGGCTACAGCGGTGCCAGCGGCGGGCTGCTGGCGATCGAGCATCTGCGGCAGGTGCTCGGCGAACTGCACGCGCACACGCTGCGCGACCACGTCTCGTTTCCCCGGTACTACGAGCTCTTCGACAGCTCGGGCACACTGATCAACCCGCGGGAGCCGGAAGCCGCCGCGAAGGTCCTGCTCGACGAGCTCAGCTGGTGGGGCACCGCCCTGCGTGACGCCCGCCGCACCCGCGCGCGGATCTGATCAACCCGGGTGGCGCCGGCACCGGAGGATCGACGACCGGTTCCGATCAGACGACCAGTTCCGATCAGACGACCAGTGCCGACCGGAGGACCAGTGCCGATCGCCTGACCCGGCCGGG
>NZ_ADGX01000138.1 GCF_000177675.1 Parafrankia sp. EUN1f
TATCGATCTGCCCCCCGAGCCGGGCGAGCTGGGCACGCAGCACCGACGCGGAGAACTCGTTCATCCGGAAGTTCGACCCCGACGTCTGATGCAGATAACGACGATCGGTCCGCGGCCGGCCGCAGCTGTGACGCAGGAACGCCTGCTCGAACTGCTCCGCGTCCGAGAACGTCACCAGACCACCCTCACCGGCGGTCATCAGCTTCCCGTTCTGGAAACTGAACGCCGCGATACCACCATGCTCACCGACCCGCCGGCCCTGCCAACTCGCCCCATGCGCGTGCGCGGCGTCCTGGATCAACGGGACACCGGTGTTCGCGGAGATCTTCCCGAGCGCGTCCATGTCACAGAAGTGACCGGCCATATGCACCGGCATGATCGCCCTGGTACGAGACGTGACCGCGGCCTCCACCCCGGCCGGATCGAGACAGTACGTCTCCAGATCGACATCGACGGGCACCGCGACCGCGCCGAGCCGCTGCGCCGCCTGCGACGACGAGATGAACGTGAAACCAGGCACGATCACCTCGGTACCCGGACCGACCCCGAGCACCTGCAACGCCAACTCCAGCGCATGCGTACCGTTCGTGACCGCCAACGCGTACGGCGCACCGTGATAGTCCGCGAACTCCCGCTCGAACGCGTCGACCTCACCACCACCCATCCGCCACCACTGACCCTGATCAAGCGCACGGATCAACCCGGCACGCTCCGCGTCATCGAACTGCGGCCAGACCGGGAAGTCAGGAGCCGTCCGCCGGCCGTCACTCATCTGCGCCACCCTTCAGGGCTGTATGCGGATCATGGATGTATCCGGGTGGGATCGACGCCGACCGTGCTGACAGCGGCCCCACCTGTCGTGCTGTCGTGTTTCACGCACACAAGCCGGCGAAGGTCGTGCGCGGGAGCTATTTATACCGGAACGGACAACCAGGTCAGACGGCCAGGGAACAGTAAATACTGGTGGGGGGCGCGAACGGTGCTGTCGCAATCGCGACAGCACGGAACGCGACCGTCGGCGGGCTTGTCGGGCCGTCGCCGGTTCTTCGGCCTCGCGGCGACGTTGGCCTGCTGGAAGCGATTCGCCGTGCGAGGCGGGCTTCTGTACCTTCACGAAAGGGCTGCGTTGCCAAGAGTGCATGGGGGTGTGCTCTGCGCTTCCGGCAAAGTTGCCGCGGTCCGTCCTTCGCAAGGTCGGCGAGCGTGACCTCTACTTGCCTGTAAAAGTACGGTGCTCGCTCCCCGGTAAAAGCGCGACAACCACCTCTATCCGAGAGGCGCAGACCTGCTCCGCTGTAGTCGGATCACCCCGCCCTTTCGTAAGGGTCGTGTGCCGAGAAAGTCACCAGCCGGCCCGGCGGGCGAGCTCGAGCGCGTAGTCGACCCAGAACACTCCGGCCTGCGGCCCGCCGTTGCAGGTGCCGTCGGACTCCCCGGGCATCTTGATCCACAGCAGTGCGTCCACGGCGGGCCGGCCGGTGCTGGTGGTCGGGGGCGGGCCCAAGGCCCGACCCGGCGGATTGCACACATCATTGCCGGCAGGCGGGCCCAGCCCGTTGCGGCTGGTGTCCACGACGAAGCCCGTGTCAGTCCCGAGCTGGCGGACCAACGCCTCACCGTAGTCGATCATCGTTTCGGTGCGGGCGAACCGTGAGGTGTTCAGCGCGAAGCCACGGACGTCGGCCACCCCGGCGAGGCGCAGCCGCCGCGCTGCCTCCGTCGCGGAGAGTGTCGACCCGCTGCCGATATCGAGGTACACGGTCGCCCCCGCGCGGGTCAGTGCCGCGGCCGCCTCGCGGATCAGCTGGTAGGTGGTCTCCACCTCCGCCTCGCCCAGGCAGTTCAGGTTGGCCAGCACTGCGGGTTCGAGGATGACGACGGCGGGCCCGGGTGCCAGTCCAACCGCGACCTGGGCGATCCAGGCCCGGTAGTCATCGGGTGAGCCCGAGCCGGCGGCCGGGTAGGCCGCGCAGTCGTGGGCCGGGAGCCGATATACAGCCAGCACCGGCGTCGCGTTGGCGAACCTGCCGCCCGCGACGATGCCCCGAACGTTCGCGCCGACCTCGGTGGTGGCGTTCCAGCTTCCCAGCCAGATCGCGGTCGGCGTCCGGGCGATCCGGTCCAGCAGCGCGGCGTCGGCCGGCCGTTCGGCGCGGATGCCGTCCGCGGCGATCTGGGCCTGCACCCCCGGAACGGCGTAGAGGGCACGGCCACCCGGCGGGTTACTCCCACCTGGGGCGGCACTGCCCGACGCCGCAGGGGCAGTCTGTGCCACCGCCGTCGACGGGGCGGGGTCGCCCGGGCCGGCAGGCCCGCCGGCACATCCGGTCAACACCGCGAGGAGCGAGCCTGCGCACAGGGCCGCCACGCGGCGGCGGCGCCCGCGCCGCGTCAGCGGAGGCGCACTCGTGGAGCCATGAGGCAGCTGATCCATCAGAACTTTCTCCCGTTGGGACGCCGGCAATCTACAACGCCCGGATGACGTCAGAAAGAACCAGCAGAACCCTCACGTGAATGCCGAGATGATCGACTGCGGGTGCGGACGGCGCGGACTGTCGGGCCGGGCCCGGCAGTTACGTGAAGGTTCGGACGGTGAATCCCCGCGCCTCCAACCCTCAGTCGTTTTTCTCACAGCAAAACCATAGTCGGGGGACCTGTCGGGTGGCCACCGCCGCCCATGTGTCATCGTGTCAGTCCAACATCCGACCTGCGGAAAGGACGGCGTGTTCGCGGACCGAGCGGAGAGCCCGACAGGCCCCCGGCCAGAAACCCGGGCATCGATTCGGGCGCGGCGACTCACCGCACCCGGCCCGGGGCTGCGCATTGTGACCGCGGCGGTGTGGGCCTGCGGTATCGCCGGCGTTGCCGCGGTGTTCGGGTCATTCGATCACTGGGTGCAGGCGACTCTTTCCGACCGAGGTGCCCACCTGCTGGTCGTCACCCGTTCCGGATGGGATCTCCCGCCATCCGGGCAGGTGGTCTTCGCGCTTGGACTCGTGGCATTGATCAGCATGCTGACTGCCGATCCGGGCGGCAACCGGCGCTGGCTGGGACTCGCCCCGGCGGCCGCCGGGGCGGTGATCGTCGCGGTCACCACCATGCGTGTGCACGCGGCCGAGCCCATCACCCGGACCCTGGCGCGGCTCCGCATCGGCACGTTTCAGACGGAGAAACCAACGGTCGCCGCAGGCACGGCGACGGGCCTGTGGATCTGCGTCGCCGCCGGGGTGCTCATGATGATCGCCGGAATCATCTGGGTTGCACTCGACCGACCAGCCCGTACCTCGGTCGACGTGCCCACCGACGCGCCGGTCGGCACCGAGGCACAGTGACATGGCATACGACTACGCGACCTTCTCGACGCTCGCCGGTCCACTGCAGGAGCCGGAACCCGACCGGACCCATCACGTGGCCTACCGGCGCGTCATGGCCGGCAGTGCCCTGCGCCAGGTTCTCCCGCTGCTCGTGGTCACGCTGGTGCTGTCATCCTTCTTCTTCGTCTGGCTGATCCAACCGCAGCACTTCCCGGACACGCGATATCTCCCGACCGCGGTAGCCGTCGGAAACCACATCATGTTCTGGCTGATCGTGGTCACCGAGGGCATCCGGCTGCTGAACTCCGTGATCCTGTGCTGGTCGGCGACCCTCATGCGCGACCCGATCCCGGTGACGCCTCCCCCCGGGCTGCGGGTCGCCTTCACCACGACGATCGTCCCGTCCAAAGAGCCGCTGGACGTCGTCCGGGACACCCTGATCGCCGCACGCAACATCCGCTACAGCAGTCCGATCGACGTGTGGCTGCTCGACGAGGGCAACGACCCCCAGGTCCGCGCGATGTGCCAGGAGATCGGGGTCCGCCACTTCACCCGCAACGGCGTCGACCACTGGAACACCCGAAAGGGACGGTTCCGGGCGAAGACCAAGCACGGCAACCACAACTCGTGGCTCGACCTCCACGGCGACCGGTACGACGTCGTCCTGTCGGTCGACCCCGACCACATCCCGCTGGCGAACTACGCCGAGCGCATGCTCGGCTACTTCCGGGACCCGAACGTCGCCTTCGTCGTCGGACCGCAGGTCTACGGCAACTTCCGCCACTACCTGACCCGCGGCGCCGAGGCGCAGAACTACATGTTCCACTCGGTCATCCAACGCGCCGCGAACCGGTTCGCCTGCGGCATGTTCGTCGGCACCAACCACGCCTACCGGGTAAGCACCTGGCGACAGATCGGCGGCTTCCAGGACTCGATCACCGAGGACCTCGCCACCTCGTTCGCCGTCCACGGCGCCCGCAACCCGGAGACCGGCCACCGCTGGACGTCGGTGTACACGCCGGACGTCGTCGCGGTCGGCGAAGGCCCGACCTCCTGGACCGACTTCTTCAGCCAGCAGTTGCGCTGGGCCCGCGGCGCCAACGAGGTGATGGTCACCGAGGCGCCGCGGCGACTGAAGGCGCTGGACTGGGGTCCCCGCCTGCACTACTCGACGCTGATGCTGCACTACCCGACGGTGGCGATCACCTGGTTGCTGGGCGTCGCGCTGACCGTCTGCTACATGGCGCTCGGCTCGACCGGCGTCGTGGTGAACGTCTCGTACTGGCTGGCGCTGTACATCGACGTCTTCGTCGCCCGGCTGCTCCTCTACTTCTGGCTGCGCCGTTTCAACACCAGCCCACACGAGGAACCCGGCAGCGCCGGGATGAACGGAATCTTCGTCTCGGTGCTGTGCATGCCGTTCTACTCGACCGCCCTGGTCGGAGCGCTGTTCCGCCGCAAGCTCGGCTTCGTCGTCACCCCGAAGGGCGACGCGGCCAGTCCGGACCGGCTGCTGACCTTCCGCAAGCACCTGTTCTGGGCGCTGATCTCGGCGGCGTCGATCGCGGTGGCCGCAAGCCTCGGCCGTGTCTACCCCGCGAACATGATCTGGGCTTCGCTGTCGCTGGTCACCTGCCTCATCCCGATCATCCTGTGGATGGTCGAGCCCGTCCTCGCCCCGCGCCGCGCGGCCGCGCCCAACCCGCTGCCGGCAGCGCACATCCCCTCTCAGCGGGTCGGCAGGACAGCCGCCACCGCCGCCACCGCCGGCACAGCCGACGCGGCAGCTGCCGCCGCCCGTGGCGGCTCGGACGGTCGGCCGGATCCCGCACCTGTGGGCGCGCAGACAGGCGGCGATCCAGACCCGTATGCCGACGACGAGGCGCTGTCCGGTCTGGTGGCTCTGGGTACCGGTGCCAGGCGGGTGGACAGCCCCGGCCGCTATGACCCGGACGACGAGGCCACGGACCGACTGGAACTCGCCGGGGTCGGCCGGGCGTCCGGCGCGGATGCCGACGATCCGGACGGCGGCGACACGGTCCTGATCGCGCCGCCGCTGCTGGCGGCCCTGCGCGTCCGCGGCGGGGCATCCGCCGGTGCCGGTGGCAGCGCCGGTGCGACCGTCGGGGCCGGCAAAGCCGCCGCCGACGGCCCGGAACCGTCCACCACCGTGACACTGCGCCGTCCCAGACCGGCGAGGCCGATCGACCCGGCCAGCCCTGCCGCCGTCAGGGCCGCCCGCATGGCTAGGGCGGCGGCGCGCGGGGCGGGCGCAGTGGCAGACGCGAACGACGGCGCGGGAGTGACCGGCGCGACCAGGCGCACCGGTGCGGGCGGCCCGGACCTCCCGGCCAATCCCGGCTACACCGAGGACGTCACCCTGCGCCTGCACCCGCGACGCCGCCGCGTCTCACCCGAAGGTCTCCTGGAGGAACTCGACTGATGGTGGTGGAGAGGATCACCGGACCGCGCCGTCGCCGCGTCATCCAGGTCTGCTGCCTCGTCGCCGTGATCATCGCCGGCAACGGGCCGTTCGTCGGGAGCTGGGCGTCCGCGCGTTACCAGAAGTGGCGCTGGCACCAGCAGTCCTACATGAGCGAGTACGGCCGGTGGGACGTCATCGCGGACTCCGGTTCCCGGTCGGTGCACGCGGCGCTGCTGCGTACGGGCAAGGTGCTGCTGGTCGCCGGGTCCGGCAACGACAAGGCCGCCTTCGACGCCAAGCGCTACGAGACGCTGTTGTGGGACCCCGTCGCGAACACCTTCAAGAAGATCTACACCCCGTGGGACGTCTTCTGCGCGGGCCAGGCCTTCCTGCCGAACGGCAACCTGCTGATCTCCGGCGGCACCAAGGCCTACGAGGTGCTCGCCCAGGACTCGCCCGACGGGCAGAAGAAGGAGTACCAGGGGCTGAAGGACTCCTACATCTTCAACCCGCAGACCGAGCGCTACGAGAAGACCGGTGACCTCAACCACGCCCGCTGGTACCCGACACTCGTCACCCTCGCCAACGGCGCCGTGGTCGCGGTCTCCGGCCTGAACGAGACTGGCGCGATCGACCCGGGGAACACCGAGTCGTTCGATCAGGCGACGCAGAGCTGGATCAACCATCCGGAGCTGAACAAGGAGTTCCCCACCTACCCGTCGCTGCTGCTCGCGAGCGACGGGCGGCTGTTCTTCTCCGGTGCCAACGCCGGCTATGGGCCGGCATCCCTCGAAGCACGTCAGTCCGGGCTGTGGAACCTGGCGGACAACAGCTTCCAGCCGGTGGGCGGGCTGCCTTCCCCGGAGATCAACGAGACTGCCGCGACCGTGCTCCTGCCGCCCGCGCAGGAGCAGCGGGTCATGTTCCTCGGTGGCGGTGGTGTGGGAGACACCCAGGTCGCGACGGCCCGCACCGCCATCGCCGATCTCGACGCGCCGAACCCGACCTGGGAACGGGGGCCGGACCTCGAGGTCGCCAAGCGCTACCCGGGAGTGGTGGTCCTGCCGGATGACACCGTGCTCGTCTCCGGCGGCTCCACGGCATACCGCGGCAAGGACTCGCGGACGGCCCAGCTTTACCACCCGGACACCAACACCTTCACCGAGGCGGCCGACCCGCTGGTCGGCCGGGACTACCACAGCAGTTACCTGCTCCTGCCGGATGGCAGGGTCGCGGTGTTCGGTTCCAACCCGCTCAGCGACGACAACTTCTTCGAAACCAGAATGGAGGTCTACAGCCCGCCCTATCTGTACAAGGGCGAGCGACCGGTCATCCGGACCGCGCCGTCCACCGCCACCCGGGGCTCGACGATCAGCCTGTCGGTCTCTCAGGACGTCTCCAAGGTCCGGCTCATCCGGCCCGGCGCCTACACCCATGTCACCGACACCGAGCAGCGCTCGGTGGCACTGCCCGTGGCCAGCCAGGCGAACGGCACCGTCACGGTCAGCGTCCCGGAGAATCCGAATGTGCTGCCACCCGACTGGTACATGCTTTTCGTCGACAACGGTGCCGGTGTCCCGTCAGTGGCGACCTGGGTCCAGGTTCAATGAGATGCGTTGGGTGAAGGTCATCGGATGATGGGCGGATGATGGTCGGAGAACAGCGTTGGATATGGCAGGTCCGGTGAGCCGACCTCTACGGGCCCGGTTCCTGGTGGCGCTTCTCCTCCTGTCCGGGCTCGCCGCCTGCGGGTCCGAGGGGTCGGGTGTACCTCAGCCGCCGACCGCGACGCTGCTCAACGCCGCAGGCAGCGAGTCGGGCACCTGTGCGGGTGCCTCGGCTGCCTCGGGCGCCTCGGGCGCGCCCGCTTCGGCCGCAGCCGGAGCGGTCGGTCGGCGGGGCCCGGCTCCGCGGCAGCCGTTTTTCACCGACCCGGCAAGCCAGGCGGCCGACGCGGCCGCGTCGGACCCGGCCCATGCCAACCTGATCGAGCCACTCGTGCGGACGCCGACCGCCTTCCCGGTCGGAGACTGGCTACCCGATGTGACAGCGGCGGTGCGCCAGCGCAGCGAGGCAGCGGCCGCGGCGGGCGCCACCGCGGTCTTCATGATCTACGCGATCCCGCACCGCGACGCGGGCGCGGGCTTCTCCGCCGGTGGCGCCCCGAACGCCGCCTCCTATCGGGCCTTCACCCGCCAGGTGGCTGCCGGCATCGGTCCGAACAACGCCGTCGTCGTCCTGGAGCCGGACTCACTCGGCCAGATCGACAGCCTCTCCCCGGCCCTGCAGGAGGAGCGTTACCAGCTCCTGAACGACGCCGTCGACGTCTACGCCGGACTGGGTGGCACCAGCGTGTACCTGGACGGGGCGAACTGCGGCTGGACCGAGCCGGCCGCCATCGCCGAACGACTCCGGCGGGCCGGCGTCGCGCATGCCCGCGGGTTCGCGGTCAACGTCTCCAACTACTACCGCACCGAGGACGAGGTGGCCCGCGGAACCGTCATCTCCGGCCTGACCGGCAACAGCCACTTCGTCGTCGACACCTCCCGCAACGGCCGGGGGCCCGCCGAGGGCATCGAGAACGCCTGGTGCAACCCACCGGGCCGTGGCCTCGGCCCGGCACCGACGACCGCTACCGGAAACCCGCTCGCCGACGCGTTCCTCTGGATCAAGACGCCGGGAGCCAGCGACGGCGAGTGCGGCCGAGGTAATCCGCAGGCCGGCGCCTGGTGGCCGGAGCAGGCGGCTGAACTCGTCCGTAACGCGGCCTGACAGGCGGTGATCCGGTATGGATGACCGCTCTTCCTCGATGAGCCGAGACCGAGCCGTGGCCACCATCGTCCGGCCGGACCGGCCGGACCGGCCGGACCGGCCGTCGGTGACTCGGCGCCGTACGCGCCGTACGCGCCAGGTGAGCCGGGCGCGCATGGCGCGCTCCCGGCCGCGACGACGGCTGGCGATCGCGGCGGCGGTGGCGGTCGTCACCGGGTTCACCGTGTGGACGGGGACCGGTCCGCTGCCGCCGCACGCCGGCGCGGACGCCTACCTCTCCGCCGACGCTCCAACCGAGACGCCCGACACAGGCCGCACCGATGCTCCGAGCGGCCAGCGCGGCGCTCCCGACAGCGGGCCCGGGGCGCCCGACGACCCGGCGACGGCGTCGCCATCGGTGCCCTCCGCCGCACCACCGTCGGCAAGCGCCGCCGCGGCCCCGTCCGCCGGCCCTACCCCGGGTGCGGCCCCGAGCACGCTCGCCGCGGGCGGTATACCCGGCTCCGGGGGCAACCCGATCGCCGGCGCGTCGTTCTACGTCGATCCGTCCAGCGACGCGGCCGTCGCAGCCCGCGATCTGCGTGCCACCAACCCGACGGACGCCGACCTGATGGCCCGGCTGGCCCGCGGCTCGGCCGCGGCCTGGTTCGGCGACGCGGACCCGGCCACACTGACGGGCCGTGTCCGGGCACAGGTCGCGCTGGTCCGGGCGGCCGGCGCGCTGCCCGTGCTGGTCGCCTACGGGATCCCGCACCGCGACTGTGGCAGCTACTCCGCCGGCGGCCAGTCCAGCCCCGACGCCTACCGGGCGTGGATCTCCGCCTTCGCGGCGGGCGTGCGGGGCAACCCGGCTGTCGTCATCCTGGAGCCCGATGGCCTCTCCCAGGTCGACTGTCTGAGCACCGCGGACCGGCAGACACGGTACGACCTGCTTCGCTACGCGGCTGTGGCGCTCACCGGAGCCGGTGCCGCCGTCTATCTGGACGCCGGCAACGCCGGTTGGCACGGCCCCGCCGAGATGGCCACCCGGCTACGTGCCGCCGGCGTGGAGCAGGCCCGTGGATTCGCACTGAATGTTTCGAACTTCGACGACTCTGCGAGCGAGATCGCCTACGGCCGGCAGATCTCCGCGGCCCTCGGCGGCGACGTTCACTTCGTCGTCGACACCTCCCGCAACGGCCAGGACCGGGCACCGGACGGAGCCTGGTGCAATCCGCCCGGGCGGGGCCTCGGCGTGCTCCCGACCACTGCGACCGGAGATACGAGTGTCGACGCGTTCCTTTGGATCAAAGTGCCAGGAGAGTCCGACGGGACCTGCAACGGTGGCCCGCCCGCCGGTCAGTGGTGGCCCGAGTACGCACTCGGGCTGGCCCGCCGTGCAGCCTGACCAACGTCACCAGCACCAGCACCACCAGCGGCGCCGGTGCCGCGTGCGGGGAGCCGCCGTCCTCATGGTGGCGGCGGCCATCGCCATGGCAGGCTGCGGGGCTGGGACGGACACGCCGGGCACCGTCGTCGACCTGAGCCAGGTCGAAGGGGCCGCCGGGGTCCGCGGCATCACGCTGGCCACGCCGATGCCGAAACCGACGACCGCGTTGACCGACACCGCCGGCAAACCCTTCGACCTGCGGGCCGCAACCGCGGGAAAGCTGACCCTGGTCTTCTTCGGCTTCACGAACTGCCCCGATATCTGTCCCACGACGATGGCGGACCTCGCCGCGGCGCGCTCCCTACTCGGCGCGGCCGACCAGGCTCAGCTGCGGGTCGTGTTCGTCGCCACCGACCCGGCCCGGGACACCCCGGCAGCCGTGCGGCGCTGGCTCGGCCAGTTCGACTCGTCGTTCATCGGCGTCACCGGAACATGGGACGACGTCGCGCACCTGGCGGACCAGCTCGGTGTGCCGGTGCAGGCACCCCGCCAGGGCAGCGACGGCTCGTGGACCGTGACGCACGGCTCCCAGGTCACCGCCTTCAGCCCGGACGGTGTCGCCCGGGTCGCGTACCAGGCCGGCACCAGCGTCGAGGACTACGCCCACGACATCCCCCTGCTCCTCCGCGGCGAGGTCTGACTTCATTGATATCCCCCCGACCCGCTATACCGACAGGCCCGACGGCCGCCTGCGGGCGGTGGGCAGGAGGGACGGGTACTGGATGAAGTGATCGACCCCGGGCAGGTCCGTGCCGGGAGGCACGATTTCGTCGATGGCGTCGAGCACGTCGTCGTCGAGGTCGACGTCGGCTGCGTCGAGCGCGTCGTCGAGGTGCTTCATGGTCCTCGGCCCGATGATCGTCGAGGTGATCGCGGGATGGCTGGCGACGAACGCCATGGCCAGCTCGGTCAGGGTGAGGCCGGCCTGGTCGGCGACGGTGCGCAGGGCATCCACGGCGTCGAACCGGGCAGGGTCGGCGCGCTCGGCGGCCGAGCTGACCGTGCCCTGCATGAAGGGGCTGGCAGGGTCGTACCGTGAGCCGTTCGCGGGTTCCTGACCGCGCTGATACTTACCGGTCAGCCAGCCGCCGGCGAGCGGGCTCCAGGGGATGACCGCCATCCGGTGTCGCTGGCAGGCGGGCAGCACCGACTGTTCGATCGACCGCGCGAAGATCGAATACTGCGGCTGTTCGCAGACGAAGCGTTCGCTGTTGCGTCGGGCGGCCGCCCACTGGGCCTCGACGATCCAGTCGGCGGGGAACGACGACGAGCCCAGGTAAAGGACCTTGCCCTGGCGCACGAGGTCGGTCAGCGCACCGAGGGTCTCCTCGAGATCGGTGGTCCAGTCGAGCTTGTGGATCTGGAAAAGGTCGATGCGGTCGGTGCCCAGCCGACGCAGACTGCCCTCGACTGCCTGCGTGATCCATCGCCGCGACGATCCCCGCTGGAGCCGGCCGCCCATGGGGAAGTAGCACTTGGTCGCCAGGACCACCTCGTCCCGGCGTCCGGCGACCGCCTGCCCGACGATCTGCTCGGCCTGGCCGCCGGAGTACACGTCGGCGGTGTCGATGAAGTTGATGCCGGCGTCCAGCGCCCGGCTGATCACCCGGACACTCTCGTCGGGATCGACGTTGCCGAGCCGGCCGAAGTTCATCGTGCCCAGGCACTGGCTGCTGACCTCGACGCCGGTCGTTCCGAACCTGCGGTATCTCACGTGGCCCCCGTCACTGGGATAGCTGAATAGCTGGAGAGCTGGAGAGCTCGGGGGACCTAGACGGCGATCGGGAGCTTCTCGTAGCCGCGGACGGTGCTGGTGTGCAGGCGCACCGCGTTGTCGCGGTCGACCTCCCAGGTGGGGAAGCGCCGCAGGGTCTCCTCCAGCGCGATGCGCCCCTCCATGCGGGCGAGCGCGGCACCGAGGCAGAAGTGCGGCATCCGCCGCCACAGCGGATGCGGGTCGAGGTCGACCGTCCTGTCGAACGGATCCCAGTACAGTCCATCACTCACGGCTGCGCGCCTTCTCGAAGGGCCCGCCGGGGTACCGGGAGCCGCATGCGGGCCTGGTTGCTGGTGCTGCGGTCCGACGTCAGCCGGGGTGCTTCTGCGCGTAGAGCCGTGCCCACTCCTTGCGGGAGCGGATGGCGGTGTCGACGTCCGTCGCGACCGCACGGCGGGCGCCGACGGTGGCCCGCTCACGCGGGATCTCGGCGAACGGGTCCCAGTTGAAGAACCGGCAGGCGTTCTCCCAGGTGATCTTGTTGATCTCCTCGTCGTTCGCCCCGGCCCCGTTCAGCTCGTTGAGGACGAACTCGGGTGCGTCCGGCCAGATCGAGTCGGCGTGCGGGTAGTCGCACTCCCAGGCGATGTTGTCGATGCCGATCTCGCGGCGCAGCTTCAGCGAGGTCGGGTCGGTGACGTAGCAGGCCAGCGAGTGCTCGCGGAACACCTCGCTGGGCAGCCGGCCGCCGAAGTCGCGGCGCAGCCACTTCTGGTTGGTGTAGTGCCGGTCGCAGCGGTCCAGGTAGAAGGGGATCCAGCCGATGCCGCCCTCGGAGAACGCGAACTTCAGGTTCGGGTAGTTGCGCATCGCCGGGCCCCACAGCAGGTCCTGCACCGCCAGCGACGAGATCTGGCACGCCAGGATGATCAGGTTGTCGATCGGGCCGTCGGGCGCCAGCTTCAGCGCGCCGAAACCGGTGCCGATGTGCAGGCACATCACCAGGCCGGTGTCGGACAGGGCCTCGAAGACCGGCCCCCAGTAGGTCAGGTCGTGGTAGCTGGGCAGCCCTTCGAGGTGCGGCAGCTCCGGCATCGTGACGGCCCGGGCGCCCTTGGCGGCGACGCGACGGATCTCGTTCACCATCAGCTGCGGGTCCCAGGTGGGCAGCAGCGCGAGCGGGATGAACCGGCCCGGGTAGGTGCCGCACCAGTCGTCGATGTGCCAGTCGTTGTACGCCTGGATCATGATGACCGTCAGGGGGTCCTTGAAGTGGTTCAGGTGCCCGGCCGAGAACCCGGCGAAGGTCGGGAAGCACATCGAGGCCAGGATGCCGTTGCGGTCCATGTCCCGCACCCGGTCATGGATGTCGTAAACGGCGGGGCGCATCTCCGCGAAGCCGGCCGGGTCCTTGGCCCATTCCTCCGGCGGCCAGGTGACGACGGCGTTCAGGCCGCTGACACCGGTGACCCGACCCTGGTAGATCCACCTGTCCACACCGGACTCGTCGGTCTCGACGTGCGGGGCCTGGTCGGCCAGCCTGGCCGGGACGTGGTTGGTGAACATGTCTGCCGGCTCGACCACGTGGTCGTCGATGCTCACCAGCACCATGTCGTCGACGTTCATGATTCTCCTCGACGGGTGGATGGCCCGGCGGTCGTGTCCGGCCAGGCTTCTGGGGGTCGCAGACCTTCTGCGGTTTACCGTCGTGTGCGCCGGCGGTCCTCACATCTTTCGGAAATCCCAGCTGGTGAGTTTTTCCGGGGTCAGCCGCAGCCAGGCGTGCCGCCCGTCGTAGTGCATCTCGTCACGGCCGGTGTACTTGCGGGCGAAAAGTAGCTCGGGCTTTTCGAGCTCGGGATCCGGCGTGCTGGTCCGGGGAGCCTCTCCGACGCTTTCGAGCTTTCCGCGGAGTTCGACTCCGTGCAGCTCGTTGAAGGCATGCCCGCCGTCGATCAGAACCGCCACCCGTGGGTCACGGGCGATGTCCGTCCAGCGCTGGCTCTTCACGACCGAGTTGAGCCACAGCGCGGCGCCGTCCCACACGAACCACAGCGGAGTCAGATGCGGTCCGCTCGGGCTGGACGTCGCCACCCGGCAGGTCCGCTCCTCCGTGAGGAAGGCATCGATCTCGGTCGGGCTCATGGCGATCCGGCGGCCACGACGCTGCTCTTTCATCGTCTTCTGTCCCTCGTGAATGTCGAAGATCTACTGGACGGTGGGCTTGCGCAGCCGGCCCGGGGCTTCGGTCAGGTCACCGGCCCAGAAGGAATTTCACGACGGGGGTGGCCGCGGGGAAGGACTCGGCGATCCCGGCGCTGAAGTAGCCCGAGTCGGCGGTGAGGGTGATGCCGTTGACGGCCGAGGCGGCGTCACTGCAGAGGAACAGCAGCGGGTAGGCCTGCTCCAGCGGGGTCGCGGGCAGGGAGCCCACCTCGGCGCGGTAGTCGGTGCCGAAGCCGAGCCACCGCTCCTCGTTCGCCCGGGCGAGGGGGGTGTCGGTGGGGCCGGGGCAGATCGCGTTGATCCGCACGCCCTGCTTCAGCAGAGACATCGCCTGGGACGCGACGTAGGCGCAAACGGCCCGCTTGCTCCACATGTAGTCGGCCTTGCCGTGGTCCACCGCCCACTTCGTGGCCTCGTCGAAGTCGGTGATGGCGAGGTACTCCCGCAGCAGCGGCAGGTCCGACTCCCAGCCCAGGCCGGCGGCGGAGGAGATGAAGCCGATGGCGGAGCCGCGGGGCAGCAGCCCGCCGGCGAGAAGGCGGTCGATGAGGTAGCGGTGGCCGATGAAGTTGATGCGTTCGATACCGGGGGTTCCGTCGGCGACGCCGGCGGCGAGCAGCAGGGCGTGGACGGGGCCGCCGAGCTGGTCGACGGCGGTGTCGATGGAGGCGGCGTCGGCGAGATTGACGTCGATGCCCTTGGCGCCCGGGAGCGTGACCTCGGCGTAGTCGGCGACGAGCACCTCGGCGCCGGCACTCAGCGCGAGCTCCGCGGCGGCGGCGCCCATGCCGGTGGCACCGCCGACCACCAGGACCCGCTTCCCGTCAAAACGGAAGGCGTCGAACAACGTCATGTCAGTGTCTCCAGGCTCTTGGCTGAGGTGCGTGTCACGCGACCACGCCGCGGATCTTCAGGTCGAGGACGGCATCCTGATCGAGACCGAGCTCGGCGAGGATCTCGTCGCCGTGCTCGTTGAACAGCGGCGCGCGTCCCGCCGGCGCGGGCTGCCTGCCGTACTGGACCGGGGCGGCGGCGAGGCGGAACGGGATGCCGGTCGCGCTGGTGCACTCCTGGACGTACCCGTTGGCGACGGCCTGGGGGTCCGCGGCGGCCTCCAGGGTGTCCTGGACGACGCTCCACTGGCCGACGAAGCCCGCCAGTCGCTCGCGCCACTCGGCCAGCGTGTGTGCCGCGAAGGTGCTCTCGAGGATGGCGATGGCCTCCCTGCTGTTCGCCATCAGAGCGGCGTGGTCGGCGAACCGGGGGTCGGTCGCGAGATCGGGACGGCGGATGACCTCGCACATCGGTGGCCAGTATCTGCCGGCCTGCAGACAGGTGAAGGAAAGCCACCGGCCGTCCTTGGTCCGGTAGTTGCCGGTGAGCGGGTTGGATCGCGGCGCGTCGGCGGGTGGCGGGGTCCACGGGATGTCGAGCAGCAGGGAGAGGGCGAGGGCCTGGCCCATCGCCCACATGCCGGTCGCCATGAGGGAGACGTCGACCTCGGTGGCCTCGCCGGTGCGCTCGCGGTGGAACAGCGCGCCCATGATGCCGCCGGCGATGGTCATGGCGCCGATGGAGTCCCCGAAGCCGGGCGCGGGCGGAACCGGGACGTGGCCGTACTCGGGCCGCATGACGCCGACGGCGGCGCCGGCACGGGACCAGAAGGCCAGCGAGTCGTAGGCCCCACGGTCGGCTTCGGGGCCGCGTTCACCCTGGCCGGTGCCCCGGACGTAGATGATGCGCGGGTTGTGGGCGCGGATGTCGTCGACGTCGACGCGCAGCTTGGTCCGCACGCTGGGCAGCTTGTTGGTGAGGAAGACGTCGCAGGTGCCCGCGAGCCTGTAGAGGATCTCGCGGCCGGCCTCGGAGGTGAGGTCGAGGCCCAGACTGCGCTTGCCGCGGTTGGAGTGCTCCATCAGCACGTGGACGTCCTTGGGAACAACCGCCACGCCGGACGAGGCCAGCGCGCGCATCGCGTCACCGCGCTCGACGTGCTCGATCTTGATCACGTCGGCGCCCCAGTCGGCGAGCAGCGCGGACGCCGCGGGTACGAACGTGTGCTCGGCGACCTCGAGGATCCGCACCCCCTGCATCACCGCGGTCATGAGCACTCTCCTGTCTCATCTCCGGCGGCGGCCGTGGGGCCCGTCACGGCACGAGACAGGCGACGTAGTAATCGTGGCTGCACACCCACCCCTTATGCGACTAGTGGTCGCTTATCCGTTGGTGAGTATGCGAGCGGCGCTCGCATAGTGTCAAGATGGCCCCGGCGGCCTCGGTAGCGCACCACGTCCGGATCGGCGAACCCGGGGCATGGATGGGGGTACGGCCAGTTACGCGACCAGCTCGCCGGATGCGTGGTGTTCGCCTTCCAACCGGCGGAGGAGTCCCTCACCGGCGCGGCGGCGATGCTCGCTGACGGCGTGTTCAGCCAGGTCCGACCCGCGGAGATCCATGCCCTGCACTGCGGCCCGTTCCCGGTGGGCCGATTTCTCGTCACACCCGGCTACGGCCTGCCGGGCGCAGGCCCAGGCCGTCGGCGCCGTGGTGCGGCTGTCCTACCGATGCTGGCCGCCGAACCGCTACACCGAGATCCGCGCGGACGTCGAGCGTCTCGCGCGGTCGGAGGGCGCGGCACCCGACTTTCCTGCCGCGCCATTTCCCGCGCTGGTCTGCTCAGAGCGGGACGGCCATGCGATCGGGGGACACCTGCAGCGGGCGCTGGGCCGCGATCACGTGGCGGCGATCGAGGCCGCGATCCCGTACGGCGGTGAGGACTTCGCGCTTTTCCTCGACCGGTACCCCGGCACGTAAACGTTCCTCGGCGTACGCGCCCGGCGCGGCCGTCGAGACCAGCTACCCGCACTTCGGCGCCTTCAATCCCGATGAGCGGGCCATCGGCTACGGCATACGCGCGATGGCGGGCTGGCTGGCCGCCCGGGCCGGCATCAAAAGATAGCTCAGGCCGGTCCGTTGGGAAGAATTCCTGGTTACCTACAATTCCGAAGATGAGCGATGCCACCGGAATCGAGACAGAGGCCGATGTGCAACAAGAGGTTCCTCTCCGGCACAACGAGGGCTTCCGTATGCTGTGGATCGGCCAGCTGCTCTCCGATACCGGCTCAGGAATCGGCCTGCTCGCCTACCCGCTGCTTATCCTGGCGCTGACCCACTCGGCGGTGCTCGCCGGAGTGGTGGGGACGTCGCGGGCAATTACCCTGCTGTGCCTGCACCTGCCCGCCGGGGCGCTCTCCGACCGGTTCGACCGGCGGCTGACAATGATCGTTTGTGACACCATGCGCGCGGTCCTGCTGGCCCTGCTCGGCATCCTGATCGTGACCGACCTCGCGTCCTGGCCGGTCGTCCTGGTCGTGTGCCTGATCGAGGGAGGCGCAGGCGCCATCTTCAATCCGGCGGCTGCCGCGGCACTGCCGGCGATCGTGCCGGACCGGCAACTGGACCGGGCGTCGGCCGCCACCGAGGCCAGGACCTACGCTGCCGCCCTGGCCGGCCCGGCGCTCGGCGGGGCTCTTTTCGGACTGGGCCAGGCCGTTCCGTTCCTCGCCAACGCCGTCTCCTACGTTGCCTCGTTCGGCACGGTGAACAGGATCCGGGGGCAGTTCCTCCCGGAGAACGCGGCCGAGCGCAAGGCGCTGTGGCGCGAGGTCGCCGATGGCCTGCAGGTCGTCTGGCAGGTGCCGATCCTGCGCGCGGTAGCGATAACGGCGCCCTTGATGAACTTCGCCTTCACCGGCGTGACCTTCACGGTTACGCTCGCGCTGCGTGAGCACGGTACGTCCACCGCGGTGCTCGGCCTGGTGCAGGCGACGATCGCGGCCGGCGGGCTGCTCGGCGCCATAGTGGCACCCCGGCTGCAGGGGCGTATGCGCCTGGGAGCCCTCGCCACCACGATCACTCTGGCTGGGGCCCTGCTGTTCGGCGCCGCGGCACCGCTCCTCCCGTCGCCGCTGGTGGCCGCGCCGATCGCCTTGGCGCTGCTGCTCGCGCCGGCCGTGAACGCCGCGCTGTTCGCCGTGACGCTCCGCAGTGCCCCGGCAGAAATGCGCGGCCGGGTAATCAACACCGTCGTCATGGCGACTACCGCGCTGGCTGCGCTGGCGCCGCTGACCGCTGGGCTCTTTGTCCAGCACGTTTCCGGAGCCTGGGCGGTGGGCGCCTTTGCTGCCACGGCCGCCGCCGCGGCAGTGCTGTGCCTGATCCTGCCAGGTTTGCGACGTGCTGCATGAGCCGCACGGCCCCACAAGCGTTACGTCGACAACGCGGCCGACCTCGATCGGCCGCTCGCGGTCAACCTGCGCGGCCCCTTTCTCGGGATCCAGGCCTGGCTGTGGAGTCGGTCGTGATCAAAGCGCGACGCTAGGCCGCGACATCTTCGTGTCCCAGGGGCAAGCAGGCGCGATGTGTACCTGCGGCCACGACTGCCCCCATTTCTCCACCGCCGATGACGGGCGACCGCTGGCATGGTGCCCGGTAAGCCCGCCGCCCCGGGCCCATTGCGGCACCCGCCATCCCTGGCAAGGGATCGATGGCGCCGCCACCAGTACGCCGGCGACGGTGGCCAGTGCGACAAGGACGGACCCGCCCGGGCATGCCACGTTGCCGGGACCTCAAAGCGATGTAGCCGGACCAGGTGTCGGCGGCCGCAGCGCGGCGGGAGATAGGCGAGCACGTCCTCACCGGCTTGTTCCTGAACAAATGATGTTCACGTCGTCCCGGCGGGGACATTCATTGATTCCCGACAATCACACCATATATCAAAAGGAACTAAAGCCACATTTCCAAGCATAGTCTGGGTAAACAGGTGAAGCTGATATTGTTCTGCAAACTTCGTTGTCGCTGGGTATCGGAGTTGTTACGCTGGAATCCGCGGAGGTTCGCTCGACTTGTTAGCGGCTGACTTCCCGTCCGGGGGGATCCATGTCCTGACGCGAGTGGACTGACCAGTCTGGGTCGGCGTCGGGCGAACAGAATTCGCGGTACCCGCTGTTCCAGTTACAGCGTGACCTGATGGGTCACGCCGGCAGAAGGGGTAGGCGTATGTCTCTTTATCACACTGAGATCCAGTGGGGTGGCCCGGGGGCGGAATGGCACAAGGACGCCGACCTGCAGATCGTCATTGGCAACCGGAACCAGGTCGTGCCCTCGTCGGGCCGGCCGGAGACCGGGACCCAGGTGACCTGGTCGGGCCCCCAGGGCAACGGCAGCATCACGTTCTTCGACAACGGCGCGTCGTTCCAGGGCGCGGCGCAGTTCCCCGGCGAGGGCCCGGTCGCCTACCGTGGGTCGGCGGCGTAGGAACTTTTCGGTGAACCCTCGGTAACACGAGAAGAATCCCACGGCGACGCCCCGGGTATGCAGCTCGCTGCCCTCGGCGTCGTCGTGGGATTCTCCGTCTCCCGGAAGCATTTGGGTTAGTGGTCACGCCCGGCGGGGCCCGCTTCGCTTACCGAGCTCGAGTTGGCAAGGGTAAATCCGGATCCCACGGTGCATCACGCAAACCCCACGCGAGGGAAATGTCCCCTGGTGTCCTGAGCCCGCTAGTTCGAAGGCTGATCGTGGACTTGGTACGGTCCGGTCGCCGGTCAGGGTCCTTCGAAGCCGATGATGGTTCCGAACGGATCGATGATCTGGCAGATTCTGCGACCCTCGGACACGTTGAGTGGGCCGCGGTGGTGGACGCAGCCCGCGGTGAGGAGGCGTCGGCGGGTGGCGTCGAGGTCGGTGACAGCCCAGTAGACGACGGGTGATCCGCCGCGGGGGTTACGGTCGTCGTCGGCCTGGTGGAAGCCGATCTCGACGCCGGCGACGGTGAGCCAGGCGTAGACCGATTCGCCGTCGATGTCGAGGTGGACGTCGGCGTCGAGCTGGTTGGCCCACCAGCGCGCGGACTTCTCGGGGTCGTCGGCGAACGTCATGACGGTGGTGACGGGACCGAACATCGGATGGCGCCTCTCCGCGGACGGGTGGCAGGGTCGGCGCAGTGTTGGCTACGCGGCGACCTCGGTCCGGTATCGTGGAGCGGCCGGCCGGCGTGGCGCAATTGGTAGCGCACTCGACTTGTAATCGAGCGGTTAGGGGTTCGAGTCCCCTCGCCGGCTCCAGACAGATAGCCCCTGACCTGCGGTTTTGCAAAGTTGAAGATCATATTTGCAAGATCGAAATGGGTTTGGGTGCGCATTGGGTGCGCATTCGGCAATTTTGTGCAGGGAACGATCATGTGCGGGGTGTCGTCTTCGGGCGCCTGAGCCGGGTTTGCCGTCGCGACACCGCCCCCGAAGCGGTTACGTCCCGTCGCAATTCGCGGGTTTGAGTCGTGGGTGGGCTGTGACGAGAGCGGTGCGCGCCGGCTGACGGCGGCCGGTCCGCTATCCCGCCCCGTGGTTACCGTGGGTCAGGTTCGGACGTCCGCGGCGCGCCTGGGGCCGATGGTGGCCTCGGAACGCGGCACGACGGGATCGGCGGGGTGGTCCCGGGTGCCCGCGCCGTGGGTTCGGGCTCTCCGCAGCCGCGTTCCCCCTCGCTCGCTGACGCGGCCTGTGTCGGGCCGGTTGGCGGCGGTATGCGGTGGCGGGTCACCCGCGTGATATCCCGGCGCGTTCGCGTAGCACCTCGACTCGACATCCGTTCGGTCCTTCGTCATGCCAGCGCCGGTCGGCGACCTGGACCGCCTCGGGGAGTGCGCGGCGAACCGCTCCGGCGTAGGTACCGGAGCCGTCCCGATCGATGACCTTGGCGCCGCGACGGGCGTGTAGCCAGGCCTCCAACCCATCAGCGCCGCGGTCAGGCAGAACATCCACCGACGAGTCTGCGCGTCGGGCACGGCGACGATCGGGCACCCGCGCTACCAGATCAGATGCTCACCGAGCCGGACCGATCGGCACAGATAGTGACACGTTTACACGCGAGCCTCGCGTCATCTAAAGTGGCTGAACGTCTACTAGAGTTGTCCGCGGATGTGCGCCGGAGGCCCTCATGGAGAACGGTGACGTCATCGAGTCCGCTGTCGGCGGTCCGCAGACCGCGGTTGACAAGGCCTTGCTTCTCGTTCGGTCGCTGGCGGGCGAGGAGCGGGAGATCGGTGTCAGCGAGCTGGCCCGGCGTACGCGGATGACCAAATCGACGGCTTTCCGGCTGCTGGCCATCCTGCAGCGCAACGAGTTCGTGGAGCGGGTCGGCAGCGACTACCGACTGAGCGCTCACCTGTCTGACCTTGGATCCTGTGTCTATGGTCCGACGACGGCGCTGATCCACGACAAGCTGCTGCCCTATCTCGTGGAGCTTTACGAACACACGCACGAGACGGTGCATCTGGCGGTCCTGCATGGTGACGAGGTGGCGTACCTCAACAAGATTCATGGTCATCGGGCCGCGCGTTCGCCGTCCAAGATTGGTGCCCGGCTGCCCGCGCACTGCACGGGTGTCGGCAAGGCCATGCTCGCCTTCGATCCCGCCGCTGCTGAGATCGCCGCTCGTTCGGCCGCGTTGCCCGCGCGTACCGAGTACTCCATCTCCGGCGCCGACCTGCTGCGGGCCGAGCTGGCGCGCGTCCGCGAGAGTGGGATCGCATTCGACCGCCAGGAGGCCGCACTGGGCCTTTCCTGTGTCGCTGTGCCGATCCTGGGTCTTGCGAGGCAACCGCTCGCCGCACTGTCCGTAGCCGGACCGCATCAAAGATTTGATCCTGCGCGGTATGCGCCGATATTACGGCGGGTGGCCTATGACGCTTCTCGGGCTATTGCCGCCGCGACGGTGCGCAGAGCCGTGGGTTCCACCGCTGGAACGTGATCTTCTCCGTTCTCCGGGTTCGTGACGTGGATTCGCCTCCGTCGAAGGCGCTACGACCCGTCGTCCACATCCTTCCACTCCCGAGCTGAGGTGGAGGGTGCTGAGATCCTCGCCCGAACTCCACCGCCGTGCTGGGTCCGCAGCACCCCCGTGCCCGGCTGGACACGGGGAACGCTGACCACGACGTGCACGAGACTCTCCCCGGACAGCGACTGGTATCGGTGCGGACGATCGCCGGCGTAGCGTGCGAAATCCTCTTGCCGCAGCTCGATGGGGCTGTCTACCGGGCCGACGCGCACATGCCCGGTGATCACATAGAGATGTTCGAGGGTGCCCGCCGGATGGAGTTCGGGCTCTCCGTCATCCCCGTTCGCCATCGGGTGGATGCGCATCACGTAGTTCTCGATGACGCCGGATCCGTAGACATGGTCCAGCAGGCGGACCTCGTGGCCGTCATGGTGCTGCCAGACGACGTCACTCGCCCTTTGCACGGCGACGATCTGCTCGCGTTCGGCCACCAGGCGGGTCGACTGGCACGCCGAGAGCCGAGGCGATCGAGAAGAGTGTGTCGACGGTCGGGTTACCGCTGCTCTGTTCCAGCTTCGACAGTGTCTGTTT
>NZ_ADGX01000137.1 GCF_000177675.1 Parafrankia sp. EUN1f
AGGGCCGGGCGGGCCGGGCAGGGCCGGGCGGGCCGGGCAGCTGGTCGCGCCCGGATCGGACCGCCAGGCCGGGCCGGGTCACTCCGAGCAACACCGGGCCGGGCCGACCGAGCCGGGCAGGCCGAATACCGGGCCGCCAGGCGGGGCCGGGTCATTCCGGGCCGGCTGGCCAGGCCGCGAGACCGAGCTATTCGATGTCGAAAAGTCCCTGGCGGACGGCGTACATTACCGCTTCCATCCGCGAATGGAGCTGTAGTTTGTCAAGAATATTGCGAACGTGGTTCTTCACCGTGTTCTCGCTGATGAACAGCTTGCGCGCGATCTCACGGTTCGCGCGCCCTTCCGCCACCAGTTTGAGGACCTCCAGCTCACGCGCGGTCAGATGGGGCGCGTGCGCCCGGGGCCGGTCCTCACCACCGCCACGGGCCATCGTGGCGAACTCGACCATCAGCTTCGAGGCCATGGACGGGCTGATCAGGCTCTGCCCACTGTGGACGGCGCGCACCGCGTCCGCCACCTCGTGCGGGGGAATCGACTTCAGCAGGTAGCCGACCGCCCCGGCCTTGATGGCCTCGAACAGGTCGGACTCCTCGTCCGACACGGTGAGCATCACGACCCGCACCCGTGGCACCGATCGCTTGATCGCGCCCGCGGCGGCGATACCGTCACGACCCGGCATCCGGACGTCCATCAGGACGATGTCCGGCGCGGTACCGGACGCTAGCACGAGCGCCTCCTGCCCGTCGGCGGCTCGCCCCACCACCGAGATGTCGTCCTCGGTGTCCAGGACGACCTGCAGGCCCTGGAGAAAGAGCTCGTGATCGTCCACGACAAGAACCCGTATCGGCGCCCCGTTACGGGTCGGGTCGGCATCAGCGGCCGACGGCGGCACCACACTGGCCGTCATCACACATCCGGAAATCGGGTTCGATTATTCTGCCTCGCGACTTCGCCGCCGCGAACGAATGCCGCTTCGGACACCCGCCCACTCTACGTGATGCACCACACACCCGAGGTCGCAGGCGCGCGGAAGTCACCTCTCACTCTCGCGGCCTTAACATATCCGACATAGACGGAGGAGTACGCGCATTCAGATCCACCGCCTCCTTCTCGGCGGTTTTCGCGCACGTCCCAGCGCCGCTCAGACCCCTGCGTCAGCTCCGCCACCGGCACCGCGCCTGCCCGCCACACACCCCGCCACCTGCATCGATGTCGGATCGGACCGAATCGACAGCACAGCCGCCAGCTCTCGCCGCCGGTCGCGCCACGGACTGGAACGTCATTCATCTCGATGCATACCAAAACCAGGCAACCAGGCCGAGCAACCTGCACGTCCGCGTAACGGCGACTTCATAACCAGTTATCCAGGTCAACTGGATGCACTGGATAACACCGGGTGCAAGACGGCATTGAAGTCTGTTTGGTGGCGCGACGATCCGATCAGAGAGACCCTCGGCAGATGGACGCCTCAGCCAGCACGCCACCGACCCGCCTGCACCTCAAGCAGGGCACCGCCTGGGCCGATGCCTACGGACGTGCCCGCCAGGTCGCCCCCGAAGCATTCGACGAGGACCGCCTGCTCAATCTCTGGGGCGGCAGGTGGCACCGAAGTGGTAGCCCGCTGCACAGCCTGTCACCCATCGACGGCTCCCCCATCGCCGGCCCACCGATGATGGATCCGGACGAGGCCCGCGAAGCCATCCGCGCCACCCTCGACGACCACAAGGAATGGCGCGACGTCCCGCTGGCCGACCGACGGGCCCGGGTGACCGCCGCGGTCGAGGCCATGGAGGAGCACCGCGATCTGCTCGCGCTGCTGCTCGTCTGGGAGATCGGCAAGCCCTGGCGCCTCGCCCGCACCGACGTCGACCGCGCGCTCGACGGGGTGCGCTGGTACATCGACGAGATCGAGCCCATGACCGCCGGCAGGACTCCCCTGCCCGGCCCGGTGAGCAACATCGCCAGCTGGAACTACCCGATGAGCGTGCTCATGCACGCCATGCTGGTCCAGATGCTGGCCGGCAACGCCGCGATCGCCAAGACTCCGACCGACGGCGGTGCCGCCTGCCTGACGCTGGCCGCCGCCCTGGCCCGGCGCGCGGGCCTGCCGATCTCCCTGGTTTCCGGCTCGGGCTCACGGCTGTCGTCCGCGCTGGTGCGCGCGCCGGAGATCGGCTGCCTGGCCTTCGTCGGCGGCCGCTCCGCCGGCGGCCAGGTCGCGGCCGCACTCGTCGACACCGGCAAGCGGCACTTCCTCGAGCAGGAAGGCCTCAACGCCTGGGGCATCTGGGACTTCTCACAGTGGGACCTGCTGGCCGCCCACCTGCGCAAAGGCTTCGAGTACGGCAAGCAGCGCTGCACCGCCTACCCCCGGTACGTCGTGCAGCGCCAGCTCTTCGACCGCTTCCTCGAGATGTACCTGCCGGTGGTCTCCTCGGTGCGGTTCGGGCATCCGCTCGCCGTCGAGAACGACTCCGACCCGCTGCCCGACCTCGACTACGGCCCGGTGATCACCGCCGAGAAGGCCGCGGAGCTGGCAGGCAAGGTCGACGAGGCGATCGCCAAGGGCGGCGTGCCGCTGTACCGCGGCGATCTGGCCGACGGGCGTTTCCTGCCCGACCAGGACCGGGCCGCCTACGTTCCGCCGGTGGCCATCCTCAACCCGCCGCCCGCGGCCGCGCTGCACCATGCCGAGCCGTTCGGCCCGATCGACACCATCGTGATCGTCGACTCCGAGGCGGAGCTGCTGGCCGCCATGAACGCCTCCAACGGCGCGCTCGTCGCCTCGCTGGCCTGCGACGACGAGGCCACGGCACGGCGCCTGTCCGGCGAGCTCTCCGCGTTCAAGGTCGGGGTCAACAAGCCCCGCTCCCGCGGCGACCGCGCCGAGCCGTTCGGCGGCCGCGGGGCATCCTGGAAGGGCGCGTTCGTCGGCGGCGAGCACCTCGTCCACGCCGTCACCGTCGGCGCCGACCCGAACGAGCGCCTCTACGGCAACTTCCCGTCCTACTCGCTCTACCCGGAGACATAGCCCGCAGCGGGCCCACCGGCATTGGCCTGGCGGTCCGTGCCCACTCGCCGCACGGCCACCCACCGGGGATCCCGCACCGTCGCACAGCGCCAGCAATTCACATCAATAGGGATAAAAAGGGCGCAGAGTCGCTTGACGATCCGCAAGAGTTGAGGATTTGGTCGCCAGAACGACCGTGATCCTCAACTCTTGCCTGGCAGCAGCCACAGCCACACCGACAGCCCGACACGGCGGCTCGATGGGTCGAGGATTTTCGTCATCCTGACGACCACGGTCCTCAGCTCTTGCCTGGCAGCAGCCACAGCCCGAAGCCTGACACGGCGCCGAATCGAGTGATCGCCGGATGACGACGCCAAGGCGTCACCATCCGACCGGTCGCCTGGTCGGCCCGGCTGGCCGTCAGCTGGCTGTCAGCTGACCGTCCTGGCTGTCAGCTCGACGCGAGCGAGCGCAGCACGGTCGTCAGCGCGGCGGCACCAGCGGCGCAGTCGGCCGCCTCGGCGTGCTCGGCTGGCGAGTGCGAGACACCGGTCGGGTTGCGCACGAACAGCATCGCGGAGCGGACGCCGTGCGCCGCCAGCACTCCGGCGTCGTGCCCGGCGCCGGTGCCGATGACGGGAGCCCCGCCGAGCAGCCCGGCGAGGTCGGCCGCGAGCCCCGGGTCGAACCTGGTGGTCGAGGTGAAAGACTCCTCCACCGCCCGCGCTCCGAGGGCCTGCTCGATCATCGGGACCAGCCGGCGCACGGCCGCCTCGTCCGCGCCACGGCCGTCGAGCCAGCCGGTCGCCGCCGACGGGATCGCGTTCACCCCGTTCGGGACGACCCGGACCTTGCCCACGGTCGCGACGCACCCGAGCGTGGCGGCCGCCTCGCGAGCGGTGAGGATCAGCGACGCGAGCGCGAGAGCGGGGTCGTCGCGGTCGGCCAGCCGCGTGGTGCCGGCGTGGTTGGCCTCGCCCGTGAAGTCGAAACGCCACCGCCCGTGCGGCCAGATCGAGGAGGCGACGGCGACCGCCGACCCTTCGTCGACGAGCCAGCGGCCCTGCTCGATGTGCAGCTCGACGAACGTGCCGACCCGGGCGAGGGTCTCGTCGTCACGGCCCAGCGCACGCGGGTCCCGGCCGGCTGCGGTGAGCGCCCGGGCCAGGGTGATGCCATCACCGTCGGTCAGCGCGAGGGCGCGGTCGGGTGACAGCGCACCGGTCAGCACCCGCGAGCCGGCGCAGGCCACGCCGAACCGGGCGCCCTCCTCGTCGACGAAGTTCACGACACCGATCGCGCGCGCCGGGGTGAAGCCGTCGCGGCGCAGCGTGTCGACGGCCCGCAGCGCCGCGACCACGCCGAGTGGGCCGTCGAAGTTGCCGCCGCCCGGCACCGAGTCGAGGTGGGAGCCGGTGACGACACCGGGCCGCCCGTCCGCCAGGGATGCGTCCGGGTCCCCCCACCAGGCCCACTGGTTGCCGACCCGGTCCTCGGTGACGTCCAGCCCGACGGCCTCGGCGGCACCGCGGAACCACTCCCGCAGGGTGTGATCCTCGCGGGTCCAGGCGAAGCGCTGGTACCCCCCGGTCGAGGCCCGCCCGACGCCGGCGATCTCGCCCAGCATGTTCTCAACCGCCGCCGCGCTCTCCATCGCGCTCTCCCCACCCATCGCATCTCGGCTCATCGCATCTCGGCTCATGGCATCCCGGCTCATCGCATCTCGCCGGCGCCGACGTACGGGTACCGGCTGGTCAGCGGGTCGTCCTCGGCGAAACGCCCGAGCCGGAAGTCCGCCGCCGGGATGTCCGGGTCGCGGCTGTCGCCGTCGAGGATCAGGTCGGCCATCAGGGTGCCGACCGCTGGGCTGATCTTGAACCCATGGCCGCTGAAACCGGCCGCCAGGAACAGGCCGGCCGGGCCGCCAGGCGCGACCGGCGCGATGACCGGGTTCCAGTCGGGGGTGATGTCGTAGCAGCCGGCGTAGGTGTGGGCGACTGACGGCTCGGGGAACTTCGCGAAGCGGTGCAGCACCTTCTCGGCGGCCCGTTCCAGCCCGGCCTCGCTGGCCTGGTTGGAGTAGTTGTCCGGGTCGGCGAACTTCGGCTGGCTGTGGTCGCTGTTGCCGACCAGCAGCTCACCGGAACCCTCGATCCGCGCGTACTGCAGGCTCACCAAATCGGAGAGGACCGGCAGGTCGCGCAGCGGCACACCGGCGTCGACGACGAGCAGCTCCGAGCGCAGCGACTCGATGGGCAGCTCGACGCCGGCGCCGGCCATCAGCGCACCCGACCACCAGCCCGCCGCCACGACGACGATGTCGGCCTCGACCTTCTCACCACCGGCCAGCTCGACGCCCCTGACCGTGTCGCCGGTGGTCAGGACCCGGGTCACCGGCGTGCTCTGCCGGATGCGGGCGCCACCGTCGCGGGCCTGGAAACCGAACTGGGTCGCCAGCTGTGAGGCGTCCGCGTACCCGCCGCGTGGCTCGTAGGAGAACGCGGCCAGGTCGTCGAGGCGCAGGTACGGCCACAGCGCCCCGGCCCGGTCATGGTCGATCAGCTCGACGTCGATCCCGAGGGACTGGTGGGTCGCGGTGTTGGCCCGCAGCGGCTCGACGTTCTCGGGCCCGACGGCGACCAGGTAGCCGACCTGGCTGAACCCGATGGCCTCGCCGAGTTCCTCGAAGATCGGCAGGCTCCGCCAGGCCATCGCGGCGATCGAGGGCACACCGTAGTGGCAGCGCACGATGCCGCTCGACTTGCCGGTGCCGCCGCTGTTCAGCGTCGCCCGTTCGAGGATCAGCACGTCACCCACCCCGCGCGCGGTCAGGGCCCGGGCGATCGACAGACCGATCAGCCCACCGCCCACGATCACGACTCGTCCGCCGGTCATGCCACCTCCTGATGTGTACGTGCAGGCCGCCTGCGCCGCGCCCGTCCCGACGCTAGTCAGCCGTCACCCCTCGCCATCTCCGCTCGATGTAGGAAGAACGGGGAGCATGATGAGACAGATGAACTAGCCGAGCGCGTAGACGAGGACGAACCGAACCAGGTCGGAGAGGCGGCACCGAACAGACGTTGGGACTGCAGGACATCGCCGAGGATCTGGCCGCGCGGCTGGGCCGTTCGGTCGCGATCGACGATCTGGACGCCCGGCTGCTGGCGCACACCGCGCACGAGGAGCCCGTCGACCAGTTCCGGATCGACTCGATCATGCTGCGCCGGCCACGGTCGGAGAACACCGTCACCCGGCACGCGCGCGACTTCGGCATTGACACGGCCACCGGTCCGGTGCGGATCCCCGCCAACCCGCGGCTCGGCTCGTTCGCGCGGGTCTGCGTGCCGGTCCGCTGCTCCGGGACGTTGCTCGGCTACCTCTGGCTGTTCGACGAGCCGACACCCGTGCCGGACGACGATCTGGAGCCGGCGCGCGCGGCCGCCGCGGCCGCGGGCGAGGAGCTCTTCCGCGAACGCCTGCTCGACGACCTGTGCCGGGCCGCCGAGCGCGAGCTGCTACGGGACATCCTCAACCCGGACGAAGGGGTGCGCCGGCACGCGGCCGCCCGGCTCGTGGCCGACCACGGAATCGCACCGGACGCCCGGGTGCTGGCCGCCGCCGTCGTGATCGACCACGCCGCCACCGCCCCCGATTCCCATGCCGGCACCGCCAGCCCGGCCGGCACCGCCAGCCCGGCCGGGACCGTCGAGCTGGATCTGGCCCTGCGGCGGGCGCGGCAACGCCTCACCCCGACACGGGCGCTGGGAATGGCCACCAGCGCCACCGGCGGCATCCTGCTCCTGATGCACCCCAGGCTGCCCCGGCGCGAGGCGCTGCGCGTCGAGGCCGAGCGGATCCACGCGGACCTCGCGGCGCACCTTCCGGCGTCCGCCGTCTGGGTGGGGCTCGGGCCGGAACGCCCCACCCTGCGGGAGAGCGCCGGCAGCTACCGCGAGGCGCTGGAGACGACCCGGGTCGCCCGCCTGGTCCCGTCGCTCGGCCAGACGGTGTTCTCCGACCAGCTGGGTGTGTACGGGCTGCTCGCCCGGCTGCCACTGGAATCCCTGGAATCCAGCGCGCTACCGGCGGGGCTGCGCCACCTGCTCGCCGCGGACCGGTCCGGCACGCTGGTCCAGACCCTGGAGACGTACCTGGACCTCGGCGGAGACCCGGCCCGCACGGCGGCGCGCCTGGTCATCCACCGCACGACGCTCTACTACCGGCTCGGACGCATCGCGGACCTCACCGGCCTGGACCTGCGCGACGGAAACGACCGCCTCGCCCTGCACCTGGGCCTGAAGCTGCGCCAGATGCTCAGCCGTAGAACGCCTCAGGCGTAGGGCGCGCGTCAGACATAGGGCGCGTCAGACGTATAGGGCGCGTCAGACGTAGGGACGTAGGCCGTGCTCGGCGAGCGGGCCGAGCCGCAGGCCCGCGTCGTCGCAGCGGGCCGCGAGCTCGGGCAGCGCCCCCAGCGCGCTGCGCCACGCCCCGGGCGCCGAGGTGCAGTCGCTGTCGTGCAGCAGCACCGTGGCGCCACCCCGCAGGTCGGGCGCGATCGTCGCCAGCACGTTGGACGCGGTGGCGGCCGCCGTCCAGTCCCGACCCCAGGCCGTCCACAGCACGGGGGTGAGGTCGAGGCGGCGGGAGGCGGCGAGCACCCCGGAGGACAGCACCCCGTGTGGCGGCCGGACGTACCGCGGCGCCCGGCCAGTCGTCTCGGCCAGCAGGTCACGGGTCCGCGCCAGCTGGTCGTACGTCGACATCGGGCCCCGCAGCAGCATCGGGCGGTGGTCCCACCCGTGGACCGCCAGCTCGTGCCCCGCCGCGGCCATCTCCCGCACCAGGCCCGGCGAGCGCTGCGCCATCCCACCGAGGACGAAGAAGGTGGCGCGGACGTCGAGCTCGTCCAGCACCTCGAGGAAGCTCGGGGTGGAGACCGGGTCGGGACCGTCGTCGAAGGTCAGGGCGACATGGTCGGAGCGGCCGACCCCGGCCAGCGCGGGCGTGACCGCGGTGCGCAGCCGGCGAAACGTCGCCAGTGAGGGCAGACCGTAAAGCAGCGCGGTGGCCGCCACGAGACCACCGCCCGCCGTCGCGAGGTCCGCTCCCGCGCGGCCCCGTCGCGCTTCCTGTCGTCGCATGCCCCCACCGCCGTGCGCCAAGCCGTTACCAGTCAGACCGCTACCAGTCAGGCCCTATGCCGGACCAGTCCCCGATGCACACTGTCCCACACCGTCGTCGCCGTTCCGCGCGACCCACACGTTCCGTCACCACCATGCGTGGTATTTGTGTCGGGGAGTTGACTGAAGCAGGGGCCGGCACCCTCGGCGCGTAACAACGACAAGGCCATCAGGGTCCGACTCGACACCGCAACGCGATGGCCGGCAGCACCGGGGTTCCGATGGACGTCCGTCGTGGCCCCCTCTACGGACAGCCAATGGTGACCCCTGGCAGCGGCTTGCTCACGCGGATGCAGGACGATGTCGCCGCGTGGTCTGTCCGTGTCCGAACGTGATACTGGTCCGGGGCTGGGTCCCCCGACGATCACGCGTCGGCGAACTGGGAGGGGAGTCGCGCTGAACATCCCACGCATGGGCGCTATCGGCTGGATGTTCGTGGGCGCCATCGTGCTCGCCGGGATCGCGCTCAGCGCCGGCCGGCAGGACCCGGACGAGGCACGGATAGTCCTCTGGGGCGACTCGCTGGCCTGGGAGGCCCGCGACTCGTTCGTCGCGGCCGCGCAGGCGGACGGCTCCAGCAAGACGCTCACCCGGACCTGGGGCGGCACGGCCCCCTGCGACTGGCTCGACGACATGCGCAAACAGGCCCGCCGCTGGGATCCGACCGTCGCCGTGCTCTCGTTCTCCGGCAACACCGGCTCCGACTGCATGCGCGACCGGGACCTGCTCACCGCCTACCGCACGGACGTCACGGAGGCCGTCGAGATCCTGACCCGCCGCGGGGTCGAAGTCGTCCTCACCGACTCCCCGCCCCGCAAGGACCAGCCGGTCGGGGCCGACGGGCTGACCGAGCTCGACCGGCTGTGGCGCGACATCGCCAGCATGCGGACGGATGTCCGGGTGGCCCCGGCCGGGGAGATCCTGACCATCAAGGGCCAGTTCATGCCGCGGTTGGCCTGCGAGGCCGGCGAGGCCTGCGAGAAGGACGGGCAGGTACCCGTGCGCAGCCCGGACGGTGTGCACTTCTGCCCGATCATCATGCCGCCGATGACCCCCTGCCCGACCCGCTCATTCGGCGCTGAACGCTTCGGCCGCGCCCTCGCCGAGGCGGCCCGGCCGGAGGACACCTCCGCCGCCTGACGCGCCTCGTCGATGTCGAGCACCAGCGGCACGGCCGGGCACCAGCGGCACGGCCGGGAAACTGAAACAACCACTAAAGCGGTGAATCCGCCTTGGAAGGCGTACTTACCCCCGAGTGCACGGGAGGCGGAACAGTCGCCTCACTCGCGAATCGTCCCCGGGGAACGGCCAGCCGTGAGGGCACATGCGCCACCTCCGTGGTGGGCACCGGCACCCGGCGGCGGATGGTCTGTGCGCAGACCCGGGCCGCGTCGACGAGCACGACGAGGGCGAGCAGGGCGAACAGCATCGCCAGGACACCGTCCACCGTGGAGTTCAGCACGACTCTGTGCATGTCACCGATGCTTTTGGCCGGTGCCAGGATCCTGCCGTCGTCGAGCGCGTCGGCGTAACGGTCCCGCTGGGCGAAGAACCCGACCCTGGGGTCTGCGGAGAAGACCTTCTGCCAGGCCGCGGTAAAGGTGACCGCGACATCCCAGGCGAGCGGGACACCGGTGACCCAGGCCCACCGCGCCCGCCCGCTCTTGACGAGCAGGGTGGTCGCGACTGTCAGCGCGATGGCCGCGAGCAGCTGGTTGGCGATCCCGAACAGCGGGAAAAGCTGGTTGATCCCACCGAGGGGATCAGTCGCGCCGGCCCAGAGGAAATAGCCCCAGGCACCGACCACCAGGGCGCTGCTCAGCCAGACTCCGGGCCACCAGCTCACCCGGCCGATCGGTTTCCACAGGTTCCCGAGCGTGTCCTGAAGCATGAACCGCCCGACCCGGGTGCCGGCGTCCACGGTGGTGAGGATGAACAACGCCTCGAACATGATGGCGAAGTGGTACCAGAACGCCGCCAGCCCGTCGCCGCCGAAGGCGCCGGAAAGAATGTGGGACATGCCGACGGCGAGCGTCGGGGCACCGCCGGTACGGGCTACCAGTGTCGGCTCGCCCACGGCCTGGGCCGCGGCGTCGAGTGAGTCCGGGGTGATGGTGAAGCCGAGGTGAGCGACCGCGGCCGAGGCCGAGGCCGCCGTCTGCCCGACCACTCCCGCCGGCGCGTTCATGGCGAAATAGAGGCCAGGGGTCAGAGCCGCCGCCGCGATCAGCGCCATCAGCGCGACGAAGGACTCGACCAGCATCGCCCCGTAGCCGACCAGCCGTATCTGGGACTCTTTCTGGATCATTTTCGGGGTGGTGCCGCTCGCGACGAGCGCGTGGAATCCGGACAGCGCGCCGCAGGCGATGGTGATGAACAGGAACGGGAACAGGCTGCCGGCGAACACCGGCCCGTTGCCTCTGGTCGCGAAGGGGCTGACCGCCTCCGCATGGAGCACCGGGAGCTCGACGACAACGCCCACGGCGAGCAGACCGATGGTGCCGATCTTCATGAAGGTGGAGAGGTAGTCGCGTGGCGCGAGCAGCATCCACACCGGCAGCACCGAGGCGACGAAACCGTAGCCGACCAGGCAGATGACCAGCGTTTTCGGGCTCAGGGTGAAAGCGGAGGCAAGCCCCGACTGCTGTATCCAGCGGCCGGCGACAATCGCCGCGAACAACGCCGCGACGCCGAGAGCGGTCGCCTCGGCCACTCGTCCGGGCCGAATCACCCGCAGGTAGAGACCCATGAACACCGCGATCGGAATCGTCATCGCGATCGAGAAGGTGCCCCACGGCGAGTGCGCGAGCGCGTTCACCACGACGAGAGCGAGCACCGCCAACAGGATGATCATGATCGCGAAGACGGCGACCAGCGCGGCCACCCCGCCGACCGGGCCGATCTCGTCCCGGGCCAGCTGGCCGAGGCTTCTGCCGTCACGGCGCACCGAGAAGAACAGGGTGACCATGTCCTGCACCGCGCCGGCGAAGATCACGCCGACGACGATCCAGATCGTGCCGGGCAGGTAGCCCATCTGCGTGGCCAGGACCGGGCCGACGAGCGGGCCGGCCCCGGCGATGGCGGCGAAGTGGTGGCCGAACAGCACCCGCCGGTCAGTCGGCTGGAAGTCGACGTCGTTGGCGAGACGCTCGGCCGGCGTCGCCCGGGTGTCATCGACACGCAGCACCCTGTCCGCCAGGAACCGAGCGTAGAAACGGAAGGCGATGGCATAGGAGCCCAGGCCCGCGACCAGCATCCAGAGCGCGGACACCGACTCGCCCCGGGACACGGCGAGCACGGCCCAGCCAACCCCGCCGGCCACCGCCACGATGCTCCAGACGGCGATCGACCGCGCCCGACGGGCCCTGCCGGCGGTGTCGACGATGCCGCGATGCGCGGTCAAGGCCCGCCATCCCTGATCGCGCCGCTGGACAGACCCGCGAGCCCGACGTCCGGCGGCAGATCGCAGCTGAAGCGCCGCAGCCCGAACCGGCGGCGGCAGTCCACCGCGATCGCCCGGCCCACCAGGTACGGGTAGGCCCGCGGATGGGCCACGGCACTGTCGGGCGGGTCCGTGTCGAGCGGGCGGAAGCCGCGGTACCTGCGTGTGACGGACCTCGGCGCCGTGCGCAGCCACGGCTGGCCGGCGCATCCGCAGCACAGCCCCAGCACGGCCCAGTCGAAAACGATCATCTCGTTCGCGCGAAGCGCCGTGCACGCACGGTCGGTCAGGCGGATCAACGCCGGCACGTCCTCATGCGCGGAGTCCACCGACATGACACATGAAAAGCAACGACCCGGCTACATACAGTTTTCGCGTCGGCGCGGCGAGCCTCGGCGACCAGGCCGATGCGGTGGAGCGGCAGCAGTGCGGCCAGCCAGAAAGGGGCAGCGCCCCGTCACGACGCTGTGACGGGGCGCTGCCCTCCCTTCGCTGCGGCCGGCCTGGCATCCGGGAGGTTGTTCTGCCAGGCCGACCGCGGGAGGCCTGTCGCGCACGGGGCCGGCCCGCTGACGTGCGGGGCGCGGAGCTCCGAGCGCTGGGTGCTGAGCGCTGAGTGCTGAGTGCTGAGTGCAGTGCTTACTGGAAGTCGGTCGGCACCGGCTCGGACCATTTCCGGTCCGAGCCCGGCCAGCACAGCCACGGCTTCTCGGCGGTCGCCCCGCCGATGAACTCGAACTTGCCGCCCTTGTAGGTCAGCAGGCTCATGCATTCCTGCTTCGGCCCGTGGGTGGCCGGGTCGTCCTGGGTCGGCATTTCGTGCTGACGTGACCAGTCGATCGCCGGGACGAGGCCGCCCGCGGTGAAGGAGGTCAGGGCGTTCGTCGCCTTGATGACGGAGGCCTGGGTGAATCCGGGACCGGCGGCCTTGATGCCCTGGTAGGCGGTCTCGGCGGCGATCCAGCCGTACTCGGCGAGCTCCGTCAGCTTCGATCCGCTCTTTTCCATCCATTTCTTGAACAGGGCGAGGCCGTTGCCTTCCCCGTTCGACTCGAAGGGCCGGAAGGCGACACCGAGGACGTCGCCCTCGAACAGGTCACCGGAGCCCTTCATGAAGGTCAGGTCGTAGGAGTTCGACTGCAGGATCGGGACGTCCGCCATGCCCTGCCGCTTGAGCTCCTGGGCCAGCGTCTTCTGGCCGTTGATGTCGAAGCAGCTGACGATGAACTCGACGCCGGCGTTCTTCATCGCGCTGACCTCCGGGCCGATCCCGTTCGGGATGCCGAAGGCGATGCCGTTGTTGGTGTAGACGACCTGCTGGCCGGTTTCCTTCGAGTAGAGCTTGATGGTGTCGGTCGCCGCGTTCGCGCAGTCCTTGGAGCTCTGCGAGACACCGTAACCCAGGGTGGCGATCTTCTTGTCACCGAGGACCTTGGGAGCGTAGGCCATGAAATGGCGGGTGCAGGCGATGCACTCGACGCCGTTGCTCGCGTAGATCGAGTCGTGGCCGTTCATGTCGTCCGGGTACCACGGGACGGAGTAGACCGGGATGCCCGCGTTCGCCAGGTCCGGCCAGCCGGTCGCCAGCATCGGGACGCTCAGGGTCGCGAAGGTGTCATTGTCGTTGATAATCTGCAGCGAGCCCTCCTTGTTCTTGCCAAGGGCGTCGTCGATCGTCGTGGTGAGCTTCAGCTTCCGGCCGTCCAGGCCGCCCTCGCTGTTGCGGTAATCGAAGTAGGCGTTGATGCCCTGGATGAAACAGTCATAGAGGCAGGTGCCCAGCGGGTTGTTCGTCTTCGTGCCGATAGCGGCGAAGTGGATCTCGTCGGCGGTGACACCCGGCGAGGCGTTGGCCTCGCGCGACACCGGGGTGTCGGGGGTCTTCTTGCCACCCGAATTCGAACAGGCGCCGACCAGAAGGCCGGCGATGACAACGACAGAGGAAATCCAGGATAAGTGTCGTCTCATCAGACCGAAATCCCTTCGCAACGCCATGCGATGTGCAAGGCTTGGTGAATTGAACCAGTGTCTCGGCGCCGGGGCATATTCCGTCGCCTTTAATCAGATACAGCACACTCCCGGCCGCGAGTCGATCACCGGTAGCGATCGGCCGGGCATCGGCCGGGCCACCCGGTAACCCGCGGGTTGCCCCATCGGCTGGACCACGCTCCTCGGCTGACGGGCCGGGCCCGAGGCCACCGGCGAGGCTCGGCTGGAACCGGGTTCCGCACACGGCAACCTGCCCATCTCGCCCTCCAGGAGTCACCGGCCACCATCCGCACCCACTCCCCTACAAGTCATCGCAACGGTGCGTATTGTTAATGCATCGGCACGCCTGTGTCTAGGCTTAGGCGCCGTGACCGATGCCCGCCGGGGTAGACCCCGCAGCGACCAGGCCGACCGCGCCATCCTCGGCGCCGCTGCGGACCTGCTCACCTCCGTCGGCTACGAGCGGCTCTCGGTCGAGGGCATCGCCGCCCGGGCGGGCGTGGCCAAGCAGACGATCTACCGGCGCTGGCCCTCCAAGGCGGCAGTGGTCGCGGAAGCCGTCCTCGCCGCTCAGTCCGGGGTTGCGATCGCCCCACCCGCGGACACCGGCGACCTACGTGCCGACCTGCAGGAATGGGCGCTGCAGTACGGGCTGTGGCTGGCCGATCCGGTCGTGTCAGCCATGATTCGCGGGCTTGTCGCGGCGGCGGTGGACAGCCAGACCAATGCCACCCGGCTCTACGACCACCTCGCCGACCCGATCCGCACCGCGATTCTCAGCCGCCTCACCCAGGAGGCGGAACGCGGCACGCTCCGGAAGAACGCCGACCTCGACGCGCTCATCGACGCCATCCTCGGCACCATGCTCTACCGGGTGCTCTCCAGCCTCACCGACGCCCCTAAGCCCGACCTCGGAGGGCTCATGAACATCCTCGTCGACGGGGTGAGGGCTCAATAAACGCCGCCCCAGCCCACCACCTTTCGGTAGGTACGGGCGGCGACCTTCCAGGCCGTGCGCTCCCCCGCCGCGGTGTCGGTGAGGACGGCGAAGCCGATCTGCTCCCCGAAATCCGGGCCGTTCGCAAGATGGACCCGGAACCGGACCGCCGCGCGCCCCGGATCGATGAAGACGATGTCGTCGATGCTCGGCCGAGCCGTCCGCACAATGTCCGGATGTCCTGACCGCACCCGCTCCAGCAGTGGGCGCAACGCCTCCCCGCCCTCGATCGCCGCAAGTATCGCGGTGGTCGCCGCGGCCACCGCGTCCGGGTCGGAGCCCCCCTGCCCACCGGTGAACACCGTGGTGAAGGCGGCTCGGATCTGCTCGGTCGCCGCCTCCGGGCCGGCCGGCGGGACGCCGGGACGCGGCAACACGAGCCCATCCGGCCACAGGACGACGGCCCGCTCCGCGGCCGCGCGCACGACGGCGGCGTCGACAACGGTCTCGGAGATCGGCAGCCCACGTGCCGGGAAGGCGGCCAGCATGGTCAGGGGCCCGGGTGGCGGGAGCGGGGCGAGCCAGAAGCGGACCACCGCCCGCGGACCGGCCTCCGGCTCCGACACCTCGCGCCCCGACACGGCGAGCTCCACACCGTCGCGGCCGGGTGCCGGCCAGGCGAACTCCCGGGGCCACGGAATGCTGCTCGCCGTGCGCCCGTCGGCGAAGCGGACGGCGAACGGCACGATCATGCTCGCCGCGTGCGCCCAGCCGCCCGGAAGTGTGGGCTCCCAGCCCGGCCCGCTACCGTGTCGCAGCCGTATTTCCAGCGTGATCTCCACACCCATCGGATAGGCGGACATACCGACGACGGCGACCGCGGTATCCGCATTCGCGCCGATAAGCTGCTGGACTGGGGCGACACCGGGAAGAAAGTGCGTCCGGTTGCGGCCGAACGGCAGCTGCCGCGCCGTGACACCACCCGAGGAACCGAAGTTCCGCGCCACCGCGGATGCTATGGAATTGGGCTCCGCGGAGGAGAAGTTCATGATCTCAGATCATGGCAGAGATCACCCGTTCCGGACAGGCAATAAACAACGAACACCGCCGACAAGCCGGGGAGACCGTGCCTCATCTACGCGCCCGAATTCTCGACCGCATCGGCCAGCTTGAAGGGACCGCACGGGCCGTCCCGGGGCCGTCGATCTGGAATCCACGGCAGGTCGCCGGCATGACCGGGGTCGCTCCCGCGACCGCCACGCACGTCGCCCGATGGAACCCGAGCACTGTTCTCGCGCTGTGCGCCGGCGCCCGCGAGATCGTCGAGCTGCACGGCTACCGGCACGACTGCGAGGGCGAGAACGGGCCGTGGAGCGTTCCCGAGGGCCGGGTCTGCGCGACCCTGCGCGCCGCCGCCCGGATGCTCGGCGTCGACCCGGACCAGGGCTGAGCACGACGTATTATTCGCCGGACGATCAGCGACCTGGAGGAACGGACGATGGCTGTGCCTGCCGAGGAGCTGCTGCCGGGCACCCGCCGCGCCCTGCTGCACCGGCTGGCCGTCGGCCAGGCGCAGGGGCGCACGCCCTCGCTGGTCGGCGCCGTCGTACGCGGCGGGCGACTGGTCTGGGCCGAAGGCCGGAGCATGATCGACGGGCACAGCCCGGACGCGGACGTCCAGTACCGGATCGGTTCGATCACGAAGACCTTCGTCGCGGTCCAGGTCATGCGCCTACGGGATGAGGGGGCGCTGGATCTGGCCGACCCGCTGGCCCGGCATCTGCCCGACCTCGCGACCACGCCCGCGGCCGAAGCCGCGGCAGCGTCAGCGGCGGGGTCGAGGTCGGGGGCGGGGACCGCGGGCGGCGCCGGAGCGCTGACGATCGCTCACCTGCTCGGCCACACCTCGGGCCTCGCCTCCGAACCTCCCGGGCCCTGGTGGGAGCGCACCCCGGGAACGCTGCGGCCGCGGCTCGGCGACGTGCTCGACGAGCCGCCGCTGCGCCATCCGCCAGGCCGCCGGTTCCATTACTCCAACCCCGGGTTCGCGCTGCTCGGTGCGCTCGTCAGCCGCCTGCGCGGGCAGCCGTGGGGCGACACGCTGCACCAGGAGCTGCTGGCACCGCTCGGCCTGAGCCGGACCACACTGCACCCACAGGCGCCGCACGCCGGTGGCTTCGCGGTTCATCCCTGGGCCGATGTGATGCTGCCCGAGCCGCTACAGGACACCGGGGTGATGGCGCCGGCGGGCCAGCTCTGGTCGACCGCCGCCGACCTGGCCCGCTGGGCGGTGTTCCTGACCCGCGGTGACAAGGACATCCTGAGCGCCGACACGCTGGCCGAGATGCGCCAGCCCACCTCGGGCCCCGACAAGGCCGACGGCTGGACCACCGCCACCGGGCTCGGCCTGCAGCTGCGGCGGCACGACGGCCGCCTGCTCTACGGCCACGCCGGCTCGATGCCGGGATTCCTCGCCGGGGTCTGGGTGAGCCGAAGCGACGACGTCGCCGCGGTCGTCCTGGCGAACGCGACCGCGGGGCCCGCGGTCGCCCAGATCGCCGCGGACCTGATCCGGATCGTCGCCGAGCACGAGCCGCGCATCCCGGAGCCCTGGCGCCCGGTGCCCGCCGTCGACCCGGAGCTGCTGGCGCTCACCGGCCTGTGGCACTGGGGCCCGGCACCGCACCTGATGCACCTGCGCGCCGACGGCGGGCTGGAGCTCATCCCGCAGGGCCAGACGGGCCGCGGCTCCCGCTTCCGGGCCGAGCCGGACGGCACCTGGACGGGGTTGGACGGCTACTACGCGGGCGAGACCCTGCGCGTCGTCCGCGCGGCGGACGGCACCGCGGGCCACCTGGACATCGGCACCTTCGTCTTCACCCGCACGCCCTACGACCCCGGCGTGGACATCCCCGGCGGCCTCGACCCGGACCCCTGGCAGGCCTACTGACGTCCCGGCGTCCGAGCGGGCTCGGCGGCGGTCAGGCGGTCAACGGCGTCGTTGAGCGCGCCCAGCTCGGCGGCGAGGGCCCGCACCCGGTCCGGCCCGAACTCGGCCAGCGCCTTCTTGAAGACCTCGGCCCGCAGTGCGCCTTCATGCGCGTACACCCGCTCGCCCTCCGGGGTCGCCCGCAGCAGGCGGCGCCGGGTACCGGGCGCGGGCAGGAACTCGAGGAGACCACGGCCGATCGCGGCCTTCACCTGGCGGCTGACCGTGGACTGCTCCAGTTGCAGCATCTCCTCCAGGTCCCGCATCGAGAGAGGGCCTGTCTCCGCCAGCGCCCAGAGGATCCGGAAGCTCGACCGGTCGAGGGTCGACTCCTCGGGAAGCTGGACCCGCCGCCGGCTGAGCCGCAGAATCTCGTTCCCGAGCGCCCGCAGCGCCTCGTCGTCGATCGGTTCCCCCAGGTCCCCCGCGGACCTCAGATCCCCCGAGACCTCGGGTTCCGTCCAGGCCCGGTGGTCAGGGTGCGGCGGGCCGGCGGTGTGGCTGCCGTCCATAGCATCCTCCAGTACGTGGAACACAAGCAGTACCAGACGCTAGACGGCGGTGACGACGTCTGCCGCGGTGGCCGGTACTGCCGTGGCCGTCGCTGTGGCCGTCGCCGTGGCCGCAGCCGCGGCTGACCGCCGGCGGCGCGGGAGGAACGCGGCGTGCACGGCACCGGCCAACGCCGCGATGGCACCGACCGCGTCAGAGCAGGCCGTTGTCCGGAAGCGTCACGGTCTGCACGCGGCGGACGCCCTTCCTGCGGACGACGGCGTCACCGGTCACCCGGGCCCGGCAGGCCAGCCGCAGGTTGCCTACGCCCGTGACGCCCGCGGCACCCGCGGCACCCGCGGCAGCCGTAACGCCCGTGAGATCGCGGCGCGGCCCGCCGGAAAGCAGCGGCTCCAGGGCGCCGACCTCCTCGGCGCCCGGCGGGACGAGATGCTCGGCGCCACGGACGACCTCCAGGCGGCAGACCGTGCACGTCCCCTGGCCATGGCAGATCGTGGGCCAGCGGTACCCGAGCCGCCATGCGGCCTCGATGATCGTCTCCCCGGGTTCGACCTCGAGCTCGACACCGGAAGGCTCTACGCGCACCACCGGCCCACGCGGCCGCGGATCGGTCACACCTGCAATCCTGCTCGATTGACGGCAGCGCCGTCGACGACCACTTCAGACGGTTTGGCTGGCGGGGCCACGCCACGACAGGTTGACGCGGCCTTTGCTCGACCTTTCGGAATGGAGTAAATACTCACTACCTGGGTCTCGCCCACCACCAACACCCGCGTCACCTCTCCGTCGTCACGGAGGACCAGGAGACCGAACGCGGGGCCGGTGGGACAGACGTCGAGGAGACCGACGTCGGTGGAGCAGGGCCCGACGGGTCAGAGCAGCTCGAGGATGGTGGCGTTGGCCTGGCCGCCGCCCTCGCACATGGTCTGCAGGCCGTAGCGGATGCCGTTGTCACGCATGTGGTTGACCAGCGTCGTCATGATCCGGGCACCGGAGCCGCCGAGCGGGTGGCCGAGCGCGATCGCGCCGCCGAGCGGGTTGAGCGCCTTCGCGTCGGCGCCGATGTCGGCGAGCCAGGCGAGCGGTACCGAGGCGAACGCCTCGTTGACCTCGAACGCGCCGATGTCGTCGAGCTTGAGCCCGGACCTGGTGAGCGCCTTCTCGGTGGCGGGTATCGGCGCGGTCAGCATGATGACCGGGTCGCTGCCCGCGAGGACGGCGGTGTGGATCCGGGCGATCGGCCGAAGGCCCAGCTCGGCGGCCTTCTCACTGGTGGTGATCAACAGCGCTGCCGAGCCGTCGGAGATCTGGGAGGAGTTCGCGGCCGTGATCACGCCGCCGTCCTCCACCGTCTTGAACACGGTCTTCAGCTTCGCGAGGCCCTCGACGGTGCCGCCGCGGCGGATGCCCTCGTCCTTGCTGATGACCGTGCCGTCAGCCAGCGTGACCGGCGCGATCTGCGCGTCGAACCTGCCCTCGTCCTGGGCGGCGGCGGCCTTCTCGTGGGAGCTGATCGCGAACTCGTCGCACTGCGTCCGGGAGAAGCCCCAGCGCTCGGCGATCATCTCGGCGCCGACGCCCTGGTCGGGAAAGGCGTTGTTGTAGCGGGCGAGGTAACGCTCACCGAACGGCACCTTGTCCATCAGCGCGCTGCCCATCGGCACCCGGGACATCGACTCGACGCCACCGGCGATGACGAAGTCGTAGTGGCCGGCGACCACCCCGGCGGCGGCGAAATGCACCGCCTGCTGGGACGACCCGCACTGCCGGTCGACGGTCACCCCGGTCACCGTCTCCGGGAAGCCGGCGCCGAGCGCCGCGTTACGGCCGATGTCGAACGTCTGCTCGCCGACCTGGCCGACGCATCCCCAGACGACGTCCTCCACGAGAGCCGGGTCGACGCCCGCGCGCTCGACGAGCGTGGCCAGCACGTGCGCAGACAGGTCCGTCGGGTGGACACCCGACAGACCGCCGTTCCGCTTGCCGACCGGCGTCCGCACCGCCTCGACGATCACCGCATCACGCATGACGACGTCCCCTCAGTTGGCAGCGTTGCTGAGTATGCATTCACTCTTACAGGCGATGCAAGTCATGACTAACCCAGCGCGGGCACGATGCTATTCGCCTGGCCACCGTCCCGGAGGTCCACCGACTCCGCCGCCGGCCGGGCCACGCGCTGGCCCGCGGGCCGGCCTGCCGCGAGCCCCGAGCCACCCCCCGCAGGCCGGCGACCCTCCCGCCCCCAGCCCTCCCGAAACCACCGACACCCACGGCCATCCGCCTCGGCGACGCGACCGGAGCGATCCGCGGGGTCGAGACCACCACCGGCCCGCAGTGCAGCGCCTACGAGCATCACTGTCGATCGTCGGCCTGCTGGGACCTGGGCGCTGGCACCGTAGCGCTGGGCCGGGGCTGCCGTGCCCCGCGATCAGGGCACGCAGGGGCAGGCGGGTCCGACGAGGCGTGCCGTTCGGCCGAAAACGGGTCGGCTGTGACGACACAGGTGATCCATATCCGCAGAGGCGAACTCCAGCAGCAGTTTTGCTCCACATCTGCGGATTCGTGACCCGCGAAGCAGCAGTAGCACTGCTGGACAGTGCGGCCATCCGGGGCCATCCTAAGCGGGCGCTTACCTGAGGCGCCCACCGAAGCCGATCATGGATGGGAGACGGTCGCATGCCTGAGGCAGTCATCGTCGCTGCGGCACGCACGCCGATCGGTCGCGCGGGCAAGGGGTCCCTGAAGGACCTCCGGCCCGACGACCTCGCGGCCTTCATCACGCGGGCCGCGGTCGAGAAGGTGCCCGGGCTCGACCCGAACACGATCGACGACCTGCTCCTCGGCTGCGGGCTGCCCGGCGGCGAGGCGGGCAACAACATGGGCCGCGTGGTCGGCGTCCTCAACGGGTGGGATGCCGTTCCCGGTGCCACCATCACCCGTTACTGCTCGTCATCGGTGCAGACCACCCGGATGGCCTTCCACGCGATCAGGGCCGGGGAGGGCGAAATCTTCGTCTCGGCCGGCGTCGAAACCGTCTCCCGGTTCGGCAAGGGCACCTCCGACCACATCCCCGACACCGTCAACCACCTCTTCGACGACGCGCAGACGCGCACCGCGGCGACGGCCAAGTCCAACGAGACCTGGCACGACCCCCGTGCGGACGGCCTGCTCCCCGACGTCTACATCGCGATGGGCCAGACCGCCGAGAACGTCGCCACGCTGCGCGGCATCACCCGCCAGGAGATGGACGAGTTCGCCGTCCGCTCGCAGAACCTCGCGGAGAAGGCCATCGCGGACGGATTCTGGGCCCGGGAGATCACCCCGGTCACCACACCGGACGGCACCGTCGTCACCGCCGACGACGGCCCCCGCGCGGGCGTGACCTACGAGGCCGTCTCCCAGCTCAAGCCCGTCTTCCGCGAGAGCGGCACCGTCACGGCCGGCAACTGCTGCGCGCTGAACGACGGCGCCGCGGCGGTCGTCGTCATGTCCGACAGCAAGGCCGCCGAGCTCGGCCTCACCCCGCTGGCCCGGATCGTCGCCACCGGCGTCTCCGGTCTCTCCCCCGAGATCATGGGCCTCGGCCCGGTGGAGGCCTCGAAGCGGGCACTCGCCCACGCGGGCATGACCATCGACGACATCGACCTCGTGGAGATCAACGAGGCCTTCGCCGCACAGGTGATCCCGTCCTACCGGGACCTCGGCATCGACATCGACCGGCTCAACGTCAACGGTGGCGCGATCGCCGTCGGCCACCCCTTCGGGATGACCGGCGCCCGCCTGCAGAACACCATGCTCAACAGCCTCGACTGGCACGACAGGACCACCGGTCTCATCACGATGTGCGTCGGTGGCGGCCAGGGCATGGCCCTCATCCTCGAACGCCTCTGACCCACGAACGCCGCTGAGCGCCCGCGGCCGTTCTCCGGCGCGGGCGCCGCGGGTCTCGGCGCGGGCCGTCACTCGGCGGGCTGATAGGGCAGACGCCGTTGCGGCAGGGCGGAGGCGGTCCGCGTGGGGCCGAGCTCGCCGTTCGTCGAAATCTGGACGTCATGACGCTGGACGCCATGACGCTGAACGTCGCTGCGGGTGATCGTCAGGTAGGCGACCAGCGCCGCGATGAGGATCAGCGCGACCAGTGCTACCAGGCCGTCGCCGAGTCCGACACCGGAGCGGTCGGTCGGCTTGCCGAGCCAGTCCGCGAACGAGGCACCCAGCGGCCGGGTCAGCACATAGGCGCACCAGAATGCGGCTACCTCGCTCAGGCCGAACCAGCGCCAGGCGATCGCCGGCAACGCGATGACGACGGCGAACAGGACGCCGGAGGTCAGGTAGCCGAGGCGCAGCGAGTCCGCGGTCAGGTCACCCGCGGCGGTGCCCAGCGCGAACGTGGCGAGCACCGTCAGCCAGTAGAAGGTCTCGCGGCGGCGGGTCACGATGCCGTGGATCGACAGGGTTCCCTCGCTGCGGTACCACCGGCGCAGGACGACTGCGAGGAGCAGCGCGTAGAAAATCGTCGAACCGATGTGCCCGAGCGGCGGTCCGTCCGCGGCCATGGTGCCGAACACCGCGACCATCATCACCGCGAACCAGTAGACCGGGGCCGAGTAGCGGCGCGCCCGGAACTGCATCCACAGCCCCGCGACGAAGCCGAGCAGGCCGACCGCCCCCGCGATGGCGAGGTTCTTGTGGGCAATGTAGTCCGCGGCAGCCTCCCCCATCCCGG
>NZ_ADGX01000136.1 GCF_000177675.1 Parafrankia sp. EUN1f
CGCGGCGTCGGTGAGCAGCGGCACGCCCCGCGCCCGCAGCGCCTGCGCCACCTCGGCGACCGGCTGGACCGTGCCGACCTCGTGGTTGGCATGCTGTAGCGCCGCGACCGCCGTGTCCGGGCGGGCGTCGAGCGCGGCGGCGAAGGCGGCCGGCTCGACGCGGCCGAGCCGGTCCACCCCGATCGTCACGACCTCGCCGCCGGCACCTTCGTGGCGCTGGGCGGCGTGCAGGACGCTGGAGTGTTCCACGGCACTGACCACGACCACCCCGCCGGCCCGGCGGCGAGCCGCCGCGGTACCGAGAAGTGCCAGGTGGGCCGCGGCGGTGCCACTGGCCGTGAAGCTGATTTCGGGGGCGCGGGCACCCAGCACGCCGGCCACGGTCTCGCGGGCGGCATCGAGCAACATCCGCGCGCGACGCCCCTCGCGGTGGAGCCGGGCCGGGTCGGCCCATCCGTCGTCCATCGCGGCGAGCAGCGCTTCCCGGGCGACCGGATGCAGCGGCGTGGTCGACGCGTGGTCGAGGTAGGCCGGCACGAGAGTGACGCTACGCCCGTTGAGGGGCATCCGGGCGCCCCACCACAGCGGTGTCGCCGCATTCGTGCAGGGAACGGGAAAGCCTTTGCGGGGTGTCGTGAAGAAAGCAGATGGCGGATACCACCGCCGGGGGTCCGGTCGGGCCCCGCCGGCGGTCCGGATCAAGGGCACTCCGGCCTGTCCACGTTGCCCCGCGGGTCGTGTCTCACAGCTCCGGACGGGGCCTGCGGCGAGAAGCTCGACCGCTGCTGGGATACGCTGCTGCCGCACCATCTACAGCGTGTCGAAGACAGTCGGAAGACGAAGCAGCGAGGCCGGTTGGACCGGCCGGCCCGCGAAGCGTTTCTATGCGGTCGCGAGGCGGTGGCGGAACTTGCGATCCGTCCATCGCCGACGCGGCCGCTAGTCGTGGGAGGCAGGACCTGGTGAGGAGATCCTTCGGTCGGACCCGGCCGTCGCTCGCGGATGTCGAGGACACGCCGATGGCCCCGGCTGACACCGCTGACGCGGACGAGCCGGCGAGCCGTCGGGTTGGACACCGACGGCCGGCCCGGCGTCGCGCGGGAGCGCGCATGGGCGCCACGCTGGCGGCCGTAGGCCTGCTGGCGACCGCCTGCGACGTTCCCAACTTTGGATTCCCAGATGGTGTGACCAACCACACCCCGCGGATCCTGAACATGTGGCAGGGCTCGGTTATCGCCGCCCTGGCCGTCGGTGTGTTCGTATGGGCTCTGATCTTCTATGCGGTCATCGTGTTCCGGAAGCGCAGTGATGTCCTGCCGCGCCAGGTCCGGTACAACCTGCCCGTCGAGATCCTGTACACCGTCGTGCCAGTTGTGATCGTGGCGGGCCTCTTCTACTACACCGCTCGTGACGAGACCGAGATCACCAAGCTCTCGGACGACCCCGACGTCACGGTGAACGTGATCGGTTTCCGGTGGAACTGGCAGTTCCAGTACCTCGACACCGGCAAGACGCCGGGCACGAACCAGGTCGAGGTCACCGGCCGGCCCGGTGAGGCCCCGGTGCTGGTGCTGCCCGAGGGCCGGTCCGTCCGGTTCGTGCTCACGTCGCCGGACGTGATCCACTCGTTCTGGGTGCCCGAGTTCCTGTTCAAGCGGGACGTCGTCCCCGGGCGCGTCAACCAGTTCGAGCTCACCGCGACGAAGACCGGAACCTTTGTCGGTCGATGCGCCGAGCTGTGCGGTACCGACCATGACCGGATGACGTTCTACGTCAAGGTCGTGCCCGGTGCCGAGTACGACCGCTTCATCGAGGAACGGGAGACCGCCGCGATCAGCGCGGCACCGTCCTCCGGCGCCACCACCGGGAGTGTCCAGTGACCCTTCTGCACGAGTCGCCCGCCGGGCCGGCCGGGCACACTCACGACTCGGCGGACCCGAACTACAAGCCGCCGATCGCGAACCTGCTCGGCTACCTGCGGACGACGTCCCACAAAGACATCGCGATCATGTACTTCCTGACGTCGTTCGCGTTCTTCGTGATCGCCGGCATTCTCGCGATCTTCATCCGGGCGGAGCTTGCCCGCCCGGGCCTGCAGTACTTCTCGAACGAGCAGTACAACCAGTACTTCACCATGCACGGCACGCTCATGCTGCTGATGTTCGCGACGCCGCTGGCGTTCGCGTTCGCCAACTACCTGGTGCCGCTGCAGATCGGCTCGCCGGACGTCGCGTTCCCGCGGCTGAACGCGCTGTCCTACTGGCTGTTCCTGTTCGGCAGCCTCACCGTCTTCGCCGGGTTCGCGACCCCCGGTGGCGCGGCGTCGTTCGGCTGGTTCGCGTACGCGCCGCTGAGTAACGCGCAGTACTCGCCCGGCGTCGGCTCCGACCTGTGGGTTCTCGGCCTGACGGTGCAGGGTCTCGGCACCATCCTCGGCGCCGTCAACTTCATCACCACCATCCTGTGCCTGCGTGCCCCGGGCATGACGATGTTCCGGATGCCGATCTTCTGCTGGAACCTGCTGGTCACCTCAATCCTGGTGCTGGTCGCGTTCCCGGTGCTGGCGGCCGCGCTGCTGGCACTCGCCGCGGACCGAAGGTTCGGGGCCCACATCTTCGACGCCGAGAACGGCGGCGCGATGCTGTGGCAGCACCTGTTCTGGTTCTTCGGGCACCCCGAGGTCTACATCATCGCGCTGCCGTTCTTCGGGATCATCAGTGAGATCATCCCGGTGTTCTCCCGCAAGCCGCTGTTCGGCTACAAGGGCCTGGTGTTCGCCACCATCGGCATCGGTGCCCTGTCCGTCGCGGTCTGGGCGCACCACATGTTCGTCACCGGCGCCGTGCTGCTGCCCTTCTTCGCCTTCCTGTCGTTCCTGATCGCGGTGCCCACCGGCATCAAGTTCTTCAACTGGATCGGCACGATGTGGCGTGGGCAGCTCAGCTTCGAGGCTCCGATGCTCTTCGCGACCGGCTTCCTCGTGACGTTCCTGTTCGGTGGTCTCACCGGTGTGCTGCTGGCCAGCCCGCCGATCGACTTCCACGTGAGCGACAGCTACTTCGTGGTCGGGCACTTCCACTATGTCGTGGCCGGCCTCATGTTCGCCGCCTTCGCCGGCGTCTACTTCTGGTTCCCGAAGGTCACCGGCCGGATGATGAACGAGAAGCTGGCGAAGCTGCACTTCTGGTCGCTGTTCCTGGGCTTCAACGCGACCTTCCTGGTGTTCCACTGGCTGGGCACCGAGGGCATGCCGCGGCGGTTCGCCGACTACAGCCCGAATGACGGCTTCACCACGCTGAACACCGTCGCGACGGCCGGCTCGTTCCTGATGGGCCTCTCCACGTTGCCGCTGCTCTACAACCTGTGGTACTCCTACCGCAAGGGTCCGATCGCCGCGGCTGACGACCCGTGGGGGCACGCGAACTCGCTGGAGTGGGCCACCTCGTGCCCGCCGCCTCGGCACAACTTCCGGTCGCTGCCGCGTATCCGCTCCGAGCGCCCGGCCTTCGACGCACACCACCCAGGGGTCGTCGGGCACGCCACACCGGAACTCGGGCAGGGAGCCGCGCGATGAAGGTAGAAGGCTTCATCTTCAACTTCTTCGGCATCTTCGCCGGGGCGGCCGCGCTGGTCTACTGGTTCTGGGCGAAGGACCCGACCGGGACCGCCGCGCTCACCCTGTGCGCGGGGATGGGCTTCCTGATCGGCGGCTACCTGGTCTTCACCGGCCGCCGGATCGGTATGCGCCCGCAGGACCTGCCGGATGCGGAGATCGTCGACGGGGCGGGCGAGCTCGGGCATTTCACCCCGGGCAGCTACTACCCCTTCTTCCTCGCCGCGAGCGCGTCCGTGGCCGCGATGGGCCTTGCCTTCGGTATCTGGATGACCATCCTGGGTGGCGTGATGACGTTCGTCAGCGCCGTCTGCCTGGTCATGGAGAACTTCTGGCGCCCGCCGCTGCCTGAGGACTGATCCTTCTCCATCGTCAGACCGCGCAGGGGCCGCGGTCCCGGGGCAACCACCCCGGGACCGCGGCCCCTGTCGTTTTCCCGCGGGAGATCCGGAGCCGCGCCCGGCTCCGCCCAGGCGCGGAGGATTTTGGATGTTCCGGGGCCGGTGAGCCCGCCGCGGAATCCCGAGCTTCGGGCTGCCGCTGCCGCCAGTGTTTCCGTTGCTGAAGAGCAAGAAGTGAGGATTTTGGTCGATCGAACAACCAAAATCTTCACTTCTTGTCGACCGTCAGGTGACCCTGCGTGCCGGTTGCCCGTATTGGGGTGAATTGCTGGCGCCGCGCGGCGGCGCGGGGATCCCCGGTAGGCCGCTGTGCGGCGGCCAGGCGGCCGGTCAGCCCCGGGTTCTGGCCGCCTGCTGGCTCGCCTCGGCCCAGCGGCGCAGGGTCTCGGCGGCGGCACCCGAGTCGATGGACTCGGCGGCGCGGTCGAGCTGGCCGGCGATCTGCTCGGTGATGGGCGCGCCGGTCGGGCCGGCCGCCGAGACCAGCGCCGCCGCCGTGGCGAGCAGGACGGCGTCGCGCACCGGCCCGGTCTCCCCGCCGAGGATCGTGCGTACCACCGCCGCGTTGTACGTCGCATCGGCGCCGCGCAGGGCGGTCGCGTCCGGGGGAGTGATGCCGAGGTCGCGCGGGTCGAAACGGTCGCGGCGCACCTGTGACCGGGCCCCGGCTCCGGCACCGGGCTCGGCTCCACCGGAGCTGGCACCGAGCTCGGCTGCAGCGGCTCCGGCCGCGCCAGCGGCGGCGGTGGGGCCGCCGGGTTCCCCGGGCCGGCCGGCGCCGCCCGAGCCGGCTGCGGCCGGCATGGGTGCGTTCACGACCCAGACGGTGGACGGGGCGGCGGTGGTCAGCTCGTCCAGTCCGTCGTCGCCGCGGAAGACCAGGCCCCGCGTGCCCCGGTCGGCCAGGACGTCCGCGACGATCGGGGCGAGGCGTGCGTCGGCGACGCCGATCGTCTGCGCGCCGGGCCGGCCCGGGTTCGCCAGCGGCCCGAGGATGTTGAACGCCGTCTGCACCCCCAGTTCCTTGCGGGTGCTCCCCACGTACCGCATCGCCGGGTGGAAGACCGGGGCGAAGCAGAACGCGATTCCCGCCGCGGCCAGGCAGGCCTCGACACCGGCCGGCGGCAGGTCGATCACCACTCCGAGCTCGGCGAGGACGTCCGCCGAGCCGCTGGCCGAGGACGCGGCCCGGTTGCCGTGCTTGACGACGGTGACCCCGGCGCCGGCGGTGACGATCGCGGCCATGGTCGACAGGTTCACCGTGTTGGAGCGGTCACCGCCGGTGCCGCAGGTGTCGACGGCCGCCGCCCGCAGCTCCTCGGCGAGGGGGAGCGGCTCGGCGATGCTCAGCATCGTGCGGACCAGCCCGCCGATCTCCTGGGCGGTCTCACCCTTGGCCCGCAGCGCGACGATGAATCCCGCGACCTGGGCCGGTGTGGCCAGCCCGGCCATGATCTGCTCCATCGCCCACCCGGTCTGGTCGGCGGTGAGCGCCTGGCCGGCGAGCAGAATGCTGAGCAGGTCCGGCCAGTTCTCGGTGGCCGCTGTGCTCGTCATGACGAACACAGCCTAGTGCGCCCGGGTGTTGACCACCGGCCGACGCACGACCGTGCCGGCGGACCGGGCCCGCAGCAGCCGGACGACCTCGTCGGTGAGCGTGCCGGGGTCGACGGGGTGGCCCACGACCCCGTCCGCCTGCGACCAGGTCGCGAGCCAGCGGTCGTCGCGCCGGGCGACGAGCAGCAGGGTGGGCGGGCAGTCGGCGACCTCGTTCTTGAGCTGCCGGGACAGCCCCATGCCACCGGACGGGGTCGCCTCGGCGTCGAGGATGCAGAGGTCGGCCTCGCCGTGGTCGACGGCGTCGATGAGCGTCTCGGCGTCGGCCACCTCGACGAACTCGATCTCATCGAGGTCGGCTGCGGGGCGACGCCCGACCGCGGCCAGGACGCGCTCTCGGACGTCCGGCTTGCTCGCGTAGACGAGGACGGTGCTCATGGCGTCCACGGGCCTTTCTGGCGGGCGACCGCTGTGGCGGCGATCGGGAGGCGACTGCCGGTACCGGCACTGCGTGGGCACCGGTTGCCGGCGTCGGACCTCGGACGTCACGCCGAGAGGCCCCGGCCGTGGTGTCACGGGTCTCACCATCCCGGTATCCGTCCCGAAGGCTATCTGTTCGTGGGCCCTCGGTCGCGCACCCCATCCGGCACCGGACGCCGGGGGGCCGAACGGTACGGTCTTGGCCGTCCGGCGGACGTACTCGGCGGCGGGGGCGGATGGCCTGGAGTGGCCGGGCGATCCGGTCCGGTGAGGTTTGCCAGCAGGCCGCCCGAAGAGTGATACTGAGACTCGTTCTCAACGAGCCTTTTCTCTCGCGGACCCGGACTCGCGGCACCCGTGACCGTGCACCCCGAGAGAGGGAAAAGGGTCGAAAGTTTGTCCCAGCGCCTGCCCGGGCGGTCCTCTCCTCCGGGGCTGTGCGCGGGCGGGTGCCAACCGATGACGGGCGTGATCCATGCCGGAGCGAACCGAACTACGCCTCACCCCCCAGCGCGGTGCCGTGCTGGAGGTGCTGAAGGCCGCCGACGACCATCCCACGGCGGCCGAGGTCTACGAGCGCGTGCGGGTCGCTGCCCCTGGTATCGGCAGCGCCACGGTGTACCGCGCGCTCGCGTTGCTGGTGGCGACCGGGCACGCCCTTGAACTGAGCCTCGGGGACGGCACGGCCGCCAGGTACGACGCCAACACCAGCCGGCACGACCATGCCGTGTGTGAGCGGTGCGGTCGGGCCGCGGATATCGACCATCCCGTCCCGGACGGGATGGTGGCCGAGATCGCGCGCCGGTCCGGCTTCACGATCACCGGGTACGACCTGCAGTTCCGAGGGCTGTGCCCGGATTGTCAGACCACCGGCGCGGGCCAGGACCCGGGCCGGTGGGCGTAACAGAACACCCGAATCCTGTAACTGGAGGAGTTTCGCATGCCGAAGCTTGAAGGCACCAAGACCCACGAGAACCTCAAGGAGGCCTTCGCCGGCGAGAGCCAGGCCAACCGTCGTTACCTGTACTTCGCGCGCCGGGCCGACATCGAGGGCCTGACCGACGCCTCCGCCCTCTTCCGTGACACCGCCGAGGGCGAGACCGGCCACGCGTTCGGGCACATGGACTTCCTCGCAGAGGTCGGCGACCCGGCCACGGGTGAGCCGGTCGGCACCACCGCGAAGAACCTCGCGAGCGCCGTCGCCGGAGAGACCTACGAGTTCACCGCGATGTACCCGGGCTTCGCGAAGACCGCCCGCGAGGAGGGCTTCGAGGAGATCGCCGACTGGTTCGCGACTCTCGCGCGCGCCGAGAAGACCCACGCCGGCCGCTTCAAGAAGGCCCTCGACGCGGTGACCGCCGAGGAGACCGCGGACGCCTGATCGGCGCCCGCGCCTGCTGGCGCATCCGCTCGTCGCACGGAAGGGGGCGGGCGTCGGACGTCCGTGTCCGCCCCCGGCCGGCGGTGATCCGGTCCGCGCGGTGGTTCCCTGTCCAGGGTCACACCGTCCAGGGCCACATGCCCACCCGCACACGCCCACCCGACGGGGCAGGAGGTAGCACGATGGCGTTCACCACCGCCGACATCACGACGGACCATGGGTCCTATGCGGCGTCACGCAGCGAGGCCCGCGCCCGGATGATCCCGATCCGCAGCGAACGGCGGGTCCGCGTCGGCGACATCCTGCTGTTCGAGTTCGAGAACGCCCAGACCCTGCAGTACCAGGTGCAGGAGATGGTGTACACCGAGCGGCTCAGCGCGCCGGGCGAGGTCGCCCACGAGATCGACGTCTACTCGCGGCTGCTGCCCTCCAGCCATGTCCTCACCGCCACGATGTTCATCGAGCTCAACCAGCTCGACGCCGTGCGCGACGAGCTGCGCCGCCTGGACGGTGTCCAACGCCGGATCTCGCTGGAGATCGGCGGCGTGACCGTGCCCGCGGTCGAGATCCCGGGCATCGACGAGGACCCGGACTCCCCGAGCGAGACCGTCTCGGTGCACATGTTCCGGTTCCCGCTCACGGACGAGACCAGGGACGCCTTCCGCGATCCCGAGGTCCCCGCCGAGCTCGTGGTCGACCACCCGGCCTACAACGACTCGACCCCCATCACCGGCGCCACCCGCCGCAGCCTGATCGCCGACCTGGCGCTGCCGAGCAGCTGACCTGGCGCTGCCGAGCCGCGGACCGCTCCGCTGACCGCGCCGCGGCCGGTCATACCTTCGTGGCGGCGTCGGCACGGCTGCCCGTTCATCCCGGCCCGGGCCGGGTATGCGAGTCAGGACAGACTCGTTCCGGCCCGAGGGGAGCGGCTTCGTGACCGATGACCACGCCCGCCGCGACGATGACTTCAGCCAGCGCCTCAACCGGTACTTCAGCCAGCCCGGCGCGTCCGGCCACGGCGCGACGACGCGGGCCGGTGAGGCGCTGCACCGGCTGGCCCGCGATGAGGACGACTCCGCCGCGCTGGGCGCCCTCGCCACCTCCGACGTCCTCGTGCCGGACCTCAGCGACCCCGGGCGGGACAACGGCGACGCCCGGGTGGTGAAGCTCCCGGTCGCCGAGCAGCCGGACGGCAGCCAGTTCGTGCCGACGTTCACCTCGGAACAGCGGCTCACCGACGCCCTGCCCGGGGTCGGCCGGTACCGGCGGGTGCCGCTCGCGGCACTGCTGCGGATGTGGCCCTCCGACGATCTCATGCTCGCCGTCGACCCGGGTGCGGACGAGGGGATCACGTTCCCCGCGGAGGGCATCCGGGCACTCGTCGCACTCGCGGACTGAGCCGTCCGGGCCACCGTCGGCGCGCCGCGCCGCCATGGGTGAGGGACACAACAACTGGCGGGTCCCAAACCGGGCGCAAGGTGTGCGCGACACCTCATCATGTGCCAGAACCTGCGTATTAGCAGGCCTTTCGAGCGTGCTGCGCGCAGTTTTCGATCTTCGGCGGGCGGCTTCGGCGCGTCATCGACGCCCTGTAGTCCTACCGATTGTCGAACCTACGGTGGCGCGTGCGGCGTCACATGCCAGAATGACCGTCGTGGCCTCAGCCCCTGTCCTCGAGAAGGCTCCTCCAGCGCACCCGGCGGCCAACCGTCCCTCGATGGTCTCGGTCGGCACAGTGGTGTGGCTGTCGTCGGAGCTGATGTTCTTCGCGGCGCTGTTCGCGATGTACTACACGATCCGCTCGGTCAACAGCGGCAACTGGCCGCCGGTCACCGGCGACCCGGCCGGGTCCGAGATCGGCCCTGTGCACCTGCACGTCCCGTATGCACTCTTCTTCACGGTCATCCTGGTCCTGTCCAGCGTCACCTGCCAGCTGGGAGTCTTCGCCGCCGAGCGCGGCGACGTCTTCGGGCTGCGCCGCTGGTACCTCATCTCCCTGCTGATGGGAATCGTCTTCGTCGGCGGGCAGGCCTGGGAGTACTTCAAGGAGAACGAGTTCACCCTGGCGTCGCACGGCTACGGGTCGGTGTACTACCTGACCACCGGGTTCCACGGGCTGCACGTGATCGGTGGGCTGGTCGCCTTCGTTCTGGTGCTGGCCAGGTCGACCTACGGGCGCTTCACGCCTGAGAAGGCGACGTCAGCCATCGTCGTGTCGTACTACTGGCACTTCGTCGACGTCGTCTGGATCGCCCTGTTCGCCACCATCTACCTCCTCCAGTGAGCGACATGACCACATCCAAGGCATCCGAATCCGCGGCGTCATCGTCCGCGGGCGCGACCGGCAGACCCCGGCTCGTCTCGGCCAGGTTCGGTCGACGCTCCCGGTCCGCCTCCGCGCGCCGCCGTCGGCGGTCGTCGTCCATCGTCCTGCTCTTCGGCCTGCTGGCCACGGGGGTGCTGTGGACGGTGCTCGCTCCCGGTGGCAACGCGGCGGACACTGCGAGCGCGAACGAAGCCGTGCGCCAGGGCAAGCTCCTCTACTCGCAGGGCTGCGCAACCTGCCACGGCCTGAACGCCCAGGGTTCCACCGAGGGCCCGAGCCTGATCGGCGTGGGCGCGGCCGCGGTGGACTTCCAGGTGTCGACCGGGCGCATGCCGCTCGCCGCGCCCGCCGCGCAGGCCGACCGCAAGGACCCGCTCTACTCGCAGACGCAGATCGACCAGCTCGCGGCCTACATCCAGTCGCTCGGCGGTGGCCCTGAGAAGCCCAACCTGACGGATGAGGACCTCAACGACGCCGATCTCGCCGAGGGCGGTGAGCTGTTCCTGACGAACTGCGCGCAGTGCCACCAGGCCGCCGGCGCCGGTGCGCCGCTGACCTACGGCAAGTTCGCGCCGTCGCTCAGCCAGGCCACCCCCGACCAGGTCGTCGAGGCGATGCGGACCGGCCCGGAGTCCATGCCGGTGTTCGGGTCCGGTCAGATCACCGATGAGGAGGCCGTCGCGGTCGCCGCGTACGTCCGCCACCTCCAGGACACGCCGGCTCCCGGCGGTTCGTCGCTCGGCAAGTACGGCCCCGTCCCCGAGGGTCTGGTCGCGATCGTGATCGGTCTGGGCGCGCTGCTCGGCGTCTGCCTCTGGATCGGCGCGAGGCAGAAGCTGTGAGCGCGAACCAGGGTCCGACCGGGCCGGAGTCCGGTGCCGATGCCGGCGGCGAGCTGCCACCAGACTCGCCGCAGCGTCGTATGCACTACGCCGGCTATCAGGGAGAGTCGGCCGACAAATCAGACCAGGACTCGATGAGCAGCGTTTTCAAGCGGACGAAGCACCCGGTCGACACGTCCGGGCATCCCAAGGACCCCGCCGACCCCCGAGCCGGTGGCCCGGACGTCCCCGCTGGGGGACATGACGGCCCCGAGGTGCTCGGCACACCCCCGCACCCGACCGACTCCTCCGGTGCCCCGCAGACGTCGGTCATGCGATCCGGCGGTGCCGCCACCGCGACGGTGCAGGGCGCAGGCGGTGGCGGCGGCGGGGGGATCACTCCCCGCGCGCCGCACTCCGCGGAGTACGACCGGCGTGCCTCGCGGCGCGCCGAGCGGCTCATCGCCTTCTGGTTCACCATCTCGATCGTCGGCACCGTCGGTTTCATCGTCACCAACTTCGTCGGTGACAAGCACGAGCAGTACTACACGCCCGCGATGGGCACCGCGCTCGGGCTCGCGATCGGTGGCCTCGGGGTCGGCATGATCCTGTGGGCCAAGCGCCTCATGCCGCACGAGCACGCGGTCCAGGAGCGGCACGAGTTCACCTCCTCGCAGGAGGAGATCGCCCTCACCGAGGAGGAGGTCGCCCTCGGCTTCGCCGACTCCGGCCTCGCCAAGTACCCGCTGCTGCGGCGCAGCCTGCTGGCGGCCGGGACGATCCTCGGTGGTCTGGTCGTCGTGCCGCTGCTGAACCTGACCAACAGCAAGCCCGGCAAGAAGCTCGACCACACCCACTGGGTCAAGGGCGCCCGTCTGGTCAACCTGCAGGGTCGCTACGTCAAGATCGGTGACATTTCGATCGGCGGTATCGAGACGGTGCTCCCGGCCATCCCGGTGAAGGAGGCCGACGGCAGCATCTCCTACGAGCCCAAGCTGGACGTCCACACCAAGGCGGACAGCACCACGATCCTCATCCGCCTCGAGCCCGGCGTGAACAAGCCGCGCCCGGGCCGCGAGGACTGGGCCGTGGACGGGCACGTCGCCTACTCGAAGATCTGCACCCACGCCGGGTGCCCCGTCAGCCTCTACGAGCAGCAGACGCACCACCTGCTGTGCCCCTGCCACCAGTCGGTGTTCAACGTGCCTGACGGGTGCCGGGCGATCTTCGGGCCGGCGAGCCGCTCGCTGCCGCAGCTCGCCATCGCGGTGGATGACGAGGGCTACTTCATCGCCCGCAACGGCGACTACACCGAGCCCGTCGGCGCCGCGTTCTGGGAGCGCTCATGACCACCGCATCCGCACCCACGCCGAAGTTCCAGAAGCGGCCCACGCCGGCACGCGCGGTCAACCGGGCCATCGACGAGCGGTTCGGGACCCAGAGCGCGATCCGCCGGAACTTCAACAAGGTGTTCCCGGACCACTGGTCCTTCCTCATCGGTGAGATCGCGCTCTACAGCTTCGTCGTCCTGCTGCTCACCGGTATCTACCTGACCCTCTTCTTCGACCCGTCGAACGTCGAGGTCATCTACAACGGCTCGTACGTCCCGCTCAAGGGCGTGGAGATGAGCCGGGCGTACGCGTCGACGCTGGACATCAGCTTCGACACCCGCGCCGGGCTGGTGTTCCGCCAGATCCACCACTGGGCGGCGCTGGTCTTCGTCGCGTCGATCATCGCGCACATGATGCGGGTGTTCTTCACCGGCGCCTACCGCAAGCCGCGCGAGGTCAACTGGCTGATCGGCATCGGCCTGCTGGCGCTGGGCCTGGTCGAGGGCTTCGCCGGCTACTCGCTGCCGGACGACCTGCTCTCCGGCACCGGTCTGCGGATCGCGGCCTCGATCGCCCAGTCCATCCCGGTCATCGGGACCTGGACGTCGTTCCTGGTGTTCAACGGGGAGTTCCCGGGTGAGAACTTCATCCCGCGGCTCTACGTGGTGCACATCCTGCTCGTGCCGGGCATTCTGCTCGCCCTGATCGGCGCGCACATGGGCATCCTGTGGCACCAGAAGCACACCGACTTCCCCGGCCCGGGCAAGACCGAGCACAACGTGGTCGGTCACCGGGTCTTCCCGGTCTTCGCGGTGAAGTCCGGTGGCTTCTTCATGCTGACCTTCGCGGTGCTCGCGCTGCTCGGTGGTCTCGCCCAGATCAACCCGATCTGGACGTTCGGGCCGTACGACCCGGCCAAGGTCAGCTCGGCGTCCCAGCCCGACTGGTACATCGGCTTCCTGGACGGTTCGACCCGGCTCATGCCGCCGTGGGAGTTCCGCGGGCTCGGGCACACGATTCCGGCGGTCCTGTGGCCGACGGCGGTGCTGCCCGGCATCCTGTTCACGCTGGCGGCGCTCTGGCCGTTCCTGGAGGCGAAGTTCACCGGGGACAAGGAGTCGCACAACCTGCTGCAGCGCCCGCGGGAGGCCCCGACCCGCACCGCGATCGGTGCGATGAGCCTCAGCTTCTACCTGGTGCTGTGGATCTCCGGTGGCAACGACATCATCGCCCACACGTTCAGCATCTCGCTGAACACGATGACCTGGGCGGGCCGGATCGGGCTCATCGTGGTCCCGCCGATCGCCTATGTCATCACCAAGAAGCTGTGCATCTCGCTGAACGAGCGGGATCACGAGATCGACCACCACGGCATCGAGACCGGCATCATCCGCCAGCTCGCCAACGGCGAGTTCGTGGAGGACCACCGGCCGAAGCCGCCGCCGGTCTCGGACTACCCGCAGGTTCCGACCGACCGGATCCCGGTGGCGATCGGGGCCGGCGAGGGCGAGCACGGCAAGGGCCTGGTGCGCCGCGCCGGCGCGGCCGTCGGTGGCTTCTTCACCGAGGAGTCCGAGAAGCCGGCGGCTCCGGGCACGGGTTCCCACGGGGGCGGTGGCCAGACCAAGCACTGACCGCCGCGTATCGCGGAGCTCCGCGCAGTTGTTCGCGCGCGGAGCTCCGGCGCCTGGAGGAGCCGAAGACCCGCCGAGGCCTGCGAAGGGCCGCCCCACGTCGTATGACGAGGGGCGGCCCTTCGTCATGTCGGGGGCCTGCTTCCGCCTGGTTGCCGCCGTGGTCAGGTTGCGTACCGCAGCGCGGCACGGATCGCCCCCTGCGCTGGCCAGCTCCATTCCCCCTCCAGGCGGACGAGCCGGACGCCCGGTGCGGCGAGCCAGCGCCCGATCCGCTCCGTCTCCTCGACCAGAGCACACGGCGTCGGCCCCGGTGCGGGGCGGACGGTCTCCGCGGTCGCGACGACCGCGTCGACCCAGGGCCTCGGGTCCACACCCCGTGCCACCGTCGCCGCGGAGACGAGCCGGCCGTGGCGGATCACCGAGAGATCCCACCCGGCGTCGGCGGTCGGTGCCGCGGCGACCATCTCAGGGATGCCGGTCAGCGCGGCGAGGCGCTGCCGGCGCGCGGCGGTGCGCAGATAGCCCGCGAGCCGGTCGCGGACCTCGGCGGCCTGCTCATACCGCTGCTCGGCCGCCAGCCGCGCGATGTGCGCCTCCAGCGACTCCTGGACGGCCCCCGGATCGCCGCTCATCGCCTCCCGGGCGGCGCCCACCACCTCGGCGTACTCCGCGACGCCCTGCCGGCCGTCGCAGGGCGCCCCGCACCGGCCCAGCTCGGCCAGCGCGCAGGCGGCCGTCGGCCGGCTCGGTGACAGCCGGGCCGAGCACTGGCGCAGTGGCACCGCGGCCAGCAGGGCGATCTCGGCCTCCTGCGCGGCCTGGGTGCTGCCGAAGGGGCCCAGGTAGGTCACGCCGTCGCCGACGGAGCGCACCCGGGAAAGCCGGGGGAACAGCTCGTCGGTGAGGCGCAGGTAGACCGCCCGCTCCGGATGGCGGGACCGGCGGTTGAACGGGGGCTTGTGCTCGGCGATCAGCCGGAGCTCGCGCACCTCGGCCTCCAGCGCGTGCGCGCACCCGATCGCGTCGACCCGCTCGGCGAGCGCGACCATCTGGGCCATCCGGCTGCGCGGCTCACTGGCGGTGAAATAGGTCCGCACCCTGGAGCGCACCGACCGGGACGTGCCGACGTAGAGCGGCCGGTCGGCGCCGTCGCGGAACACGTAGACGCCGGGGCCGGTCGGCAGGTCGTCGGCGAGGTGGCGCTTGCGCCGCTGGGCGGGGGAGACCCGCGCGCTGTACTCCCGCACGTCCTCCAACGTGGTGACGCCCAGGTTGCCCAGCCGCTCGAACAGCCCGTGCAGGACGGCGACGGTGGCCCGCGCGTCGGCCAGGGCCCGGTGGTTCGGCTCGGTCGGGCTGCCGAACAGCGTGGCCAGCGATGCCAGGCGGCAGTTCGGGGCTTCGTCCCGGGTGACCACCCGGCGTGCGATGAGCACCGTGTCGAGATGCTCCCAGGCCGGGACGGGATAGCCGCACGCCTGCGCCGCCGCGCGCAGGAAGCCGAGGTCGAAGGCGGCGTTGTGGGCGACGAGCACCGCCCCGCGGGAGAACTCCAGGAAGGTCGGCACGACCTCGTCGAGGGTCGGCGCGGTGGCCAGCATGCTGTCGGTGATCCCGGTGAGGACCGACACCACCGGGGGGATCGGCGTGGACGCCCGGACCAGGGACGACATCTCGCCCAGGACCTGCCCGCCGCGGACCTTCACCGCGCCGATCTCGGTGATCTCGGACGTCGCCGGGGAACCACCGGTGGTCTCCAGGTCGACGACGACGAAGGTCAGGTCGGACAGCGGGCGGCCGAGATCGGCGAGACTCGCCTGGCGCGGAGCTGCACCGGAACGGGCAGGAACAGGGCACACGGCCACACCCTAGGCGGCGGGTACGACAGGTCTCGCCAGGGCCTGTCCCGGGCATCGGGCACGGCTGCGCCGGGAATCGCCGGGGTCGGGAGGGGCTGTCCCGGGCCTCAGGAGAACGGGCGGGCGAACGCCGTGGGCCCGGCGTTCATCACGCGGAACTCGTTGCCCTCCGGATCGCGCAGCACATAGCCGGTCTCGCCGTGCGACTCGTACCGGGACAGCTTGCGGGCTCCCAGCGTGGCCAGCCAGCCGACCACCCGCTCGGCGTCGGCGGCGAACAGCTCCAGGTGCAGGCGGTTGGGGTCCTCGTCCTGAGCTGTGTCGTGCTCGTCGCGCCGGGCGCCGCGGCGCCCCGGCCAGCGCACGGACCGTTGCCTGGCCCGCTGCCGGAGCAGGAGCTTGGGCCCGGCTCCCGCGGGGTGGTGCAGCAGGGCGGCGTCACGTGCCTGCTCCGACACCTCGTAGCCCAGAGCCGCGGACCAGAAGCGGACCATCGTGCCCACATCGCTACAGTCGACACTGATTCGACCGACCTTGATGCCGTTCGTCTCAAACCTGGCCACCTGAAGCATCATTCCGCATGGCCGGGCAAGTTGGTGCACTGGTGGGGATCCGGCGTGTCCTACTCGTGGGTACAGTGTGCGCATTTGCCGTTTTGTAACAAAAGTGCAATTTGGGCACGCTCGTCGTGTCGCGGCGAGCGTGCCGTGGCGGCGATCTCGGTAGGGTCCCGCTATGGCCAGTGTCTTCACGCGGATCATCAACGGCGAGCTGCCCGGTCGCATCGTCTACTCGGACGAGGTCTCGGTCGCCTTCCTCTCGATCGCGCCGGTCCGCCCCGGTCACACGCTCGTGGTGCCCCGGCTGGAGATCGACCACTGGATCGACCTGCCCGACGAGGTGGTGCGCTCCGTGTGGTCCGCCGCGGCCACGATCGGGCGGGCGATGGACGCGGCGTTCAAGCCGCGCCGGGTGGCCGCGATCATCGCGGGCCTGGAGGTTCCGCACACCCACGTGCACCTGATCCCCATCGAGTCGGAGGCGCAGCTGAGCTTCGCGCTCGCCGACCGGGACCCCGACCCGGCCCTGATGGACGACGCGGCCGAGCGGCTGCGCACGGCGCTCGCGGCGCAGGGCCACAGCCAGCCCTGATCATTCGCCGGCGGCGGCTGGAAGAGCAGAAAATCCTGGTCGCTATGGCGACCAGGATCCTCAGGCCTTGTTCGGTGGCCGGCGCACCGACGGTGGAGTCGGTGCGCCGACGGTCAGGTCAGAGCTGGAACTTCGCGGGCTGTACCGCGAACAGCGGCTCCCAGTTGAGCGTGAAGTGGCCGAGGGGCGCGTCGATGAGCACGAACCCGGTGACCTTCTGGCCGGCCTTGACGTTGCTGGTGTAGAGCTTCGGCACGAGCGAGCTGAACTCGCCGTCGTACCGGCTGCCGTCCGTGGTCTGGATGTAGAAGTCGTCGGGAGCGGCCGAGATGTCGCCCGCGCTGACCTCCACGGTCACGTTCAGGACGTAGAAGGCTCCCTGGACGGGCGGGTCGCCGTACTCCTCGACCCTCGCCGTCGAGGTGCAGACCGAGTTCAGCGTGGCCTTGGCGTCGAAGGTGCTGTACGAGGACGTGCCCTTGCCGGTGACCGACGACGAGCCACCCAGCCCGGCCACGCCCGCGGGCGGGTTGGCGGGGGTGAGCGGCGTGCAGCCCCCGGGCGCGGACGGCTGCGGCGCGGTGGCACCACCTGCTGGCGGGACAGCGCCCGGTGCGGCGGCACCGCCGGGCGCCGCGCCAGCGCTCGCCGCGAGGCTGGGCAGCGTGACCGTGCCGGGAGTGGACGCCGCGACGGTCTGGTCGGAGTCATCGCCGCCGCCCTTGGTGGCGAAGGCGATGACCAGGCCCAGGACGACCGCGGCGACAACCGCCAGCGGAACGATGATCACCGCGGGGTTGCGCCGCCGCGCTGCCGGCGTGGGTCCCGCGGGCTGGGGCCACTGTCCCGGCTGCTCCTGGAACTGCCCGGGCCCGGGCTGCGCCGACGGCGGGCCCTGCGGCGGGTAGCCCTGGTAGTTGGCCTGCGCGTACTGGTCGGGCGCGCCCTGGAAGCCAGCCGGTGGGTACTGGCCGGGCTGACCCTGGTAGTCGGCCGGTGGGTACTGGCCGGGGTAGCCGCCGGGCTGCGGCCAGCCGCCGGCCGGCACGCCCTGCTGCGCCTGCCCGGCGGGCTGCTGCCAGCCGGTGGCGGGCGGTGCCTGCTGGCCCCAGGGCGTGTCAGAGCTCTGCGGTGGCCACTGCTGCTGTGGCTGCGACTGCCCGGCCCCCGGCCACGAGCTTTCCGGGGTGGGACCGGCTGCGGGCGGCGCCCCCCAGGCGCCGGCGGGCGGTGGCGACGGCCAGCCGCCCTCCTGACCGGGAGCCGGGGTGCCACCTCCCCACTGCGGCACCGGCGCGGGCGGAGGTGTCGCACCGGCGTTGGCCGCCGGGCTTCCAGCGCCTGCCGGCTGTTGCCACGAGGTGCTGGGGGCCCGCTGGGTCTCCTGGTTGTCCAGGCCGGGAGCAGGCTGGCCGGGTGGGTTCTGGTCGGTCACACAGGTCCTCTCGACGGCCGCCGTCGCGCGTCCAACGAGGCGGAGCACAAATAACCACGGCGAGGTTACATAAGACGTATATCAACGCGGACAATGGGCCTCTTTTCCGTCCTTAGCGGCCTTGGTGAAGCGGTTGCTGCTCCGGTCGGGACACGGAGGGACCGCGCTCGGCGCACTCTGGACGCACAATGCCGCCCGTTTTCTGGCCGGACTCGTCGCCGTTTGCGTCTGGCGCGTTGCGTTCACGGCCGGCCCCATTGCTGATCGCCGCGCACTGTTGTTCCTGCACGCCGTTCGGTGAGGGGTGTCGTTCGGTACGTGTTCCCGCGGCGCGGGTGGGCGTCGATCCGGGTGGGCAGGCAGGTCAGGGTGGGCGGGGAGGTCGGGGCGGGCAGGTAGGCCAGGGTGGACGGGCGGGCGGCGGACGGGCAGGCGAGGGTGGACCGGCAGGGAGCAACGGGGGGCCGGCCGCGGCCGAGCAGGTCACGGTCGGGGAAGCGCGGAGATACCGGCAGTGGCCGGGCGACCTCAGGCGTCGGGGAGGCGTGGGTGCACCGACCGATACTCTGGACCGTCGCTGTCGTCGTTCGTTCCGGAGTCCCCGTGCCCGTGGAATCGCCTCGTGCGTCAGACCGGCTGCGGGTGGTCGGCGTCCCGACCCGTGGCGTGTCTGAGCCGGGGGGCCTGCGGCGATTCGTGCTGGCTTCTTCTCCAGCCGGACAAGTCGGGCAATCCCGGCGAGTCGGAGCTGTCGGATGAACGACACGCTGCCCGCGGATGTGCGAGCGCAGGTTGTCGCCTACGCCGCCGACACGCTGGCCGACCTCGCGGAGTCGGTCGTCCCGCCGAGCCTGCTCGCCGTGCGCCGCTTCAAGCCGTCACGACGAGCCCGTCTCGGTGCCGTGCCGCTGGCCTCAGCCATGGAGAACGACGCCCATTTCCGGGGCCGGGTGGCGGACTGGGTGCGTCGGACGAACCCGGACCTCGTCGCCGCTGTGACGGCCCCGGACGGTCCGCCGCCGGCCGCGCCGCCCGCTCAGGTGGCGGCCATCGCTTACATTTTGCGGACCGCGGAGTGGGCGGTGCTCGTGGAGGAGGCGGCCCGATCCTCGGCGCAGGAGGTCACCTCGGCGCGGATCGACGCGGCGGCGCAGGAGATCCGCCGCCTCGAGGAACAGGTCGAGGCAGTCCGGCGGCTGGCGCGCGCCGAGCAGGAGCAGTTGCGGGGCCAGCTCGAGCAGGCCCGGGCGGAGGTGGAGGAGGGTCGTCGCCGCCTGCGGGCCTCCGCCGATCGGGTGCGGCGGGCCGAGGTGACGGCGCGGGAGATCAGCCTGGCCGCGGAGGCGGCACGGGACGCCGCGTTGCAGACCGCCCGGGAGGCCGAGGCCGAGGCGAGGCGGCTGCGGGCGAAGATCGGCGACCTGGAGGCCGCGGCCTCCGCGACCCGCCGCGACAACCGGGAATCGCGCAGCATGGACGAGGCGCGGCTACGGGTGCTGCTCGACACGCTGATGGCCGCGGCGAACGGCGTCCGGCGGGAGCTGTCGTTGCCGACGACCGTCGCGCGGCCGGCCGACCTGCTCGTGCGCTCCGAAAGCGGCGGCCGGGCCTTCGACCCGTTCTCCGGCGTCGGCGGGCGGGGGCGCACCGAGGACGACCCCACCATCATCGACGACGTCCTGGCGATTCCAGGCCTGCATCTGATCATCGACGGGTACAACGTCACCAAGCGCGGCTACGGCAGCCTGACGTTGCAGGCGCAGCGGGCGCGGCTGCTGGCCGGTCTCGGGGCACTCGCGGGCCGGTCGCCGGACACGGAGGTGACGGTGGTCTTCGACGCGACGGCTGTCCTCGCCCGCCCGGTCGGCGTGGCCATGCCGCGTGGCGTGCGGGTTGTGTTCAGCCAGGCCGGCGAGCTCGCCGACGACGAGATCCGGCGTCTCGTGCGGGCCGAGCCGCAGGGTCGCCCGGTCGCGATCGTGACGTCCGATCGCGAGGTCGCGGACAACTGCGCGGCCCTGGGGGCGCGCACGGTCTCCTCGGACGCCCTGCTCTCCCGCCTGGACCGCTGACGCCGCCGAGAACCGACGCCGCGCCGAGAACCGACGCCGCCGAGAACCGACGCCGAAAACTGTCGTACCCCCGCTCTAGCGTGACACCTGTCGAACTGGTGTCCGATTTCGGCGTGGTCGCGAGGCCGGTGCGGGCTGGCCGGTGCGGGCCGGCGCCGTGAGGGCGAGAGGTGAGCACGATGCTGATCGACTGCGACACGTGCACGGCGCAGAAGGCCGCCTGCGAGGGCTGTGTGATGACGATCCTGCTGGCCACGCCGAGTGGGGCGCGGGAGTGGGATGACGACGAGCGCCGGGCGCTGGCGGTGCTGGCCGCCGGCGGCCTGATTCGCATGCCGCGCGGCTTCGAGGCGGCCTGATCCTTTCCGGGCGTGTCACCCCGCGGTCGTCCGGTTTCTGGCTGATGTCCGCGGAGGCGCGGCGGGCAGGTCAACGGTCCGAACGGCAGCGATCCGTGTGCGGATGGATGCCTGGTGTCGTCGGGCTGGGTGAAGTTCAGACGCCGGATGAGAAGTAGCGCGTCCCACGCGGCCCCTGGCACGGGTGATGCGGGAGCATGACCGCGTGCGGGTGCTCACGGTGACCAACGATTTTCCGCCCCGTCCGGGCGGAATCCAGGCGTATGTGCACAACTTCGCCTCGCGCCTTCCGCCGGACGAGGTCGTCGTGTACGCACCGGCCTGGCGCGGAGCCGCCGAGTTCGACGCGGCGGCGCCCTTCCCCGTCATCCGGCATCCGACGTCCCTGATGTTGCCCACACCGGATGTGCTACGCCGTGCCCGGGAGATCGCCCGGGCCGAGAAGTGCGACACCCTGTGGTTCGGTGCGGCCGCGCCGCTCGGCCTGCTGGGCTCCCGGCTGCGCCGCGAGATCGACGCCCGGCGGGTGGTCGCGAGCACCCACGGCCACGAGGTGGGCTGGGCGGCGTTGCCCGGGCCGCGGCAGTTACTGCGGCGGATCGGGTCGACCACCGACGTCGTCACCTATCTCACCGACTACACCCGGGCGCGCCTCGCGCCGGCTCTCGGTGCGCGCCCTGACCTCGCCCGGCTGCCCAGCGGGGTTGATCCCGCGCTGTTCCGCCCGGGGGAGGGCCGGGACGAGATCCGCCGCCGCTACCAGCTCGACGGTCGTCCGGTGGTCGTGTGCGTGAGCCGGCTGGTGCCTCGCAAGGGTCAGGACATGCTGATCAGGGCGCTGCCGGCGTTGCGTCGCCGGGTCCCGGGCACCGCGCTGCTGCTCGTCGGTGGCGGGCCGTACCGGCAGGAGCTCGCCCGGCTCATCCGTGAGAACGACGTGGCCGACCATGTGGTGCTGACCGGTTCGGTGCCCTGGGAGGAGCTGCCGGCCCACTACGCGGCCGGCGACGTGTTCGCGATGCCGTGCCGAAACCGGCGGGCCGGGCTGGAGGTCGAGGGGCTGGGCATCGTCTACCTGGAGGCGTCGGCGACGGGCCTGCCGGTCGTCGCCGGGCGCAGCGGGGGTGCCCCCGACGCGGTCCTCGACCAGCGCACCGGAGTCGTCGTCGACGGCCGGGATCTGCGCGGGCTGGTCCGCGCGGTCGGTGATCTCCTGGCCGACCCGGACCGGGCCCGGTCGATGGGCACGGCGGGGCGCGCGTGGGTCGAGTTGCGCTGGCGATGGGACGTCCTGGCGAGCCAGCTGCATGAGCTGCTGCTCGCCTGAACAGGCGTCCAGCCCGGCCGAGCCCACCGCCCGGCCGAGCCCACCGCCCGGCCGGGCTGGCCGTCGGCCCGGGTGGCCGGGCGCCCGGGCGGTCGGCCAGTCGGTCGTGCGGCGTCAGGTGGTGACGCGGGGCGTCGCGTAGATGGCTTCCACCGTGTCCGCGAAGCGCTCCATCACCACGTTGCGCTTCACCTTGAGGCTGGGGGTCAGCTCGCCGCCGGCGATGGTGAAGTCGTACGGGAGGATCACGAACTTCTTGATCGCCTCGGCGTGGGAGACCGTGGCGTTCGCGGCGTCCACGGCCTGCTGGATCTCGGCCACCAGCGTGGGGTCGTTCGCGAGGTCGCTGGGGGTGGCGGTCGCCGGGCGCCCGTTGGTCTTGAGCCAGGTGGCGAACGCCTCGGGGTCCAGGGTGATGAGGGCGGCGATGAACGGCCGCTGGTCGCCGACGAGCATCGCCTGCCCGACCAGCGGGTGCTGGCCGATCCGCTGCTCCAGCGGTGCCGGGGCGACGTTCTTGCCGCCGGCGGTCACCAGGATCTCCTTCTTCCGGCCGGTGATCCGCAGATGCCCCGTCTCGTCGAGCGAGCCGAGGTCACCGGTGCGCAGGAAGCCGTCGGAGTCCAGCGCCTCCTTGCCGGCGGTCTCGTTGTTCCGGTAGCCGCTGAGCACCAGGTCGCCGCGCAGCAGCACCTCGCCGTCGTCGGCGATGCGGACCGTGACCCCGGGCAGCGGGAGGCCCACCGTGCCGATCTTCAGCGACTCCGGCCGGTTCACCGTGGCCGCGGCGGTGGACTCGGTCAGGCCGTAGCCCTCCAGGATGAGGAAGCCGATGCCGCGGAAGAAGTGGCAGAGGTGAACGTTCAGCGGAGCACCGCCGCTGATCCCGTGGGTGATGTTGCCGCCCAGGGCGGACCGCAGCTTGCCGTAGACGAGCCGGTTGAACAGCGCGTGCCTCAGCCGCAGCGCGAGGCCCGGGCCGCCCTGGTCGAGGGCGCGGCTGTAGGCGACCGCGGTGGCCTCGGCCGCGTCGAAGATGCGGCCCTTGCC
>NZ_ADGX01000135.1 GCF_000177675.1 Parafrankia sp. EUN1f
CGCGGACGTGCAGGTGATCGTTCCGATCGGAACCCTGCTCGGCCTGGATGCAGAGTCGGGGGAGCTGGTGGGGTACGGGCCGATCCCCGCGACCGTGGCGCGGGAGATCGCGTCGCGGCCGACGTCGACATGGCGGCGGATGCTCACAGACCAGCAGGGTCATCTCGTGGAGCTGGGAGAGCGGCGGTATCCGAGTCCGGGGCAGAAACGGCATGTGCAGGCCCGGAACCCGTGCTGCATGTTCCCGCACTGCACACGCCGGGCGTGGCGCTGCGATCTGGACCACACCCGGCCCTACGCCTGGGGCGGGAAGACCCTGGTGGAGAACCTCGGGCCGTTGTGCAGGCGGCATCATCGGGTGCGTCATCACAGCCGATGGCAGGTGACCCAGCCCTGGCCGGGGGTGTTCCGGTGGACGAGTCCGACCGGCCGCCGGTACGAGGTGCGGCCGCATTCGTACCTCGACGGGGAGAGCACCACCGTCGACCTTGGTATGTCGGGTGGAAACGACCAGTCGAGGTGAACAACCGACCCCCGGTAAAAGGGAACGGTCGGCGACAGGACGTCAACTACGGGATTACGAGGTCGTTTATGAACGACGTCAGCGTGGTCGGTGTGCAGGCCTCAGCTCAACAGCCTGCCCGCTCGTCACAGGCGACGACGATGTGCCGGTCTCAGTACATGAACGGGATGACGTTCCGCCACCATGGAATCATCGCCAGCGGTTTCTGATGCACCCGTCGATAAAGGTGCGCATCGGTTGGTCAGGCTCCAGAACCGGCCGGCACCTGGGTGGAGGCGGGGAAGGACATGGACGCCAGGACGCTGCGGACGCGCTCGGGCACCGGGGCGGGGCCGTTCTCCGACCGGTGCACGATGACGGTGTCGCACAGCGCCAGGCAGGTCTCGCCCTCGAACAGCCCGCACACCTGCAGGATCGAGGTGTTGCCGAGCCGGCCGATGCCGACCCCGACCTCGTAGGTACCGGGGTAGGCGACCTCGCCCAGGTAGTCGATCTCCACCCGGGCCGCGACCACCGGGAGGGGACGCCGCTCGTGGGGCAGGCCGCCGTGGTTCGCGCCGAGCAGGGCCCGGTTCATCGCGATGCGGGCCTCCTCGAACAGCGCCGCGATGGCCACGTTGTTCACGTGGCCGAGGCTGTCCATGTCACCGAAACGCGGCTGCATGGTCAGTGCGAACGGGTAGTTCGCCAGCTGGATCCGCGCCGGGTCGTACTTCGCTCCCATAGCTCCCCTTCTATCGCGTCCCGCGGCGCCGGGGCGATCAGCGTGGCGTGGGTCTCGTCCCGGTCTCGTTCAGCTCCGGACGAACGCCTTGTTCTCCATCAGGAAGTCGGCGAGGTACCCGTCGTGCGGGACGCCCGCGGCCATCCAGACGGTGGGCTGGTCGCCCAGGTAGACGTTCCGGATGGTCGGCTCGTTCAGCAGATGGTCGATCAGCCGGCCGTCCCGGGTCATCACGGTGAGCACCAGCGAGTCCCGCAGCGGGGCGATGCCGGCGTCGGGGGTCCAGGGAGCGATCCAGACGCAGGGGAACGACAGCTCGATCCCCGCCTGCGCGGCGGTCGGCGAGTCCAGCTCGTGGACGGCGGGCCGCAGCACCGCGCTGCCGTCCCCGAGCCCGTCGACGATGCCGTCGCCGCCGAGCCAGGCGCGGGTGCCGGCGGCTTTGCGGGCCAGGTACTCCTCGACGACCCGGGCGCTCGCCAGTGGCTGGACCGGCAGGGCGGCGGCGTCCTCCTCGGGGGCCAGGCTCGGCAGGCGGGCCAGCCGGTCGGCGACGGCCTCGGCCAGGGGCGCCGGGTCGCCTTCCACGAACACCGCGGTCGCGTTGACGCAGCCGGTGCCCCCGCCGCGGGCCACCGAGTCGACGACGACATCCAGGTGATCACGCCAGTCGGCGTCGGCGGTGATGAGGATCTTCGACCGTCCCGGCCCCTGGATGAGGACGGTCGGGTCGGCGCCGAAGCGGCTCACCACATCGTCGCCGCCGTAGACCATCCCGAGGTCGGCGGCCTGCAGGATGGCGTCGGCGCCGCTGTGATCCGTGGGCAGCAGCGCCACCTGGTCGTTGGGCGCGCCCGCGAGGCGCAGCGCGGTGATGAGCCGGTGCGGGGTAAACGGGTCCCGGCGCGAGGGGCGGACGGCGATCCGGTACCCCAACGTGAGCGCCTCCGGCCACAGGGCATGCGTGCCCGGATGGTTTCCCGCGGCGTGGACCGCGAACACCTCGCCGCGGCGGGCCCAGACCGCCCGCCCATGCCAGGTGGACGGATCCCGCCAGTCGCTGGCCGTTCCCACCGGGCACGCCCGGGCCACGGTGTCCGCGGCCTTCGTGATCCATTCGGCGGTGGAGCTCGTCGCCCCCCGCACGGTCGAGATCGGCAGCCCGCCGACGCGGCTGACCAGCCGCTGGTACTCCCCGACGGTCAGCCCGCCGATGGTCGCGCTCGCGAAGAGCTTCGCCGCCTCGGTGAGGATCTCCGTCCAGGCATCGGCGGGCAGAACGCCCGCGGCGCGCAGCTGGCTGACCGTGCGGTGGACGTACAGCGGGGGCACGAGGCTGAGCTGGGCGACCTGTGCACCTGCGACATCCATGATCGCCTGCTGGTTTCTGGTCCGGAACTCGCCGGCCGGGCCGAGAGCGGCGAGCTCGACCGGGGACGTGACCGCGGACGTCATCAGTAGACCCCCTCGATGACAGCTTCGTTCTCGAAGGTCGCGACCGGGGCGACGTCGGCGACCGCGTCACCGACGGTGCCGTCGAGCGCCTTGATCCGGGTCGCCATGTCCCGCTCGAGGTTGTTCGGCAGCAGGAAGCCCTTGCTGACGTGGCTGGCGAGGATCTGGCCCCGGTCCCCGTAGTCGACGCGCTCGAGGGTGTCCGGGTTGACGACCTCGAAGGTGAGGTACGGCGAGTACGGGTCGAAGATGCAGGGCGCCTCCACCGGCAGGTTCGGCCGCTCGGCGGCGGAGCCCAGGTACATGGTGCTCCCGTACTGGCCCAAAAAGATCGTCTCGGGGAACACCTCGGTGCGGAACAGCGCCAGCGTGTCGGCGTCCATGTGCGCGCCGCCCCACATGATGGCGCGCACCTTCTCGTTCACCAGGTCGACCAGGTCCCGGCGCCGGGACAGGCGCTCGAGCAGTGGCGGGGTGATGTTGAGGGCGCCGACGTTCTGCCGGCGCAGGATGTCGGCGGTCTGGTCGATGATGTGCTCGGCATAGGCGTCGGCGTCGCTGAGGCGCCGCTGGGCGAGGAGCTTCTTCACCCAGCGCGGGTCGAGGTCGATGGTGAACACGTACGAGCCGTGCCGCTCGGTGATCAGCCGGAAGAGCGCGCCGATGATGTGCGGCCCGGAGGGGACGACACCCAGCCAGTTCAGCCCGCGCGCGATGCCGTGCCGGTCGAGGACGTCCTCGTGGAAGCGCAGCAGGCGGTCCTGCCACTCCCGCATGAGGACCACTCGTTTCGGTGCGCCAGTGGTACCGCCGCTCTCGAAGAACCCCGCGACGTCCGGCCGGTCGCCGTACCCCCGCGCAATGAGATCCTCCGCGTGGACGTCCCGCAGATCGGGCAGGACGTTCGGAAAACGCCGGAGATCATGATGGGACCGGATCTCGGCCCGCGGGTCGAACCCGAGGGACTCCGCTCGCCGCAGCCAGAACGGGGAGCCCGTCGCAGGGTTGAAATGCCATTCCATCGCCGCCCGGATGAACTCCTCCGGGTCGGGCACGACATCAAACGGCAGATCGAGGACCTTGTCGGCCAGGAGCGGCATGGGACCTCCCTCGAAGCGGACGGCGCGGCCGCACGGGAGGCAGGTCGGACCACCTGTCCCCTCACATCCCGCGATGTTCTGGTTCTTCCCCGCGAGGTAAGACCGACACGGCCCCGTCACCGCCCGCAGCCTGCCGGCCGTCACCGCTGCTGCTGCCGCCGGGGCTTAGGGAACCGGGTCGGCGGTGCCCGCAACGACCCCCGGACGGCAGCCGCGCAGCCGGCGTGCGGTCAGGGCGGCTCCGTCGGCCAGCCCGTGGCGGGTGATCGCTGTGGCGGCGAAGGCACTGCAGGTGGGCGTGTAGCGGCACCGCGCCCGCATCCGCGGCGACCCGAACCGCTGGTACAGGTGAATGGCCCCGAGCACACCGCGGACGGACGCCGACCGCGCGACGGATCCACCGGTGTGTCCGGCGTGACTGGCGTGGCCGGCGTGTTGCCCGGTGCGTCCGGTGCGTCCGGTGCGTCCGGTGCGTCCGGTGCGGTTGGTGCCCGCGGTGTGGCCGAGGCGAAGGCGGGCACCGGCGGCTGCCAGCGTCGACAGCACGGTGAACCAGGTCGACAGAGCGAGAAAGGCGGGAAGTCCGTCGCAACCGTCGCAGGCGTCACAACCGTCACACGCGTCGAGAGCGTCGCATCCGTCGTCGGCATCGGCCGAGGAGCGCCGCCGCCCACGGCGCCGCTCGCGCCGCCGAGCACGCCATCGCGCAAGCCGCTGCCTGAGTCGCCGTCCGCGTCCACGCCCACGACGCTGCTCGTCCGGCCCGGGGCCGCCGCCGGCCGAGTCCTCGATCGCGGGGAACACCTCCACGGCCGTGGGTTCCGTGGCCGTGGGTTCTGTGGCCGTGCGGTCGGCGGTGGCGTGGCCGGCGGTCGTGCGGTCAGTGGCCGTGTGGTCGATGGCCGTGCGGTCGGTGGTCGTGGGCTTCGCGGTCGTGCGCCGCGCGGGTGTCGGTGCGGACCGCTGGTCGCGGCACGGCGTCTGGACCTGCATGCGCGGGCGCCTCCGGCTCACCTGTGCCGCAGGCGACGCGGCGCAGCTGACCGTATCGCCGCCGGTGGCTCCTACGCAGGCGGTTCCGGTGGCAGGTTCCGCCGGCGGGTGGGTGGTCGGGGAACGGCGGTCGGAGAACGGGCGAGGGGCGGTCGGAGAACGGGCGGTCGGCCCGGTCGGCGGGTGGGCCGCCGACCGGGCCGGGGCTTACCCTCGCCCGCAGACCCAGACGGATCGCGGGGGCACCCAGCGCCGGTGGCCGGCCGCCCAGACCCAGTGGCCGCTCACATGACGCCAGTAACAGCCGGCGGCGGTGGGCACGCGGTCAGGTGGCGGTGACGCCGGCGCGGCCAGGGCGGGCGCCGCGGAAAGAGTCGAACCGAGTGCGGCAGCGGCGATCAGCAGTGGGAATCGGGTGCTCTTCCGGTACGCCATCTCTGCTCCCCCCGGCGCATGAAACGCCATGTCATCGAGGAAGTTCCGGCCGGATCGAGCCTTTTCCCCCTCACGGTCCACGGCCAGGGATGCCGCGAGTCCGCGTTGGCGACGGAAAAGGTTCATTGCAGCTCGGGCATACCCCGGACCAACGGGAATCAGTCGCCGCCAGCCGTGCGCGGATTCAGGATGAGGTGCTGCGCGCCTGCATCCCGGGCGCTTCCGGGTCGATTCCCCAGCTGATGATCCGCCGTGGACGAATGCGGATCACCTCCGGGCTCATGTATACCTCCGGGGGATCCTCGCTGGTGACGGCGTCGGCCTCCCCGCGGATCTCCAGCCCGCGCACCTGCCAGGGGTCGACCGATGCGATGTCGTCCACGACGAGGGAGACCACCCTGGTCGCGGCGACGTTGCGGAACTTGCGGCTGGCGCCCAGGTTGTACCCGTGCACGTCAATGGTGTCGGTGGCGGCGTTGTGCCGGAAACCGACCGGGCTGTTCTGCGGGGTGCCGTCCGGCGCGACGGTGGCCAGCCGGCCGAGGCGCTGCCCGGCCAGATACGCGAGTTCGACGGTGGTGAAGATCATGCGCTGATCCTGCAGGCTCAACCAGGCTTCAGGTCAAGCGCCGTCCCGGGAACTGGCCACGGAACGCCGGGACTCGGTCCGGCAGCGCATCAGGAGGGAACGTCGGTTCGCCTGCGTGGTCGATCTGTCGGTGTTCGCATGTGATCGGTGGATGTTCGTCGATCCGGTGGTGTCGCTGTGGATTCGGTGTGCGGTATTCCGGGGCGGGATCAACGTCTGCCCGCCGTCCGATCCAAGGTGATCCGGGTGCCCATGGGCGTACCAGCACAAATTCATGCATTAAACAACAGAAACGGTGATTCATAGCCTACACATAGATTCCGCACGGGCTGGCCACAGCTGCCCTCGAGAGGCTCTCGAACGTGCAGAGACAGATACCGGCCCCATGCGTCCGGTCATGACATTCGTGGGCCGGCTGGCTGCGCGCCGTCGACTGCTGGTCGCGCTGATCGTGGTGGTGGTCATCGCCGCCGGCATCATCATCTACGCGGTCACCCGTGGTGGATCCGACGACGCGGACGCGGCGACGCCGACTGTCACCTCGCGAACGGTGACGGCGGAGCTCAGTACGATCAAGCAGTCGATCTCCACGACCGGCACGATCGCACCCGCCACCCAGTCTGATCTGACGTTCCCGGCGTCGGGCAAGGTCACCAGTGTCCTGGTGATCGAGGGCGACAAGGTGACCGTCGGCCAGAAGCTGGCGACGATCGACTCGGCCTCGCTGGCCGCCAGCCTCGCCCAGGCGAAGCTGACGCTGGCCAACGCCCAGGAGAAGCTCGCCTCCGACGAGAGCGCCGACGCCTCCAGCGAGCAGCTCGCCGCCGACGAGTCGGCGGTCACGACCGCGACGGACGGCGTCACCTCGGCGGAGGAGGACCTGGCCGGGGCGACCATGACCTCGCCGGTCAACGGCGTCGTGACGAGCATGGGCCTCGTGGTCGGGCAGCAGGTCTCCGGCTCCTCGAGCAGCTCCGGGTCGTCCGGCGGCGGCAGCGGCGGCACGGGCGGAACGGGCGGAGCGGGCTCGGGCGGTGGGACGTCCACTGGTTCGGGGAGCACGTCCACCACGTCGACGAGCGGGCAGATCACGGTCATCAGCACCGACTCGTGGATCGTCAACGCGACCGTCGACTCCAACAGCGTCGACCTGATCGCCAAGGGCAACCAGGCGACGATCGTGCCGAGCTCAAGCAGCTCCTCGTCCTCCACCACCGGCGGAGGCTTCGGGCAGTTCGCGGGTCGCAACGGCGGCACGACGGGCGGCGGCACCGGCACCGGCTCGGGCACCGGCACCGGCTCGGGCACCGGCACCGGCACCGGCTCGGGCACCGGCACCGGCTTGGGCACCGGCACCGGTTCGGGCGCGGCCGCGAGCGGGACCAGCAGCACGATCTACGGAACGGTCGAGTCGGTGGGTCTGATCGCGTCCAGCTCCGGCCAGACCGCGACCTTCCCCGTGGTGATCAAGGTGACGGGCAGCCCCACCGGCCTGCACTCCGGCGCCAGCGCGACCGTGACCCTGATCTACAAGCAGCTCAGCAACGTCCTGGTCATCCCGACCAGCGCGATCACCCAGCAGGACGGCAAGTCCATCGTGAAGCTCGTCTCCGGTGACTCGACGACGACCCGCGAGGTCACCACCGGAACCGCCAGCGGCGGCTACACCGAGATCGTGTCCGGCCTGTCCGAGGGCGATCAGGTGAAGTACGACGTCATCAGCGTGGTTCCCGGCGGTACCGGCACCGGCGGCGGCACAACCAACCGCAACGGTGGCCAGGGCTACGGCGGCTTCGGTGGCGGCACCGGCGGCTTCCCCGGTGGCGGCAGCTTCCCGGGTGGGGGAGCGGCCGGCGGCGGGGGCGGCTTCCCCGGCGGGGGCAACTGACATGGCCAGGAGATCGCGCAGGCGTGAGCGCGCGGCGGCGGCCGAGTCACCCCGGCAGGGGCTCGCGGACACGCCGACGGCAGACACCTCGACCACGGACTCCTCGACCACGGACATCTGGGCCAAGGGCGCCGAGTCCCGGGACGTCCCGTCCCAGTTCACCCCGGTGACCTACGAGGAGCCGGCGACGATGCCGTTGGCTCGGGTGCCGCTGGGCGCCGCGACCGCGGACGCGACTGCGACCGCGAACGCGACCGCGACACCGGTCATCGAGCTGGACCAGGTGTCCAAGTCCTACCGGGCCGGTGCGTTGGACGTCGCCGCGCTGCGCGGTGTCTCGACCCGGATCGGCCAGGGCGAGTACGTCGCCATCGTCGGTCCGTCCGGCTCGGGGAAGTCGACGTTGATGCACATCATCGGCTGCCTCGACGTGCTCACCGGCGGCACCTACCGGCTTTCCGGCGAGGACGTCAGCGCGATGTCCGAGGAGGACCTGGCCGAGATCCGCAACCGCCGGATCGGGTTCGTCTTCCAGCAGTTCAACCTGCTGCCGTCGCTGTCCGCCTGGCGCAACGTCGAGCTGCCGCTGGTCTACCGGGGGGAGCGCCGGGACGTCCGCCGCGGCCGGGCCGTCACCGCGCTGGAGCGGGTCGGTCTCGCCGATCGGGTCGAGCACCGGCCCGGTGAGCTCTCCGGCGGCCAGCAGCAGCGGGTCGCGGTGGCCCGCGCGCTGGTCGGCGACCCGTCCCTCATTCTCGCCGACGAGCCGACCGGCAACCTCGACTCGACGGCGACCCGCGACGTGCTGAACCTCTTCGACGAGCTGCACGCGCAGGGCCGCACGATCGTCCTGATCACCCACGAGCAGGAGGTGGCCGACCGGGCCCGGCGGGTGCTTCGGATCCGGGACGGGCTGATCGATTCCGACTCCGCGGCTGGCTCGGCTCCCGCCGCGGCGACCCCGTCGGCCGTCCAGCCGGCGACTCAGGCGGCGACCCGTTGATGGGCTGGCTGGAGACACTCCGCACCGGGCTGGACGCCATCCGCACGCACCGGCTGCGGTCCGGGCTGACGGTGCTCGGCATCCTGATCGGCATCGCCGCCGTGGTCCTCACCGTGGGCCTCGGTGTCGGTGCGCAGGACGAGGTGGGCGAGGAGATCAACTCCCTGGGCAGCAACCTGCTCATCGTCTCGCCGGGCAGCTCGACGGACTCCTCGACGGGCCTGCGCGGCGGGTTCGGCTCCTCGTCGACACTGACCACGTCCGACGCGACCGCGCTGACGTCGAAGACGGCCGCCCCCGACATCGAGGGCGTCGCCCCGATCAAGCAGAGCTCCATGTCGCTGCTGAACGGTTCGACGAACTGGACGACCACCGTGGTCGGCACGACCCCGGACTGGCTGTCCGTGCGCAGCCGCACCCTCACCGAGGGCCGCTTCATCACCACGACGGACGAAGCCCAGTCGGCGGCGGTCACCGTCCTGGCCACGGACACGGCGACGGAGCTGTTCGGCCGGCGCAGCCCGGTCGGCCAGAGCGTGACGATCAACAACATCGCGTTCCAGGTCATCGGGGTGCTCGACTCGGCCGGGTCGGACAGCTCGAGCAACCTCGACGACCAGGCCATCGTGCCGATGTCGACCGGGGCGAACCGGCTTTTCGGCGGGACGACCCGCAACTCGGTCTCGACCATCTACATCAAGGCGAACTCGGCGGACACGCTGTCGGCGGCCTACCAGGAAGCCACCAATTTGCTGCTGAACCAACACAGCATCACGGACTCGTCCAGTGCGGACTTCACGATCACCACCCAGGAGTCGCTGCTCGACACGGCGACGTCCGTGAGCAAGACGCTCACCGTGCTGCTGGCCGGCATCGCGGCGCTGTCGCTGCTGGTGGGCGGCATCGGCGTCATGAACATCATGCTGGTCTCGGTGACCGAGCGCACCCGTGAGATCGGCCTGCGCAAGGCCCTGGGCGCACCGCCCGCCGCGATCCGGCGGCAGTTCCTCATCGAGGCGTCGATGCTCAGCCTCGTCGGCGGCGCGGTCGGTGCCCTGCTGGGCATCACCGGGGCCCTGGTACTGCCCCGGTTCATCGACAACTCGGTGGCCATCGTCTGGTGGGCGGTGTTCGGCTCCCTCGCCGTCGCCGTGGCCATCGGCGTCGCCTTCGGTGTCTACCCCGCCAGCCGGGCCGCCCGACTGGCTCCCATCGACGCGCTCCGCAGCGACTAGTCACCCACCATGACGAGGACAAAGAACATGACTGGCCAGGTTCCCACTTCCGTGCCATCGACCGGGTCCGTGCCGTCGACCGAGTCATCCGGGTCATCGACGGGTGGACGTCGTCCCATGCGTCGTCGCGCGTCCGTCGCCGTCGCGGTCGCGTCCGCCGCCATGCTGACCGCTGTGCTGGCCGGCTGCGGTGGCTCCTCCGGGACGTCCAACGCGCAGGGCGAGCAGGCCGGGCAGGGCGGCGGGCAGACCGGGCAGGGCGGGCAGGGCAACGGCGGCGGCCGGGCCGGCGGCGCGGCCGCGTCCGGCCTCATCGCGGCGGTCGACTCGGGCACCATGCAGGTGCAGAACCAGCAGTCCGGCCAGGTCGCGGTGAAGTTCGGCGACAGCACCACCTTCACCCAGACGGTCTCGGCGGCCCTCAGCGATGTCACGACCGGCGTGTGCGTCACCGCGGCGAGCGCGTCCACGGGTGGCACGCAGGCCTCCGGCACGCCCAGCGCGCGGTCCACGGCGCAGCCGACGGCCATGCCGACATCCTTCACGGCCACGACCGTGTCGATCAGCCAGTCGACCGACGGCTCCTGCGGTACCGGGTTCGGTGGCGGCACCCGGCCGACCGGCATGCCGAGCGGTATGCCGACCGCGATGCCGAGCGGCGCGCCGGGTGCCCAGGGCTTCGGCGGCTACGGCGGTGGCCAGGGCGGGCAGGGCGGGCAGGGCGGGCAGGGCGGCAACGGTGGTCAGGGCGCGCCGGGTGGCCAGGGTGGGGGTGGCTTCGGCGGCGGGTTCGGCGGCCGGGCGACGGGCAAGGTGACCGCGATCTCCGGCTCCACGATCACCGTCTCGGGCACCAGCTTCGGTAGCGACGAGGCCGTCACCTACACGGTGCTCGTCGACGGCAGCACCACCTACACCAAGTCGGCCACGGCGGCCGCCGACGCGGCGACGGTCGGGCGGTGCGCGGTCGTGACCGGCGACACCGACGACACCGGTACCGTCACCGCGACCCGGATCGTGCTGAGTGACACCACGAACGGAACCTGCACCACCGGCTTCGGCGGCGGTGGGTTCGGTGGCGGCGGTGGGGGTGCCGGCGGCAACGGCTCCGGCTCAGGTTCCGGTGGCAACGGGTCCAACGGCAACGGGTCCAACGGCAACGGGTCCAACGGCAACGGGTCCAACGGCAACGGGACCGCCAATGGCTGACGACGTCGCCGTGGCCCACGGTGCTGTGCCGGCCGACGGTGCTGTGCCGGCTGACGGTGCCGTGCCGGCGGCTGACGGTGCTGTGCCGGCGGCTGACGGTGCTGTGCGGGCTGACGGTGCTGTGCGGGCGGAGCCGGACTCCACTGCGGTGCGGCGCCGGCGGCGCCGGTCGAAGCCCCGGCGCAAGGGTGTGGCCGTCGCGGTGACCGCGGTGGTGGTCGTCGCTGCAGGAGTGGGAACGGGGCTCGCGGCCAGCGGGGACGACGGCCCCTCCTACCGGCTCGCCGCCGCGAGCACCGCGTCGGTCACCCAGACCCTGACCTCGGTCGGAACCCTGAGCACGGTCAACACGGCGACCCTCGCCTTCCCGGTCAGCGGGACGGTGACCTCGGTGCCGGTGCAGATCGGCGACAAGGTCAGCGCCGGGCAGGTGCTCGCCTACCTGGACCCGGCCGCGCTGCAGGTCGCGCTCAACGCGGCGAACCAGAACCTGGCCGACGCGAAGCTGACGCTGGCGAACGACGCCTCCGGGCAGACGTCCACCAGCAGCGGCTCGCAGGGCGGGTCGACGAACCTGACCTCCGGGTCGTCGGACGGCGCGGTCAGCCTGCTGACGAACTCCGCGTCCGGTTCCACCGCCCCCGGCTCCGGCGGGTCTGCCGGGTCTGGCGGTTCCACCGGTGTGCAGCTGACGAGCCTGGAGACCGGACGGGTCGTGGCCACGATCTCTGCGGGACGCATCGTGAGCGTCTCCTCGGGCGCCGCCATCCGCACCGCCGCGAGCACCGCCGCCGCGAGCACCGCCGCCACGACCGCGACTGCGGCTGCGACGACGACCACGACCGGGAAGCCGAGCGCGCCGGCGACCGCGGTGACCGCGGCACAGCAGGACGTGATCGCCGCCCAGTCGGAGCTGGACAGTGTGCTGGCGGATCTCGGTGCCGACCTGACCGCGCTGACCGCCCAGGGCGGCGGCTGCGCCGTGGGCAGTGGCGCCGCGCCCGCCCCGATCTCCTTCACCGCGACGCCGACCACGGCCGGCACGATCAGTGGCACCGTCGGCAACCAGGACAAGGTGACGCTGAGCCGGAACGGCTCCGTCATCGCGACCAGGACCGGCTCGTACACCTTCACCGGGCTGAAGGCCGGCGCCGAGTACACCGTGAAGATCCAGCAGGTGGGCGGAACCGGCACCATCGACGTCACGCAGTGCCAGAACGCGATCAACGCGCTCGTGACCAGGTTCAGCGGCTCGTTCGGTGCGTCGGGCGGGTCGAACCTGGCCTCCCTGACCTCGCGTCTCGCCTCGGCGAAGACCAACCTCGACAAGGCCGTCAGCACGCTGAGCAGCGCCGGCGGCGGATCGGGCGCGCCGCAGACCTCGCCTCCGTCGACCTCGCCGTCCTCCGGCGGGACGTCCGCTCCGGGCACGAACGGCTCCGGTGCGGGCGGCTCCGGTGCGGGCGGCCGGCCCTCGACAGCTCCCTCCCCGAAGCCGTCCGCGACGGGCTCGACCGGCAGCGGTGCGGTTACCGGCACCGGCACTGGTACTGGTACGGGCACCGGTAGCCGCCCGTCCGCGGCAGCCAGCCCCTCCGGCGGAACCGGCTCGACAGCGACGCAGAACGCGACCCCGGGCACGGACGGGCGTGGGGCGATCGGCGGCACCGGCGGATCCACGACCGGTGCCACCGGTGCCACCGGCGGTACCGGCACGACTGGCGGTACCGGTGGCACCGATGGTTCGGGCTTCAGCGGCTCCGGTGGCAGCGGCTCCGGTGGCACCGGAGCCGCCTCCGGTGGCGGGATGTCCGGCGGTACGGGTGACGGTTCGCCGACGCGGACGACCCAGGTGGCGACCGCCGAGCAGCTCGCCGCCGACCAGGCCGCCATCGACGCGGCGGCCGCGCAGGTCACGGTGGCCCAGGCGAACCTGAACGGCGCCACGCTCACCAGCCCGATCAGCGGGACGGTCGGCGCCATCTCGGTCGCCGTCGGCAGCGAGGTCAGCTCCTTCTCGTCGAGCGCGACCATCACCGTGCTCGGCGAAGGCGACAAGCAGATCACCACGACGGTCCCGCTGTCCGCTGTCGACACGGTGAAGGTGTCCAACCCGGCGACCATCACCGTCGACGGCGTCAAGGAGCCCCTGACCGGCACGGTGTCGTCGATCGGCGCGCTGAACAGCAGCACCGGGTCGACGACGACCTATCCGGTCAGGATCGTGCTGAAGCCGAGCAGCGCCAACCTTTACGACGGCACCGGAGCCAGCGTGTCGATCACGGTCAAGGAGGTCAAGGATGTCCTGACCGTGCCGACGTCCGCGGTGCACCGCACTGGCCAGCTGACCACGGTCAATGTGCTGAAGGACGGCAAGGCGACGGCCGTCCAGGTGCAGATCGGCGCGACCGGCCCCGAACGGACCGAGGTGACCTCTGGACTCGAAGCCGGTGACCAGGTCGTCCTCGCCGACGTCAACGCCGCGTTGCCCTCCGACGATTCGGACGACTCGTCCAACAGCGGCGGACTGTTCGGCGGCGGCGGCGGCGGCAGCAGCAACAACAGCGGCGGGACGTTCCCCGGCGGCGCCGGTGGTGGCTTCGCGGGCGGTGGCTTCGCAGGCGGCGTCCCCGGCGGAGGCGGTGGCCGCTGACCGGTGACCGGTGACCGGTGACCTGACGGAGTGAGGCTACCGGTAGCAGCGGTTTGTGCCGCCGTTACCGGTCGCCTTCTTCGTCGGGCCAGCCACGTAGCTCGGCCCGGGTGGGAAGGGCCTCGTAGGCACCGGGGCGGCTGATGGTGAGCGCGGCGGCGTGCTGGGCTCGGCGGACGGCGGCCTGGGCGCTGGCACCGGTGAGAAGCTGGGCGCAGAGCACCGCGGTGAAGGCGTCGCTGGCCGCGGTGGTGTCGACGACGTCGGCGGGTGGCGCGGGGGCGACGGTGCTGCTCCCGTCGATCCGCAGGACGCACCCGCGCTCGGCGAGGGTCACGCAGACCGTTTCCGCGCCCAGCTCGTCGGCGATGGCGTCGGCGAGGTGCGCGGCGGGCCCGTGCGCACCGCGCCGAGGCGTGAGCAGGGCCCGCGCCTCGGCCTCGTTGGGAACCAGGATGTCGACCTGCTCCCACGCGATCTCGCCGACGACCGACAGGTCCGCCGGCAGCGGCGCCGGATTCACCACCACACGCAGGCCGTGCTCCCCGGCCGCACTCAGCACGCCCCCGATGTGCTCAGGGGAGTCGAGCGTGACGAACAGCGCCTCCGGTGGCCGCGCCGCCCGCGCGGCAGGGCCGATCTCGGTGTGTCCGGTGCCGCTGCGGGCGGTGCCGGCGTGTGTGGTGCGGGCCTGTGCGGTGCCGGCGTATGTGGTGTCGGCCCGCGCGGTGTCGGCGAGGGCGGCCGTGACGAGATCGGCGGTGACGGCGAAGGCGTCCGGCACCTGCCATACGAAGGCGTTCTCCCCGTCCGCACGGGAGTAGACGACGCAGACCGGAGTCGGAAGGCCCGGGACGACCGCCATCGCGGCGGTGTCGATGCCCTCGGCGGCGAGGGCGCCCCGGATGGCCGCGCCGACCGCGTCGGCTCCGACACATCCCAGGGCCGTCACCCGCGCACCGAGCCGGGCGAGGGTGACGGCCTGGTTGAGGGCCTTTCCACCGGGGGCGGTCCGGATCGCGTCGGCGCGCAGGTCGTCCCCCCACACCGGCAGCCGGGGTGTGCTGATCAGGCAGTCGAGCAGGTAGGCGCCCGCGACGAGGAAGCTCCCGCTGTGGCTGCCATCGCTGTGGCTGCCATCGCCGTGGCCGCTGCTGTACCGGCCATGGCTGTGCCCGCTGCCTTCGTGGCGGGTCAGCCGATCGCCTCGTCGGCAGGTTCGGGATGCATCTCGCGGGCGGGGATCGGCGACGGCACCGGCCGCCGCGGCTCGCGCACGCCCGCGGAACCACCGGCGGGCCCGAGGCTGAGCCGCACCATCGTGCCGATCGCCACCCGGGTGCCGGCGGCGGGAACCTGGCTCACCACGACCGAACCGGAGTCGAGCGCGTCGGCGGGAACCGGCGGGCCGTCGGGATCCGGCCCGACCCCGATCAGGCTCACCCCGGAGAGCTTGGCGCGCGCATCGTCCCAGGACAGGCCGATCACGCTCGGTACGAGGCGGGAGTGGCGCCGTGGCCGCCGCCGCGCGTCCGAAAGCTGGTCGGTCGCGTCCTGCAGCATTTCGCTCGCCGCCCGGCCCAGCAGGGATTCCGTCCCGAAGCGCAGCGAGCGCCGTCGGCTCTGCGTGGCGTTCTCGTCGGGAGCGTCGCCGGACTGGCCGCCAGCGGCGCCGCTGGCGTTGCCGCCGGGGCCTTTGGCACCGGCTTCCCCGCTGGTGCCCGCGGGCGGACGTGGGCCCGCGATCTCATCGTCGAGCTCGTGCCAGCGCTCCCAGGCGGACTGCCGGCTGACGCCGAGCCGGATCGCGATCTCCGCCCAGGACCTGCGTTCCCGCCGGGCGGCGCGGACCGCGTCCAGCTCGACCTGATCCAGCAGCCTGCGCACCGTGCCGATGTCGGTCAGCGCCTCCAGCGCCGCTTCTCCGGGGCTGTCGGGGCTGTCGGGGCTGTCAGGGGTGTCGGGGTTGTCGGCGGGTGGTTTCGAGGGGGTGCGATGCCAGCCGGCGAGGTGTTCCCAAGCGCGGCGGGCGTCCTGCCACGGACTTCCGCTCTTGCTCATGATGTCAGGATAACCTGACGCTTGTATCGGCGCGAGACCGGTGCAATTCCGGTTCGGTAGCTTCTACGTCTTGTAGAAGTCGGCTGGCTGGAATGGCGATGAGGTGCTCTCCTGTGGAGAACGAACGACGGTTACCACCGCGATCCGCTCGCCTGGCAGTTCTCGCGCTGGTGGTCGGGGCCGGCCTGGTACTGGCATTCGCGGGATGCTCGCCCGGGGTGAGCACGGCGGACGGTTCGGCCGGTGGTTCGGCGGGTGGCCGCGCCGAGCGCGGGTCGGTGGGCGGTGCCGCCGAGGTGCTTCCGGTGGTTGACCGGAAGTCGGCGCCGGCGATGTCCGGCCGGACCCTCACCGGAGACGCGTTCGACCTCTCCTCCGTTCGCGGCCGACCGGCCGTGGTCAATTTCTGGGCCTCCTGGTGCGGGCCGTGCCGGGCGGAGACGCAGGCGCTGGTCGAGATGGCGCAGGCGCATCCGGAGGTCGCCTTCATCGGCGTGAACCGTGAGGCCGACGGTTCCGCCGCCGCCCGGGCCTTCGTGCGCGACAACGCCGTGCGCTACCCGAACATCGTCGATGAGCAGGGCGCTGTGGCGGCGCGCTGGAACGTTCCGGGCCTGCCGACAACCTTCGTGCTCGATTCCGACGGGCGGATCGCGGCGCGCCTGTTCAGCGCCGTGACAGCCGAATCTCTCGGCGCCGTCATCGCCGGGCTTGTCTGACGACCGGGCGGTTCCGCGGAACCGCGCAGTGCCGGGGGGCTCCGCGGAACCGCATCGACCGGGCGGTTCCGCCATCCGCGGTACCGCGGTACCGCGGATGAGCTCGTCCGCGCTGCCAGCGCGGCTCGCCGGACGTGTTGCTGCCGGTGCCTCCCGCTGAACTCGCCTGAACTCACCCGACAATCGGCAGGCGCACAAGCTTGAAATATAAGCCTCTCCTTATAGGGTGGAGATATGATCGCTGATCCCGCGGCCACGGCCGGGCTGGTAGTCCGAGAAGTTCGAGGCGCCACCCGGGGTGGGGCTGCGACCAGGATCGTCGTGGCTCGCCGCACCTATCCCACCGACCAGCTCGATCTCTGGGAGGCGCTGACCAGCCCCGAGCGCATCCCGCGATGGTTTCTGCCCGTCAGCGGAGACCTTGAGGTCGGTGGCCGCTACCAGCTCGAAGGCAACGCCGGTGGCGTGGTCGAACGCTGCACCGCACCCGACTCGTTCGCCGTGACCTGGGAGTTCGGGGAGATGATGTCGTGGCTGGAGATCACCCTCACCCCGGCTGGCCAGGGCACCACCCTGGAGCTCGCCCACGAGGCACCGGTCGACCCGCAGATGTGGGGGCAGTTCGGCCCGGGTGCGGTCGGCGTCGGCTGGGACCTCGCGCTGATGGGCCTCGGCCTGCACCTGGAAAGCGGCGCGCCGGTCGACCCGACGATCGCGATCACCTTTCCGACGTCGCCCGAAGGGATCGAGTTCGTCCGCAGGTCAGCCGCCGGCTGGGCGGACGCCGCTGTAAGCGACGGCGACGAGCCCGGCCCGGCCCACGACGCCGCGGGACGGACGGTCGCCTTCTACACAACCGTGCCCGAGGAACCCTCGGACTCCGAGGGTTCCTCGGGTTCCGGGAACTAGGTGGACCTCGCCCTCGACGCGCTCGGCGAACCGACCCGCCGACGGATTCTGGAGCTGCTGGCCGCGGGTGGAGAGCAGCCGGTGGGGGCCGTCGTCGAGGCACTGCGAGCGGACGCGCAGATCTCCCAGCCCGCCATCTCGCAGCATCTTCGGGTGCTACGCGACGCGGGCCTGGTGACTGTGCGGGCCGCGGGCGCCCGCCGCTTCTACGCCCTCGACACAGCCGGGCTCGAGGCCGCCCAGGACTGGTTCACCCGCCTCGCGCGCGCCGCCCGGGAGGCCGTGACCTCCCGGGCAGTCGACCCGGCGGCCGTGCCAGTCGACCCGGCGGCCGTGCCAGTCGAGCCCGTTGAGTCCGCTGCATGCGACGCTGATCCACTCGGCCAGTTCGTCCAGCCCCTCGACGCGCTGGCCACCGAGATCGCACGCGGCCGGCGGGCACGCCGGTCCGCTCCCGTCGCCGAACCGGCGCCGCGGCCGGCCGAGCGCCCCGGGGCGTAGACGGCCTGGCTGACTCAGCCCCTGTCCGCTCAGTCCTCGTCTTCGGGGGCGAAGCGGCTCAGCGCGGCCACCGACGGGATGAGGTAGTAGGCACCGCTCACCGGGGTCGAATAGCGGGTGAGCTCGTCGCGAAGGCCGTCGGAGTAGGCACCGGCCATCCGGCGCAGCATGATGTCGAGCACTCGCTGCTCGCGGCTGAAGCCGACGAACATCGTGCCGTGCTCGGTGGCGGCGCCGTAGGCCGTGTTCCGGCGGAAGATCTTGAGCTCCTCGCCGTCCTCCTCGACGACGGTCCGCGAGACGTGCGAGGTCGCGGGCATGACGTCCTCGTCCAGCTCGACGCTGTCGGCCTTGGCGCGCCCGATCACCCGCTCCTGCTCCTCGACGGGCAGGGCCTGGAATGCGTCCGAGTCGTGCCGCCACTGCTGGAACAGCAGCACGCTGCTGCCAGCGCCCGGCCCGCCCGCCGCCACCACGGCGACACCCGGCGCCAGCAGCAGGGACGGGTTCTCCGTCCCGTCGATGAAGCCGGTCAGGTCACGGTTGTGCTCGTACCCCCAGCCGGTGACCTCGCTGGCCACCGACGCGATGCTGGCGAGCGCGGCGATGACGTTGCGGCTGTTGTTGAACACCGCCGTGCGGTCGCCGCCCGCGACCCACACCCAGGCATCCCGCTGGGTGGCCGGCATCTGGAAACCGTCGGTGCCGACGATCGGCTCGGTGAAGCTCCGGACGTCCGGAGGCAGCTCGTCCGGTGCGACCTGTGCCCACAGCTCGGGCCGGAAGCCCACGACGAGGTTCACCCCGCCGCCGGTCGACAGCGGGTCGCTCAGGCCCGCGACCGCCTTGACCAGATCGGCGGCGGACGCGTCCTGGTGCAGCGAGAACTCCAGATAGCAGTGCTCCGGAGTACCGAGCCCGAAGATCCCCGGCTGTGTCACCCGTACCGCCCTCCACCCCATCTGACCTGGCACGCGTGCATACCGCACGCGTGCCAGACAGTACAGGGGCGGGAAGCGGCGCTCGGCGTTCTGGCCCGATGTGCACCGTGCGGGCGAGCGGCCACGTGACTCGATCGACCCCGGCGTCCTGCCACCGGCCGTTCGACCGGGTCCCGACTCCGCGATCGCGGTCGCCTCCGCGCGCTAACGCCGAGCTAATGCCCTGGTCGGTACGTTCTCGCCGGAAATGTGGGCAGAAGGCCCACCGAAGTTCAGGAGGACAAATGACGCAGGCTCGTGGGCAGCGTATTAGATGGCTTGTCGGTGTCCTCGCGGTGGCGTTGTTATTCGGCGTCTGTGAAGGCTCGGGATCGTCGGGCGACCCTGCGCGGCCCAGCGGCCAGGCGGCGGGCATTCCGGCGCCACCAAAGCCCGAGCCGATCGATCTCACCGAGTACGCGGCTGGATCTCCGAGCGCGGTGGCGCGGTACGGCGAGTCCGAAGAGTGGAGGATTTTGGTTGTCCTGACGCCTGTCGCGGAATCGCGAGCTTCGGGTTGGCGTTTGTTGGCGGGCAAGTGTTGAGGATTTTGGCTGCTCGAACGACCAAAATTCTCAGTTTTTGTGGATCGTCAAGATGGCTTTACGTCACCTTCGTTCCTTTTGTTGTGAATCGGTGCCGCGGTGTCGTGGGGGTGGGGAAAATCCTCATCTCCTCGCCTTTTCCTTCCTTCAAGCGTCGGTGGATGCTCCGACCTTCCGTCGGCTGGGTCGGCCGTTCCGTTGTCAAGGGGACACCGGGCGGCGGCTCAGGTTTCTGAGCAGGTGTGCTGGCTGGCGGGTGCATCGACAATGAGGCGGCCGACCGCTGCTCCGCGCTCGTCGCTGAATCCGTCGACTCGCTGAATCCGTCGACGAGGTTCGAATCGGCGGGACGCGGAGAAAAGCGGCGGATATGGCGGTGACCGCGGCGGCACCTGCCCAGATGCTTCGGTGGGGAGGACAGCTATGACCCAGACCGGAGACGGCCCTGACCCCGGCCCCGGCCCTGACCCCGGCGGTTCCGGCGGTTCCGGCGGTGGGACGGTGCTGCTCACGCTGTGCGCCGGGCAGTTCCTGATGACTCTGGACAGCTCGGTCATGAACGTGTCGATCGCGACGGTCTCCGCGGATGTCGGCACCACGGTGAGCGGCATCCAGACCGCCATCACCTTCTACACGCTGGTCATGGCGGCATTCATGATCACAGGTGGTCGGATCGGCCGGGTCTTCGGCCGCCGGCGGGTCTTCGCCGTGGGGTGCGCCATCTACGGCTGCGGGTCGCTGACGACGTCGCTCGCGGGGAACCTGCCCGTGCTCATCCTGGGCTGGTCCTTCTTCGAAGGGATCGGCGCAGCGCTGATCATGCCAGCGATCGTCGCACTGGTCGCGTCGAACTTCGCGGCGGCCGACCGGCCGCGCGCCTACGGCCTGGTTGCCTCGGCGGGCGCGATCGCGGTGGCGACCGGGCCGCTCGTGGGCGGCCTGTTCACCACCTATCTCTCCTGGCGCTGGGTGTTCGCCGGAGAGGTGCTGGTCGTGCTGGGCATCCTGTTCTTCGCCCGCCAGCTGACAGACGCGCCGGAACAGGCGCTGGCGCCGAGCGCGGCACCGGGCACAGCATCGAGCGCGGCACGGCCAGCAGCGGCCCCCTCCGGGCGGCGTGACGGGGCTGGCGGGGCCGATGGAGCTGGTCGGGTCGGCGCGTCCGGCGCGTCCGGCGCGTCCGGTGGGTCCGGCGCGGCTGGACGGCCTGGTGAGATGGATGGCCTCGACCCGGTGGGTACGGTGCTGTCCGCCCTCGGCCTGTGCCTCGCGGTGTATGGCATTCTGCGGGCGGGATCCTGGGGACTGTTCCGTCCCAAGGCCGGTGCTCCCGCCTGGCTCGGGATCTCACCGACGTTCTGGCTGCTGCTTACCGGCCTGGTGGTGTTGCGCCTGTTCCTGTGGTGGGAGAATGCGCGGATCGCGCGTGGGCGGGCGTCCCTGTTCGACCCCGCGATGCTGCGCGGCCCCGTCCTGCGCGGCGGCCTGACGTCCTTCTTCTTCCAGTATCTTCTGCAGGCCGGGCTCTTCTTCGTTGTGCCGTTGTTCCTGTCGGTGTCGCTCGGTCTGTCGGCGGTCGGGACCGGCGTCTGGCTGCTTCCGTTGTCCGTGACGTTGCTCGTCGCCGCGGTCGGCATCCCGAAGGCCTTTCCGCATGCCTCCCCGCGCCGTACTGTCCGCGGCGGCTTTCTCGCGCTCCTCGTCGGGATTGTGATCCTGGTCGCGGCGCTCGACCTCGGCGCCGGGCCGCAGATCGTGGTCTGGCCGCTGCTGCTCGCCGGCCTGGGTATCGGCGCGCTCGCCTCACAGCTGGGCAGCGTCACCGTTTCCTCCGTCTCGGACGAACACAGCGCGGAGGTCGGCGGTGTGCAGAACACGGTGACGAACCTGGGTGCCTCGATCGGGACCGCCGTGGCCGGAACGGTGCTCATCGCCAGCCTGACGGCGTCCTTTCTCGCCGGAGTTCGGGAAAACCCGGCGGTTCCGCCGGACCTCGCCGCGCAGGCGAATGTGAGGCTGGCCCAGGGCGCCCCGTTTCTTTCCGACCGAGATCTGCGGGCAAAGCTCACCGCGGCCGGCGTGCCCGAGCAGACAGTCGACGCCATCGTCGAGGAGAACGCCGACGCGCGCGTGACGGCGTTGCGGGAGTCGCTGGCGGTCCTCGTCTTCTTCGCGCTGCTCGCGACCGTCTTCACCGGCCGGATTCCGCTGCGCCAGCCCACCGGGACGTCGCCCGAAGCCCTCCCCGAAGCCCTCTCTGGAGAAGCCCCGCCGTCCCGGAGCTGAGGCGCTTCCTGTTACTCGCCTGGGTCATGGTTCATGACACATGTCATGGCTGAACAGTGACGACCATGACTGGGGTGAGGCTGGCCCGGAGAGGACCCTCGACACCATGACGAGCGAGCCTCCCGCGAGTGTCCGCCTGTCCGGGCTACGCAAGATGTACGGGGCGGTCCGGGCTGTCGACGGCGTCGACCTGGCCGTTGACGCCGGGGAAATCGTCGCGCTGCTCGGTCCGAACGGCGCCGGCAAGTCGACGACGATCGACATGTTGCTGGGTCTCACCCGGCCGGACGAGGGCGCGGTCACGCTGTTCGGGCTCGGCCCGCGCCAGGCCTGCGCCGCCGGGCGGGTCGGCGCGATGCTGCAGAACGGCGGGCTGCTGCCAGGGGTCTCCGTCGGGCGGATGCTGCGCGACGTCGCGTCGCTGTACCCACGCGCGCTGCCGGTCGACGAGGTGCTCGACCGGGCCGGCGTCACCGACCTCGCCGGCTCCCGCACCGACCGGCTTTCCGGCGGCCAGCGGCAGCGGGTCCGGTTCGCCCTCGCCCTGCTGCCCGACCCGGACCTGATCGTGCTCGACGAGCCCACCGCGGCGATGGACGTCGAGAGCCGGCGCGCGTTCTGGGCGGCCATGAGGGCGTGGGCGGCTGGTGGGCGCACGGTTCTGTTCGCCACCCACTACCTGGAGGAGGCCGACGACTTCGCGGACCGCATCGTGCTGCTGCGCCGCGGCCGGGTGATCGCGGACGGGCCGACGTCCGAGGTGAAGGCACTCGTCGGTGGCCGGACGATCCGGGCCACGGTGCGCGGGCTGGACGTCTCCGCGCTCGACGAGCTGCGCCGGCTGCCCGGGGTCGCCCGGGCGGAGCGGCGCGGTGATGTGGTCAGCCTTGCCTGCCCGGACAGCGACCGGGCGCTGCGCGCGCTGCTCGCCGCCTGGCCTGACGCCTGCGACATCGAGATTGTCGGTGCCGGGCTGGAGGATGCCTTCATCGCCCTCACCAGCGACCCGACCCCGGTCTCTGCCCCTGCCGCGACCCCTGCCCCCGCCTCGACCGCGAGGAGATAGATAAATGATCGAGAGCAATCTCGCCGTCGACGGTCGGGGTACCTACCTGCGGTACGTCCGCTCCGAGATTATTCGGGCTGTGCGCAACACCCGGC
>NZ_ADGX01000134.1 GCF_000177675.1 Parafrankia sp. EUN1f
TACACGCCGCGGAAGCGGTTGATTGCCGTCAGGTGCCGAGCCCGGGTCTGCTCGTCACGAACGCCCAGCCCCTCCTCCGGTGCCAGACACAACACCCCGACCTTGCCCTGATGCGCGTTGCGATGCACATCGAACGCCGCCTGCCCCGTCTCCTCCAACGGATACACCTTCGACAACGTCGGATGGATCAACCCCCGCGCCACCAACCGGTTCGCCTCCCACGCCTCCCGATAGTTCGCGAAATGCGACCCCACGATGCTCTTCAGACTCATCCACAGATACCGGTTGTCGTACTCGTGCATGAACCCACTCGTCGACGCGCACGTCACGATCGTCCCGCCCTTACGCGTCACGAACACCGACGCCCCGAACGTCTCCCGACCGGGATGCTCGAACACGATGTCCGGATCCTCCCCACCCGTCAGCTCCCGGATCCGCGCCCCCAACCGCTTCCACTCCCGCGGATCCTGCGTGTTCTCATCCGACCAGAACCGATACCCCTCCGCCGCCCGGTCGATCACCAGCTCCGCACCCATCGACCGGCAGATCTCCGCCTTCGCCGGCGACGACACCACACACACCGGAATCGCACCACCCCGCAGGGCCATCTGCGTCGCATACGACCCCAAACCCCCCGAAGCACCCCAGATCAGCACAATGTCACCCTGCTTCATTCCCGCACCGTTACGCGACACCAACTGCCGATACGCCGTCGAGTTCACCAACCCCGGCGACGCCGCCTCCTCCCAACTCAAATGAGCCGGCTTCGGCATCAACTGGTTCGCCTTCACCAACGCCAGCTCCGCAAGACCACCGAAATTCGTCTCGAACCCCCAGATCCGCTGCTCCGGATCCAGCATCGTGTCGTTGTGACCCTCGGGCCGCTCCAACTCCACCGACAGACAGTGCGCCACCACCTCATCCCCCGGGAACCATGCATGCACCCCCGGCCCCGTCCGCAACACCACACCCGCCAGATCCGACCCCACCACGTGATACGGCAGATCATGCCGCTTCGCCAACGGCGACGTCCGCCCATAGCGCTCCAGGAAACCGAACGTCGACAACGGCTCGAAAATCGACGTCCACACCGTGTTGTAGTTCACCGACGACGCCATCACCGCCACCAACGCCTCACCCGGCCCCAACTCCGGCGTCGCCACCTCATCCACATGCAACGACTCCCGCGGATCCTTGTCCCGCGACACCCGCCCCTCGAACAACCCCACCTCGTCCTTACGCACCACCACACCCCGATACGACTCCGGCACCGCCAGCGACGCGAACTCGGCCTGTCGCTCCGGCGACCGCTGCCCGCCCGTCATGATCGCGTCCAGGATGTGCTTCATCATCGATCTACCTCCGGCTGTGCTGGTCGGGGGACCGAGGGCGGATGGAGCCCGCCCGGCCTGGTCGACCCGCGGGTTGGCGGGCCAGATGAACTGAGGGGTGTCAGTGCGCCGCGCGACGCGATAGAACTTCTGGGACAACCTTGGAGGCTCGGCGCGCGTCAGACTTTCCGTGACCGCGCCCATGACAGTCGTGGAAGGGTGGCGACCCGTGCCTGCGCGGAGCGACGCCGCCCGTAGCGCTGTCGCGCGGGACGCGGACGCCGCTCTGACCGCGTTGTACTCCGAGCACTACCGATCCCTCGTCCGTCTCGCCGCGCTGCTGCTGGATGACATCGGGCTGTGCGAGGAGGTCGTCCAGGACGCCTACATCCGGGTTCACGGCGCCTGGGGGCGGCTGCAGGACAGGGACAAGGCGCTCGCCTACCTCCGTCAGACGGTGGTCAATCTCGCACGGTCCACGCTCCGGCGTCGACTGGTTGCGCTCAAGCACGCACCCAAGCCGATGCCCGACGCCGCGAGCGCCGAGGAGGGGGCCTACTCTCTCGTCGAGCGCGCCGCGGTCGTGCAGGCGCTGCGGGAGCTGCCCAGACGGCAACGAGAGGCGGTCGTGCTCCGCTACTACGCGGACATGTCGGAGGCTGACGCCGCCGCGGTCATGGGTTGCAGCGTCGGATCGGTGAAGGCGTACACCTCACGTGGGCTGGCGGCCCTGAGTGGCAAGTTGGAGGGCCTGCGGTGAACAGCGGGCTCGAACCGGAGGAGCTCACCAGGCTCCTGCGGGCGGCAGTGGAGCCGATCCGGGCCTCGCCGGACGCGTTGCACCAGATCCGGGCCGGTGTGGAACGCCGGCGCTGGTGGCGGATGCCGCTGATGGCCACCGGTGGCGTGGTGATGGCAGCCCTGATCGCGCTGGCGTTCGTGGCCGTCCGCCCGCAGTCGTCGTCCGAGCAGGTCGTGGAGCCGGCAGGGCCGCCGCTGGTCTCGTCGATGGTCGAGCCGACGGCGGGCCCGTCGGCCGGGCCCTCCGTCGGCGGCGGTGGTTCGGGCGGCGGTACTCGTCCCTCCGGCGGGACCAGGCCGCAGCACACGACCACGCCACCACCGACGACCAGCTCGACCCCACGAACCGGCACCACCCCGTCCAGCCCGGTGGCTAGCGCGACCACCGGGCAGGGCGGCTCCGGCTCCCTGAGCCTGCCGTCGCCGGCGCACCGGCCCGCCCTCGCGAACGACGTGGACGGCGACGGAACCGCGGACACGGTCCGGCTCAACGGCACGAAGGTCGAGGTCGTCTTCTCCCGCGGCGGAAAGGCCGGCTCGGTCGACCTGCCGAACCTGCAGCTGCCGACCGTGCACGCCGTCGTGGACGCCAACGGCGACGGCTTCGCGGAGGTCCTGGTCCGCACCTCGAGCCGGGACAACATCGACGAGTACGCGCTGCTGCGCTACGCCGCCGGCGGAGTCCTCTCGCAGGCCCTTCCCGTGGGCGGGGCCAACCTTCGGCTCTCCGCCGGGGTGCGGGACGACAGCGCCTTCGGCTTCCAGTGCGACGGCAGCGGGCTGCGGCTCATCTCGGGCACCTCGTCGGATGGCATCTCGTACCAGACCGTCACCACGGCTGTGCAGATCACATCGGACGGGCTGGTCGCCGGTCAGGTGACCCAGGAGATGGTGACCGGGTCGAGCGTGGGCACCGTGTTCGCGCCGGGCTGTGGCACCTTCTCCGCCCTGTCCTGACCTCCGCGTGATGTGACTCACCGGCTGTGGCCCGGCTCACGAGCCTTGCGGCCGGGCCGGATGGCGAGTCGGAATCCGCCGTGGTGGTGGGTGAACCGCCGTCGGCCCGGGGCTGTCACGGGGGGAGCGGAGCCCGGTCGCCGGCGGCTGTCGTCCCCGGCACGTGCACCAAGATCACGTTATTGTGGCTGGGAGAGTTTCTTTAGTTTCTCATCCCCCCACCCGGCCAGCCGTGGTGTGAGCGGCGCGGCCCGCGGTCGCGAGCACCACCCGGTGGCCGTGGCGGGCCGGTACCGCGCCAACCGGTACCCGTGAACCCGAGGAGGCGTCATGCCTGGTTCTGTGATTGTGGCCGGTGCCCGCACCCCGGTCGGCAAGCTCTCCGGCGCCCTCAAGGACTTCACCGCCGTCGAGCTCGGTGGGATCGCGATCGCCGGTGCGCTGAAGCGGGCCGGGCTGTCACCCGAGGCCGTCCAGTACGTGATCATGGGCCAGGTCATCCAGGCCGGCTCGGGTCAGGCCGCCGCCCGCCACGCCGCCGCGAAGGCCGGCGTACCGCTGAGCGTTCCGGCGATGACCCTCAACAAGGTCTGCCTTTCCGGCCTCAACGCCATCGCGCTCGCCGACACCTACATCAACCAGGGCGTGTTCGACATCGTCGTCGCCGGTGGCATGGAGTCGATGACCCGCGCGCCGCATCTGATCCCGGCGCTGCGCCCGGGCGTGAAGTACGGCGACACCACCGTCACGGACGCCATCGCGGCCGACGCGCTCACCTGTGGCTTCGACCAGGTCTCGATGGGCACCGTGACCGACCGCGTCAACGCCCGTTACAACCTCACCCGCGCCGAGCAGGACGAGTTCAGCGCGCTGTCGCACCAGCGGGCCGCCGCCGCCGCGAAGAACGGCCTGTTCGAGAACGAGATCGTGCCGGTCGAGGTTCCGCAGCGCCGCGGTGAGCCGATCATCGTCAGCGCCGACGAGGGCGTCCGGGGCGACACCACCGCGCAGGCGCTGGCGAAGCTGCGTGCCGCGTTCCTGGACGGCGGGACGATCACCGCCGGCAACGCCTCCCAGATCTCCGACGGCGCCGCCGCCGTGATCGTCACCAGCCGGGCGAAGGCCGAGGAGCTGGGCCTGCCGATCCTGGCCGAGATCGGTCACGCCGGGTATGTCGCCGGTCCGGACAACTCCCTGCAGTCGCAGCCGGCGGAGGCGATCAAGGCCGCGCTCGCGAAGGAGAAGCTCACCCCGGCCGACCTCGACCTCGTCGAGATCAACGAGGCCTTCGCCGCCGTCGGCATCCAGTCGATCCGCGAGCTCGGCATCAGCCCGGACATCACCAACGTCAACGGTGGCGCGATCGCCGTCGGGCACCCGGTCGGCATGTCCGGCGCCCGGATCGCCCTGACCCTGGCCCTGGAGCTCCAGCGTCGCGGCGGCGGTGTCGGCGCGGCCGCGCTGTGCGGTGGTGGCGGTCAGGGCGACGCACTGGTGCTGCGCGTACCGGCCGCCCAGGCGTGAGCGTGGGCTCCGCACGGGCCACCCGGGCCGCCTGGGCCGATCCGGCGGAGCTGACGGCCGCCGCGCTGGCGGGGGACCGCCGCGCGGTGGCCCGCCTCATCTCGCTCGTCGAGGACTCCTCGGCAGCCCTGCGCGAGGTGAGTGCCCTGCTCGCCCCGCACACGGGCCGGGCCCGGGTGATCGGGCTCACCGGGGCACCCGGGGTGGGCAAGTCGACGTCGACGTCCGGCCTGGTCGGTGCGTACCGTGCCGCGGGCCTGCGGGTGGGCGTGCTCGCCATCGACCCGAGCTCGCCGTTCACCGGCGGTGCTCTGCTGGGTGACCGGGTGCGGATGGTCGAGCACGCCAACGATCCGGAGGTGTTCGTCCGCTCGCTGGCGACCCGCGGCAACCTCGGCGGGCTCTCCTGGGCCACCCCGCAGGCGCTGCGTGTCCTCGACGCCGCCGGGTTCGACGTCGTGCTGGTGGAGACCGTCGGCGTCGGCCAGGCGGAGGTCGACGTCGCCGCGCTCGCCGACACCACCCTGGTGCTGCTGGCCCCGGGGATGGGCGACGGCATCCAGGCGGCCAAGGCGGGGATCATGGAGATCGCCGACGTCCTGGTCGTCAACAAGGCCGACCGGCCCGGTGCCGACCACACCTATCGCGATGTCGTGGCGGCCGTCCGGATGGCCGGCCGGCCCCGCGAGTCGATCGCCGACACCGCGTTCACCGGTGCCGGTGCCGGTGCCGCTGCCGGTTCCGCTGCCGCGGATGTCGGGGCTGTCGGGGGGCTGGAGGACTGGCACCCCGAGGTCATCCGGGTGGCGGCCGTGAGCGGGCAGGGCCTGCCCGAGCTGGTGGCGGCCATCGAGCGCCACCAGACCTGGCTGCGGGCCAGTGGCGTGCTGCGCCGGCGCCGGCTGCGGCGCGCCGGCGAGGAGATCTCCCAGCTCGCGCTGGCCGGCCTGCGCGCGCGGCTGGGCCGCCTCGACGACGGGCAGCGGCTGGCCGAGCTGGCCCGCCAGGTGACCGACGGCCAGCTCGACCCCTTCACGGCCGCGGACACCCTGCTGGCCGGCGTGGCGGGCTGAGCGCCCCGCCCCGCCGGCCCCGCTCGCCCGCCCGCCCGAAGAGGCGACGATCTTCGTCGTCCCAGGGCCTGTCGCACCATGGTGCCGGCCGAGATCCGCAGGCAGGTGACCCCGCCCACCCCCGGCGGTCTGCTACCAGGCAAGACCTGAGGATTTCGGTCGTTCCGACGACCACGATCCTCAGGTCTTGCTCGGCAGCTACGGCAGCCCGACGTTGCAGCTCAGAAGAGTTGAGGATTTTGGTCGTTCCAGCGACCAAAATCCTCTGATCTTGTCCCGATCTTGTCCGGCAGCAGTCGTCAGCTACGCGTGGGTGCGGTACTAGGCGCGGTGAGCTGGGATGTCGCGGCGATCAGGGTCGTGACGTCCAGCGGCATGCCCAGAATCTGCGTGGCACCGGCTCGGCGCAGGCGGGTCCATTCGTCCGGGTCCGCCTCGGCCGCCAGGACGAGCGCCGGCACCGTCCCGGCCACCGGGTCGGCCGCCAGCCGCGGCAACAGGTCTACGGCGGTCACGTCGGGCAGGTCGCCGTCCAGCAGGACCAGCGAGGGGCGGGCCCGGCGGATTGCCTCCACCGCCAGCGCCCCGCGCGGGACGCTGATCGTGTCCGCCCCTAGCGCGCTGGCCAGCGTGTCGGTGACGAGCTCGCGCAGCCCGGGATCGCCGCTGATGTGGACCACGCGCAGGCCACCAGGCTCGAGCTGACGCTCGCCGGGTGCCTCCTGCGGATCCTCGTCCGCGTGGTCGTAGCGGACGTCGACAGCGTCGAGGACGACCGCGAAGACGCTGCCCACCCCGGCCTGCTGGCGACGGTCAGCACGCCGCCCATCGCCGTCACGAGGGCCTGGGAGAGGGCGAGCCCCAGCCCGCTGCCCTCGACGCCGGTGTCCTCCGCGCCGAGCCGCTCGAACGGCCGGAACAGCCGGGACAACGCGGACGGGGAGAGCCCGAAGCCGTCGTCCTCCACCTCGATGCGGATCCGCGACCCGGTCACCGGCACGATGCCGACCCGGACGCTGCCGCCCTCCCGCCCGTACTTCAGCGCGTTGCCGATCAGGTTGAGCAGGACCTGCCAGAGGCGGCGGCGGTCCGCGTCGGCGATGAGCGGCCGGGCCGGCTGGATGACCCGCCGGATACCGCGCCGCTCCGCCAGTGGTTCGACCAGCTCGACCACGCCCTGGACGATGTCCAGGACGTTGACCGGCCCCTTGTTGATGTCTCCTCGCCCGGCTCGCAGCCGGGCCAGGTCCAGCACGTCGTCGATGAGCGCCTGCATGTGCCGGCCGCCGGTGATGATGCGCTCGACGTCCTCGTGCAGGTCAGGCGTGAGCGGCTCCAGCTCGAGCAGCTGCGCGAACCCGAGCATCGCGTTGAGCGGCGTGCGCAGCTCGTGCCCGAGCCGGGCGACGAACTCGTCCTTCGACCGGGACTCCCGCTCCGCGGCGCCGCGGGCACGGGCGTCGACGGTGTCCCGGGCGACGATGACGACCCCGCCCGCCGGATCCAGCCTGGCCGTCACCATGTACGGTGCCACCGCCCCCGCGACGTCGATCAGCCACACGGTGCCCCGCCATGCCGCGGTGCGGGTCAGCGCCTGCGACACGGGGCTCGCGAGGTCGGAGAGACAGCCGGGCTCCACCACACCCGACAGTTCGTGCAGGTGCGGCGTGGAGCCGACCCGATCGCCCAGGAACACGGCGGCACTGCTGCTCATCTCGCGGACGCGGCCGTCCCCGCCGACGATCACCACAAGATCCGTCAGCGTCTCGAGCAGGGTACTCAGCCCCACCTAGGCCTCGTCCGTCTCGTCATAAATCTGCATCCACCCCACGGCGGGTCATGGTAGGGCGTACCGTCAGCGGACGTTGTCCCGGGTTTGGTGTTGGCGGGTTGATTCGCCGATGTTATCAACCGATGGTGACGGTGTCGTCGCCCAGGAGATCTGCCGGTGTGGCGAGTGTCCGGCTGGGACAGGGTGGGCGTGGTAGGTCTGTCCACATGCTTGTTGCCTTCAGTGTCACCCCCATCGGTCTCGGCGAGGAGGTCGCGGCACCGGTCGCCGAGGCGGTCCGGGTCGTGCGTGAGTCCGGGCTGCCCAACGAGACCAACGCGATGTTCACCATGATCGAAGGTGAATGGGCCGAGGTCATGGAGGTCGTGCGGCAGGCCACCGAGGCCGTCGCGGCCCGGTGTGGGCGGGTGAGCCTGGTGCTCAAGGCCGATCTTCGTGAGGGTGTCACCGACGCCCTGCACAACAAGGTGGCCAGCGTCGAACGGCATCTCGCCGCCGGCTGACGCCGGCCGGCGGGTCCGCCGAAGTTCTTGGGTCACCGCGGGGCCACCGGAAGGCAACCGCGGGGCCACTGCGTGGTCGCTGTGTGGCCGCTGTGGATGGCCACGCGGGAAAAAGTCGACCGGTGGCACCCGACCCGCGTCCACCGAGTGCAACGATGGAGCCATGCAGCGGAGGTCACCTGTCCCACCCGGCTCGCCGCGCAGGGGCGGGCCGGGCCGAATGCCCGACACACTCGGCGGTCTGCGCCTCGCCGGCGCCGTGCCCCTCGACCCCAAGCCCGCACCGCCGCCGCCCCCGGTCGGGCGGCCCGGTGCAGGCCCGGCCGGTGCCCCGGCCGGCGCACCCACCGCCGGTGCCACCGGGCCGGTCGTCGTGGATGTGACGGAGGAGACGTTCAACGACGAGGTCGTGGGCCGGTCCATGGAGGTGCCGGTCGTCCTCGACTTCTGGGCGTCCTGGTGCGGCCCGTGCAAGCAGCTCAGCCCGGTGCTGGAGCGGCTCGCGGCGGCCGACGGCGGGCGCTGGGTGCTCGCCAAGGTCGATGTGGACGCCAACCCCGGCCTGGCCCAGGCGGCCGGTGTGCAGGGGATTCCGGCGGTCAAGGCGGTCGTCGGCGGCCGGATCGTCGGTGAGTTCACCGGCGCCATCCCCGAGCGTGAGGTGCGCGGCTGGCTGGACCAGCTGCTCAGCGCGGTCGGTGAGCTGCCGGGCGGGCCCGCGGGCGCGGCCCCGCCGCCCCACCTCGCCGAGGCGCACGACGCGATGGCCCGTGGCGACCTGGACGCCGCGGCGACCGCCTTCCAGGCCCAGCTCGCCGAGACGCCCGCCGACCCGGACGCCGCCATCGGCCTGGCCCAGGTGGAGCTGCTGCGCCGGGTGAGTGGCTACGACGCCGGCTGGCTGCGCCAGCGGCTCGCCGCCGACCCCTACGACGTCGAGGCGGGGCTCGCCGTGGCCGACCTGACGGTGGCCCAGGGCGACCCGGCCACGGCCTTCAGCCGGCTGGTGGAGCTCGTCCGCCGGACGTCCGGAGAGGACCGGGAGAAGGTACGGGCGCACCTCGTCGGCCTGTTCCAGGCCCTCGGTGACGGCGAGCCGGCCGTCGCCCCGGCCCGGCGGGCGCTGGCCGCCGCGCTGTTCTGACCACCTGCGCCTGACCGCTCGCCTGACCGTCTGGCGGGCGGCGGGTGGCGGGCGGGGCTGAGCCTGGCGGCCCGTGTCTGGCGAGCGCGAAGATCTGAGGATTTTCGTCGCGCTGGCGACCAGGATCCTCAGGTTTGTCCGGCAGCAACGGGCAGTCACGGCGGCAGCCCGGCCACAGCCCGAAGAGTGGAGGATGTTGGTCGTTCTTGCGACCGAAATCCTCCACATCTTGCCCGACAGCAGCGGCAGCCCTCAGGTTCTCGCCCGGCGGCGAGGCCCGGCGGCGGTGGGCCGGCCGGGCGTGCTCGGCCGCGGCGTCAGCCTGTGTCAGGCTTCGGCCGCGGGGGGTTTTCCGGGTCGTACAGGAACCAGATCGTGGCCAGCGGGGGCAGCGTGAGCTCCGCCGAGGCCGGCAGCCCGTGCGCGGAGACCGGTGTCGCGGTGACAGCGCCGAGGTTGCCCATGCCGCCGCCGTCGTAGTCGATCGCGTCGGTGTTGAGGATCTCCCGCCACCGGCCGGCGTACGGAAGGCCGAGGCGGTGGCGGACATGGCCGGCGCCGGAGAAGTTCGTCACGCAGGCGAGGACCTGCTCGCCGTTCGCGGACCAGCGGGCGAACGCGAGGACGTTGTTCTCCGCGTCGTTCGCGTCGATCCAGGAGAAGCCGTCGGGCTCGGTGTCGCGTTCGAACAGCGCCGGGGTCCCCCGGTAGGTGTGGTTGAGGTCCCGCACGAGGCGCGCCACCCCGCTGTGCCCCTGGTCACCCAGCAGGTGCCAGTCCAGCGTGGTCGCCTCGCTCCACTCGTTGTCCTGGGCGAACTCACTGCCCATGAACAGCAGCTGCTTGCCCGGATGGGCCCACATGTAGCCGTAGAGGCCGCGCAGGCCCGCCAGCTGCGCCCGGCGGTCCCCCGGCATCTTCCGCAGCAGCGACCCCTTGCCGTGCACCACCTCGTCGTGGCTGAAGGGCAGGATGAAGTTCTCCGAGTAGGCGTACATCATCGAGAACGTCACCTGGTGGTGGTGGTACGTCCGGAACACCGGTGCCCGCGACGTGTAGTCGAGGGTGTCGTGCATCCAGCCCATGTTCCATTTGAAGCCGAAGCCCAGGCCGCCGAGATGCGTCGGGCGGGTCACCCCGGGCCAGGCCGTCGACTCCTCGGCGATCATCATCGCGCCCGGCACCGTCCGGTAGACGGTGGCGTTGACCTCCTGCAGGAACTCCACCGCCTCCAGGTTCTCCCGGCCGCCGTGCACGTTCGGGACCCACTCGCCGGAGGGACGGGAGTAGTCCAGGTAGAGCATCGAGGCGACGGCGTCGACCCGCAGCGCGTCGACGTGGAACTCCTCCAGCCAGAACAGCGCGTTCGCGACCAGGAAGTTGCGCACCTCGGGGCGCCCGAAGTCGAACACGTAGGTGCCCCAGTCGGGCTGCTCGCCGCGGCGCGGGTCGGGGTGCTCGTAGAGGGCGGTGCCGTCGAAGCGGCCGAGGGCGAAGGCGTCCCGCGGGAAGTGGGCGGGAACCCAGTCCACGATCACGCCGATGCCCGCGGCGTGCAGCGTGTCGACGAGGTGGCGGAAGTCGTCCGGGCTGCCGAAACGGGACGTCGGCGCGTAGTACGAGGTGACCTGGTAGCCCCAGGACCCGCCGAACGGGTGCTCGGCGACCGGCAGGAACTCGACGTGGGTGAAGCCGTTCTCCAGCAGGTACCCCGGCAGCTCCGCGGCGAGCTCCCGGTAGGTCAGGCCACGCCGCCAGGATCCCAGGTGGATCTCGTAGATGCTGATCGGCGCCGCGTGCCAGGCCGTCGCGGCCCGCCGGTCGAGCCAGTCGGCGTCCTGCCACGTGTAGTGCGACTCGTGCACGACGCTGGCGGTGGCGGGCGGCAGCTCGGTGGCGAAGGCGACCGGGTCGGCCTTCTGACGCCAGACGCTGTCGACCCCGAGGATCTCGTACTTGTAGCGGGTTCCCGCCTCTACGCCGGGCACGAACAGCTCCCAGACACCGGTCGAGCCCAGGGAGCGCATCGGCAGGGCGCGGCCGTCCCAGAAGTCGAAGTCGCCCACCACCCGCACACCCCGGGCGTTCGGCGCCCACACCGCGAAGCTGACGCCCGCGACGGGGGTGTCGCGACCGGCGACGGGCAGCTGGCGGACATGGGCGCCCAGCACCGTCCAGAGCCGCTCGTGCCGGCCCTCGCCGATCAGGTGCAGGTCGATCTCGCCGAGGGTCGGGCCGTGGCGGTAGGGGTCGTCGACGGCGTAGGTCGAGTCCGGGTAGCTCACCTCGAGCTGGTAGTCGGGCAGGCGGCCGGGGACCGCGCCGGCGAACACCCCGCCGCTGTGCAGCCGGGTCAGCGGGTGGCGGACGCCGTCCACGAGCGCGGTGACGGCCGTGGCGTCGGGGCGCAGCGCGCGCAGGATCGTCCAGGCGCCGGTGGGATGCGCGCCGAGGATCGTGTGCGGGTCGTGGTGGGCGCCACCGACGAGGCGGTCGAGCTCCTCGCGGGGCACGTCCACCCTGGGGGCGCTGGCCGGGTCCGGCGCTTCGGGCCGGTCCACGACCGCGGTGTCGGTGAACCTCGACAGCCGCGCCAGGTCAGGGCGCCCGTTCACGGAACCGTTCCGCGTCACGTCGTCGGGATCGTCCACTACGGCCACCTGTCCTTTTCTCCTGGTCGGGACCTCGTCGTCCCCGATCGGGACCTCGCCGTCGAGGTCCCGGCTACTACGCGTGGTCCGAGCCCTCCAGGGCGGGCGCCGCCGCGCCCCGCCCCTCCGGCTCGCTGGTGAGTCGCTCGATCGACCGCATCGGGATGCTGATCCATCCCGGCCGGTGGCGGGTCTCGTACAGCACCTCGTACACGGCCTTGTCCAGCTCGAGCGCACGCAGCAGGGCGTGGTCGTCGCGGGGGTCGCGGCCGGACTCGGCGCCGTAGCCGCGGCAGAACGCGTCACGGTTGTGGTCGGCCCACTCCAGGGCCCGGTAGGCCAGCGCCGGCTCGTCGGGCCGTTCCAGCAGCATCGACTGGGCGGCGTAGTCGAACGAGCGGAGCATGCCGGCGACGTCGCGCAGCGGGGATTCGAGCTGGGTGCGGTCGGGTACCGGCCGGGCCGGCTCACCCTCGAAGTCGAACAGCACCCAGCCGGACTCCACCCGGAGCACCTGGCCGAGGTGCAGATCGCCGTGGATGCGCTGGAACGGGCCCAGATGCCGCGCCGTGCGGACCTCGTCGTAGGCGGCCCGCAGCGTGGCCTCGAAGGGCGCGAGCTCGGTGAGGGCCGCCAGCGCGTCGTCGAGGCGCCGGTGCAGGTAGTCGGCCAGCGCCGCGAGTGCCGCCGGGTCGGCCGGCCGAGTCGGGAGGGCGGCCGCGAGGTGCCGGTGCACCTGGGCGGTGGCGGCGCCGAGGCGCTCGGCCTCGGCGGCGAAGTCGCCACCGACCTCGTCGGCGTGCAGGTCACCTTCGGCGTACAGGTCGCGCACGCTGGCCAGTGCCAGCAGCCAGCCCTCGGCGCCGGTGCGCAGGAAGTCCTGCATGAAGGCGAAGGTCGTCGGGACGCCGGACAGCTGGCCGGAGAGCCAGGCGACCGGGCGTGCCACGTGCTCGCTGCCCGCCCGGGCCAGGACCCGGGTGATCTCCAGGTCGGGGTTCATGCCGGGCCACAGCCGGCGGAACACCTTCAGGATGTAGGCCTCGCCGTAGACGATCGAGGTGTTCGACTGCTCCGCGCCGATCGAGCGTGGCGGGAGCTCGCCCTCGTCCAGCGTCTCCACGGTCGTCGCGGTGAGGCCCTCCCGGCTCGCCCCGCGCCGCAGGTAGGCGAGCAGGGCGGCGTTGCCGTCGGTGTCGCGCAGGCCGTCGTAGACCAGGCCGATCGACGACTCGCCGATCAGGAAGGTGTCGTGGCCGAAGGGGGAGTCCGGCCGGATGACCACCGGAACCTGGTAGTAGTCGGCGGGCCCTCCGTCGTCGAACTCGACCTCGATCACAAGCAGGCGCAGCACCGCGGCCGGGCTCGTGCTCGCCGCCGTGCTGGTGCTGGTGCTGGTGTCTGTGTTCCTGCCTGAGCTCAGCTGTACGTCCTGCACGACGCGCGGCTGCCCACCTGCCCGGCCCTTGCCCGCGAACCAGCGCTGCCGTGGCAGCCAGTCCACGAGCAGGTCCGCGAGCTCGGAGTGCTGGTCCGTCATGCTCGACCTCCCTGCGCGTCGTGTCGCGTTGTCGTCCGCCCGGCCCGCGAGCCGCCGGCGGCGAGCCCTCGGAGCCCCTGCGCCTCGATCGAAATCGACGGCGAGCCGCCGAGCTCCCGTGTCCTGCCCGGAGCGTGAGTTCCAGGAGAACAAATCGTGACGTCCGCCCCTGGGAACATCAAGGCCGACATTGGAGGCAGACGGCTGACCGGCCGGCCGGGCCGGGCCCGCCCGGATCGCTCCGGACTGGTCCGGTCCGTCCCGCCCGGAGGCAGGTGCCGGGCGGAACATCGTCGTACCGCCTAAGGCGTGAATTCCCCCGAACTGGTCAGGGCGAACCAGTAGTGCCCATGACCGGGCAGCGTCAGCAGGTACGGCAGCTCGCCGACCGCCGGGAAATGCACCCGGCCCATCAGCTCGACCGGGACCAGCCCGGCGAACCGCCGCAGATCGAGCTCCACGGGCTGCGCGAACCGGGAGAGGTTCGCGACACAGAGCACCCGGTCGTCGCCGAACTCGCGGACGAACGCGAACACCGACGGATTGGACGCTCCGAGCTCGGTGTAGCTGCCCTGCCCGAAGACGGGATGCCGCTTGCGGACCTCGATCATCCGCCTGGTCCAGGACAGGAACGAGGTCGACATCCGCCGCTCGGCCTCGACGTTCAGAGCCTGGTAGCCGTACACCGGATCCATGATCACGGGCAGGTACAGCCGGGCCGGGTCGGTGGTCGAGAACCCCGCGTTGCGGTCCGGGGACCACTGCATCGGGGTGCGCACACCGTCGCGGTCACCGAGATAGATGTTGTCGCCCATGCCGATCTCGTCGCCGTAGTACAGCACCGGGCTTCCGGGCAGGGAGAGCAGCAGCGCGGTGAACAGCTCCATCTGGTCCCGGCTGTTGTCGAGCAGAGGGGCGAGCCGGCGCCGGATCCCGATGTTCGCCTTCATGCGCGGGTCCGCCGCGTACTCGGCGTACATGTAGTCGCGCTCCTCGTCGGTGACCATCTCCAGGGTCAGCTCGTCGTGGTTGCGCAGGAAGATCCCCCACTGGCAGTTCGGGGGGATCTCCGGGGTCTGGGCCAGGATTTCTGAGATCGGGTACCGCGATTCCCGGCGGACCGCCATGAAGATGCGCGGCATCAGCGGGAAGTGGAACGCCATGTGGCACTCGTCGTCGTTGCCGAAGTACTGGACGACGTCCGACGGCCACTGGTTCGCCTCGGCGAGCATGACCCGGTCGGCGTACTTGGCGTCGATCTCCTTGCGGACCCGGCGCAGGTACTCGTGCGTCTCCGGCAGGTTCTCCCCGTTCGTCCCCTCGCGGACGTACAGATAGGGGACGGCGTCGAGGCGGAACCCGTCGAGGCCGAGGTCCAGCCAGAAGCGCAGGACCTCGAGCATCGCCTCCTGGACGTCCGGGTTGTCGTAGTTGAGGTCGGGCTGGTGGGAGAAGAAGCGGTGCCAGTAGTACTGGCCACGCACCGGATCCCAGGTCCAGTTCGACTTCTCGGTGTCGACGAAGATGATCCGGGCGTCCGGGTACTTGTCGTCGGTGTCGGACCAGACGTAGAAGTCGCCGTAGGGGCCGTCGGGATCCGAGCGGGAGGCCTGGAACCACGGGTGCGCGTCCGAGGTGTGGTTCATCACCAGGTCGGCGATGATCCGCAGGCCGCGCTTGTGGGCCTCGTCAACCAGGTTGATGAAGTCGCCCAGGTCGCCGAACTCCGGGAGGATCTGGAAGTAGTCGGAGATGTCGTAGCCGCCGTCGCGCAGCGGCGAGGAGTAGATCGGCAGCAGCCACAGGCAGTCGACGCCGAGCCACTCCAGGTAGTCCAGCTTGCTGATCAGCCCGCGCAGGTCGCCGGTCCCGTCGCCGTTGGAGTCTGCGAAGCCCCGCACGAGCACCTCGTAGAACACCGCGCGCTTGAACCACTGCGGGTCGCGGGGGGACTCGGCGGCGCCGCCCGCGGCCGCCGTCTCCCGCAGCGCCTCCTCGGCGAACGGTTCCGAGCCGCTCATGAGTGGCGCCGTACGGTCAGGACGTGGGCGGGCTCGCTCGGGTCCAGGCGCACGTAGTTGTCCCGGCCCCACTGGTAGGACGCACCGGTGAACTCGTCGTGGACCGTGAAGGTGTCGCCCCAGTCGAACCCGAGGGCGGGCATGTCCAGGCGCACCGTGGTCTCCCGCGCCATGTGCGGATCGAGGTTGACGACGACGATCACCAGGTCCTCGTCGGCGAGCCGCTTGGAGAAGGCCATGATCTCGGGTGCGTCCGACTGGTGCAGACTCAGGTTGCGCAGCCAGTGCAGGGCCGGGTGGTCGCGGCGGATCTGGTTGAGGCGGGTGAGGTACGGCGCCAGGCTCGTCCCGGCCCGCTCGGCACCGGCCCAGTCGCGCGGCCGGTACTGGTACTTCTCCGAGTCGAGGTACTCCTCGCTGCCCGGCCGCACGGGGGCGTTCTCGAACAGCTCGTACCCCGCGTACACGCCCCACGTCGGGGAGAGCATCGCCGCGAGGACGGCCCGGATCCGGAACGCGGCGGGCCCGCCGCGCTGGAGGTACTCCGGCAGGATGTCCGGCGTGTTGACGAAGAAGTTGGGCCGCATGTAGTGCGCCGACTCGACCAGCTCCTGGGCGTACTCCTCCAGGTCCCAGCGCTCGTTGCGCCAGGTGAAGTACGTGTAGGACTGGGTGAAGCCGACCTTGGCCAAGGCGTGCATCATCGCCGGACGGGTGAACGCCTCGGCGAGGAACAGCACGTCCGGCTCGGTGGCCTTGACCTGGCCGATGAGCCATTCCCAGAACTCGACCGGCTTGGTGTGCGGGTTGTCGACGCGGAAGATCCGCACGCCTCGCGCCGTCCAGAACCGGACCACGCGGAGGATCTCGTGGTAGATGCCGATCGGATCGGCATCAAAGTTCAGTGGATAAATATCCTGATACTTCTTCGGTGGATTCTCCGCGTAGGCGATCGATCCGTCACTGCGGACCACGAACCATTCCGGATGGTGCTTGGCCCAGGGATGGTCCGGCGCGCACTGCAGCGCGAGGTCGAGTGCGATCTCCATGCCGAGGGAACGCGCCCGTGCGACGAAGAGGTCGAAATCGTCCAATGTCCCCAGATCGGGGTGCACGGCGTCGTGGCCGCCGTGCACGCTGCCGATGGCCCACGGCGAACCCGGGTCATCCGGCCCCGTCACCAGGGTGTTGTTCGGGCCCTTGCGGTTGACCTCGCCGATGGGATGGATTGGCGGCAGGTAGACCACGTCAAAGCCCATCGCGGCGATGCCCGGCAGCCGTTCCGCGGCGGAGAGGAAGGTTCCCGAGCGCGGCGGGTCGAGGCTCGCACCCTCCGAGCGCGGAAACATCTCGTACCAGCTGCCGTACAGGGCGCGCGGCCGGTCAACCCATACGCGGTGCAGGGGGGAGCGGGTGACCAGCTCGCGCAGCGGGTGAGCGTCGAGCAGCGCGGCCAGCTCCGGCGCGCACGCCGGGGCGATGCGGGCGTGCGGATCGGTGACCTGGTCATCGCGCAGCACCGCCACCGCGTGCGCGAGCTCGGCTCGCCGGGGCTCCGGCAGGCCGGGCAACGCCCGAAGGAACAGTCGTGCGCCGTCCTCGAAGTCGACGGCGAGCTCGTCGGTGGTCTGGCCGGCGCCGACCTTGAGCTCGATACCGTGCCGCCAGGTGGCGACCGGATCGGCCCACGCCTCGACGCGAAAGCCCCACAGGCCCGCGCGCCCCATGACGAGGTCGGCCTCATAACGGTCCGTGCCCGCGCCGGTCAGTTTCAACCGGGTGAACGGGGCACCCTGACCGTCGGGACCGGAAAGAACGACATTTGCTCCGATCAGGTCATGACCCTCACGGAAGATCGTCGCGCTGACGGTGAGGGTTTCCCCCTCCACCGCCCGCGACGGCCACTGGCCACAGGAGACGACCGGGCGCACGTCGGAGATGACAACCCGGCCTACTGAACGTCCGATCATCATGGGGACCTTATCCAGACGAACCACGACTCAATGGTCGACCCTGTACATGGCGTTCGATGGCACCGCCACGTGAACTGCGTGCAACCACCGGATGGGTCTGTGTTGCGGTCGTGGTGTGCCTGGTTGTGTCGTCCCGATGGCCACGGTCCTGACCGATGTTCCCGGCTTGCTCAGATCGTTAACCTTCCGCCGGGGATATTGTCCACGTTGATCCAGCGGTGTGATCCGTGGGGGTTGGTGGCGGGTTCGTCCCGGATGGGCCTCGAGCTGTGTCGCGGGTATTTCTGACGGCGTGTGCCCGGGGCGGCGGGTGTCACGTCGCGGTTGTGACGGTGTGTCGGATGGGTGACAGACCTTCCGGCATCGATGCGCCATAAGTGGTGGCAGGCTCGGCGATCCGGGAACTACACCGAGCCGTCGTTCGTCTCGCTGGGCACAGAAGTGTTCGCCGCAGAACTGCTGAACACGAACTCTCATCGACCACCGCACCGGACAGGGGATGCGTGACACCCGACAGGCGAGGCGTCGCCGGCCCGCGGCGAGCGGGGGATACGTCCGTGTCGCCCGTCTCCCTCGCGGGTGCCCGGGCCGGCCGCCGTGGCGGTCGCACGCCGGTGGGGCCGCGCGCGGCCGTGGGGCGGGTGCCCCGCTGTCGGCGTACCGGCGCCCGGGTGGCGCCTGTGGGCGGCTCTGTGACAGCGGTGGGCACCCGGGGCTCGCGAGGCTGGTGGGCGGACACTCCCGTCCCGCGGGCGGCCTTGGGCGTGATGTGTGACGCAGTAGGCTGCCGCCGCCCGTACCCCCGGGTGGTGTGGCCGGTCCTCGACCGGCCCGCAGTGGCTGCTGGCGCGTCTGCCGGCGTGGTTGTTCCCGGCTTGGGTGCGGGGGTGCGCGTGGGACGAGCGTGTGGGGCGAGCGTGGCATCGGCGGGTCGGTGGACCTCGGCCTGACGAACGTGCGGTACGTCGAACCAGAACATCGGACCTGAACCATCGAACCTGAACATCGAATCTGGAGGAGCAGTGGGAGTCAGCCTCAGCAAGGGCGGCAACGTGTCGCTGACGAAGGAGGCGCCCGGTCTCACCAACGTCGTCATCGGTCTGGGCTGGGACGTCCGGACGACCACAGGTGACGACTTCGACCTGGACGCCAGCGCGATCGCCTGCCGGCCCGACGGAAAGGTCGTGTCGGACGGGCACTTCGTCTTCTTCAACAACCTGAAGAGCCCGGACGGCGCGATCGAGCACCAGGGCGACAACCTCACGGGTGAGGGCGAGGGCGACGACGAGAAGATCAACCTCAACCTCGCCGGCCTGCCGGCCGAGATCGACAAGATTGTCTTCCCGGTCTCGATCTACGACGCGGACAACCGGTCGCAGAGCTTCGGCCAGGTGCGCAACGCGTTCATCCGGGTCGTCAACGCGGCCAATCAGGCCGAGATCGCGCGCTACGACCTGACCGAGGACGCCTCGACCGAGACCGCGATGGTTTTCGGTGAAGTCTACCGGCACGGAGCGGAATGGAAGTTCCGCGCGGTTGGGCAGGGTTACGCCTCTGGTCTCGCCGGCATCGCCCGCGACTACGGCGTCAACGTCTGAGCGGTCGGCCCGAACGGCCACTCCAGGGTGGGGGTCCACGCCCGGATGGCCCGAGCCGGTGGTCCTGATCCCGTCGCCCGACGGGATCAGGGCTGGCGCCCGACGGGATGATTTCCAGGGCTTCTGTGAGGTTTCCCCCAGTCGTGGCCGGCGTCAAGGTCGGTGTTTCGTCAGATTTTGGTAGTGCCAGCGGGGCTCTGGCTCAATACGATGCGCACAACCGCATCGGCCCGGCCCGGTGAACCGGACACAACGTCCGGTGACAACGCGGTGATGTTATGAGTGGTGGGACCGGTACGGACCGCGGTTCCCGCCCGCGAATGCCTGTCGGAGCATAGTGAGTCGGTCCGGGAGGTGTTCGCAAAAAGTGCATGTACTTCGGATATTCGGCTGGTCGTTCGCGATCACTGCCATCGGGATCGCGGCCGCCGGGGTGATCGGCGGCGGCGACGCCGCGGCGATCGTGGCGATCCTCGCCGTCCTGGAGATCAGCCTGTCCTTCGACAACGCTGTGATCAACGCGACGATCCTGCGCCGGATGAGCGAGGTCTGGCAGCGGCTCTTCCTGAGTCTCGGCGTCATCATCGCGGTCTTCGGGATGCGGCTGCTGTTCCCGATCGTGATCGTGGCCCTGACCGCGCACCTGAGCCCGCTGGACGTATTCGATCTCGCGCTCAACGACGAGGCCGAATACGCGGCACGGCTGCACGAGGCGCACCCCTCGATCGCGGCCTTCGGCGGGATCTTCCTGTTCATGATCTTCCTGGACTTCATGTTCGACCCCGAACGCGACATCCAGTGGCTCCGGTGGCTGGAGGAGCCGTTCCGCAAGGCGGGCCAGCTCGAGGTTCTGTCCGTCGTGACGGGGCTCGTCGCCCTGCTGGTCGTCGCCGAGGCCTTCTCCGGTGATCACACCCAGCAGGTGCTGACGGCCGGTGTCGCCGGCCTCGCCACGTACCTCGGTGTGCGCGGGCTCGGCGAGTTCTTCGAAGCTCGGGGAATCGGCGCGGACGACGACGAGGACGAGGACGACGACGCGGCCCAGAGCACGTCGGCGCAGGCGACGGGCTCCGCACCGGCGGAGCGTCGAACCGGTACCCCGGATCTGGTTCTCGCGACCGGCCGGGCCGCCTTCTTCCTGTTCCTCTATCTGGAAGTGATCGATGCCTCGTTCTCGTTCGACGGTGTCGTCGGTGCGTTCGCGATTTCGCAGAACATCTTCATCATCGCGACCGGTCTCGGTATCGGCGCCATGTACATCCGGTCCACCACGGTGTATCTGGTCCGGCGCGGGACTCTGAGCGAGTACGTCTTCCTCGAGCACGGTGCGCACTATGCGATCGGCGCGCTGGCCGTGATCCTCGCGGTCTCCATCGAGACCGAGGTTCACGAGGTCGTCACCGGGCTGATCGGTGTCGCGTTCATCGGACTGGCACTGCTGTCGTCCATCCGTTTCCGCGCGAAGGAGCGGAAGGCGGCCGAGGTCGAGTCCGGTGCCGGGGGCGCGGGCCCGGACGGCCAGGACTCGGACGACTCGGACGGCGCAGTCGACTCCGGTGGCCTGGGCGGTGGCGGCGGCAAGGCCTCGACCGTCGGAACCTCCAGCTGACGGACGGACACCCGGCTGGCGGCGGTCATTCGGCGAGCCTTGAGCCTTTTCCGTCGTCGACTCGGACTCGCGGCATTCCCTGACCGTGGCAAGTGAGATGGAAAAGGCGGTCACCGACCGCCGCCACTTGAGCCTTTTCCGTCGTCGACTCGGACTTGCCCTAGCCTGACCACGCAGCGTGAGATGGAAAAGGCTCACCCGTGTAAACCCACCAACCGCGAAGGAGCGGATCATGGGCATCGACTACAGCAAGCGACCAGCGGCGCCGCCGGCCGGAGCGCCGGTGTCGCTGAGCAAGGTCACCCTCACCAAGTCGGCGCCGACCGTCTCGCTGAGCAAGCAGGGCGGCGGCGGCCGGCTTCACGTCAATCTCAACTGGTCCCAGAACGGGGCGGGTTCCGGCGCGGCCAAGGGCGGCTTCCTCAAGCGGGTGCTCAGTGCGGCGGGCGGCGGAATCGACCTCGACCTGGCCTGCCTGTTCGAGCTGGCGGACGGACGGCGCGGTGTCGTGCAGGCGCTGGGCAACGCATTCGGGTCCTTCGACAACCCGCCCTACGTCCAGCTCGACGCCGACGACCGCACCGGCGCGACGGCGGGCGGCGAGAACCTCCACGTCAACCTGGCTCGGATCGGGGAGATCCGGCGGCTGCTGGTGTTCGCCTTCATCTACGAGGGCGTGGCCTCCTTCGACCAGGCGAACGCGGTCGTGACGCTGACCCCGGCGCAGGGCGCGCCGATCGAGGTGCATCTGGACGAGCGGGCGGGCGGCTCCCGCATGTGTGCGATCGCCCTGCTGACGAACACCGGCAATGACTTCACCGTCAGCCGCGAGGTCCGTTACGTCGGCGGCCACCGGGAGCTGGACAGCGCCTACGGGTGGGGCCTGAACTGGACCGCCGGCCGGAAGTGACCGGAATGTCGTGACAGGGTGGGAGTTGAGCGGATCGTCGGAACCGGGCAGGCTGTGCGCAGCGACGAGGCGCAGCGACGCGACACGGTGACCGAGGCGCGGTGACCGAGGCGCACGGACGACGGCCGGGTGGGGACACCGGCCCGGAGTCAGCCCTGACCGGGAGCCTTGTAGCAGGATGATCCGTCCAGTGCCACCACCCGCCGGGGAAGGGCGTTACTCGATGTTCCAGCCACGCCGTTCCTCGCGCACGGGGTCGTCCGGCTCGAATGAACCGGGCACCGCCTCCGGCGCCACCGGCGGACAGCAGGCCAGCGGGTACCGCTGGTTCGCGCCCGATCCGACCCCGGAGTCCGCTGGGCCGGCGGAGCCGCCGGCGACGGAGGAGGTGGACCCCGACCGGTCCGTGGTGGACGAGTCGGGTCGCGGGCCATCCTGGTACGAGGCGGAGGACAGCACGGACCCCGGCCGTGGTGGTTACGGCCGCCACGGCCAGGTGGCACCGGCGCCCGTCGGGCGTCGGGCGTCGGGCTACCCGGCAAGCAACGGACCGGCCGCGAGCGCACGCGGCGGCCGGGGGTCGGTGTTCGCGCCGGAAAGCTACGAGCGTGCCGGATACGGCCCGCCGGACCGTGGGGCCGGCGACCCGGAGGCGGACTACCCGTCCGGTCACGACGACGACGGCGGCTACCCGCCCGCCGGCTACGAGCGGGCGGAACCGTCGGTCGACGGGCACCTCGTCACTGACCGGCACTCCGCCCCCGACCGGCACTCCGCCACCGACAGGCACCCTGCCACCGACAGGCACCCTGCCAGCGCAAGGCATTCCACCACCGACAGGTACGGCTCGGCCGACCGATATGCCGGTTACCGGGACGCGGCCAGGTTCGACGGTCCCGGTGGATACGAGGACGCCGGTGGCTACGAGGACGCGGGCGGCTACGAGGACGCGGGCGGCTACGACCGTTCCGGCGCTTACGAGCGTTCCGGTGGTTACGCGGCTGCCGGCGGCTACGGCACCCCTGGAACCGATGGACGCGGGAGCACCGGCGGCTACGACCGGGCCGACTGGCGCGGCGACGCCGAGGGCGCCGACGGCTACGAACGCACCGGCGGTTACGACGGCACCGGCAGTTACGGCGGCACGGGCAGCTATGAGGGCTACGCCGAGGGTGAGTCGTACGGTGGCAGGCCGGGGGAGTACGCGGGTGGGCTGCCCTACTCCGATGACGTTCCCTACCGTGGCGCCCTCGATCAGGACCCGGCAGGCGACCACGAGGCGCCGGTCGACTCCGGCCCGGGGCGAGCGCCCCGGTCGGTGATCCCGCCCGGCGCGTTCGGCGCCTCGTTCACCGCGCGGCTTCCGAGGACCGCCGCGGTGCCCGGTGATCTCGGCGGGCCCGGAGGGTCCGGCGAGCCTGGTGGGCTCGGCGAGCCTGGTGGGCTCGGCGGGCACGGTGGACTCTACGAGCCCGGTGGACTTCACGAGCCCGGTGGCGGTCCCGCGGAGGGCCGGGCGGCGGAACACGGGGCGGGTGGCGGCGGCACCGGCGATCTCCCTCCTATGCCCGCGCAGAAGATCGACTTTTTTCGCCGCGGCGAACCGGGCCTGTTCGAGCCCGCGTCACCGCCCACCCAGCCGACCGACCTCACGCAGGACCG
>NZ_ADGX01000133.1 GCF_000177675.1 Parafrankia sp. EUN1f
CCGCTACCACGCCCGGCCCGCCGGAGACGACCGGCCACTGGTCACCACCAGCATCGCGACCGTGACCACCGAGATCCACCCCCAGCCACCCCGCCACACCCGCGGCCAGCCACCGCAACCGGACACCACCCCGGCAAGCCACCCGGCGCTCACCCGGCCCGCCGTGCCACCACCGGACACCGACCCGACAGCACCGGACCAGCCATCCCACCGCCCGGCACCCACCGCGACCGACGTCCTGGACCTCCTGCGCGGCGATCCTCACCGCGCCTGGCACAGCCGGGACATCGCCCGGATCCTCCACGTCACGAACATCAACAGCTTCCGCACCCGGATGTCGCAGTGGGCCCGCCAGGGGCTCCTCCACAAGACCGACCGAGCGACCTACACCCTGACCTCAACACCCTTGACAGCAACCGAGATCACTTAACTACGCGGCCTTGCGTCTTGTCGACGGAGCATCGACCAGCTGCGGCGGCGGCTGCGGCTGCGCGGACGAGCGGAGCGGGGCCGGCCGCGACGGGAGCTCCGGGTGGACGAGGTCGACCGCGACGGCGGCGCTGTAGAAGGCGAAGACGTCCTCGGCTGGCAGGCGTAACAGGCTGATCGTCTCGCTGAGCGTGCAGGCCTGTCGAGCCCACAGGGCCGCGACGCTCATCGCGCCCGGCGTCACGATCAGCCGGGTGAAGTTGGGCCACTCCCACAGGGCACACGGGGTGTCGAGGGGCGTGCCGAGCGGCAGCCTGCCCCGGGACGCTCCCAGCGCGAGCTTCCACAACAGGACGTCGAGCGGCACCATGCCCGGGTGGTTGACGTCGTACTCGGGTGCACGCGAGAAGACCAGACTGGCGCGCTGTGGGAGGTCCTCCGTCCCGGCGTACGGCCGCAGGCTGTCCTCGCCTCCGTAGACGACGGCGGTGAGACTACGCGGGTAGACGGCGATTCCCGGCCAGTCGCCCTGGATGTACACCGCCTGGCCGCGATCCGCTGCCTGGCGCCACGCGGACGCCACCAGTCCCTGCAGGTACCGCGCCGGGTCGTAGCGACGAACCGTGATAGGCGGTTCGCCGCGGGACGACGCCGCGGCACCGGCCCACGGGTACGGGGCCGGCCGTGCTGGCCCGGCGCCGTATCGCGGCGTCGGGAGCTCCACTCTGTCCGCCCTGTGGCCGTCCACCCGTCGTCTCCCGCTTTGTAGTGATCCAGCACGCGGGGCGGCCGGCTGTGCCCCCACCGGCCGTTGTCAGCCATTGTTTGGGGCCTGTCCCGCTCGTTCGGCGCACACGGTTCAGAGGTCCAGAGGTTCTAAAGGGCCGCGGACAGCGCCTCAGCACCCCGGCGCACATCGAGAAACGTCGTGCCAAGCTGGGCGTTCGGTCGGGTGACGACCACCAGAACGGTCTCCGGGCCCGCCCTGGTGAGCAGCACATGACCGCGCTGGCCCCGGATGAGGATCTGGTCGAGCGCGCCGCGGTTGAGCTCCATGCTCGTCTGCGTGCCCAGGGCGAGCATCGCCGCGCTCATTGCGGCCACACGGTCATGCTCGAACTCGGGTGGCAGCATCGACGCCATGAGCAGGCCGTCCATCGAGACCAGCGCGGAGGCCTCGATGTCCTCGGACGACGCGTTGAGCTCGCGCAGGATGGAGGTCACCGACTGGTTCCGCACGTACATCTCCAACCTTGTCGATGGTCCGTCCGGGGAAACCCAGGGGTCGACACTCCATGTCACACACGACCATCGTTCCGTGGTGTGGCTGACGGCTTCTCCCAGCGTCAGCCAGGCTTGGTCGGCATCGTACGCAGGATATTCCGCTATCCGATGCCCACAGCTCTCGGGGCCGCTGACCAGCGAAAGCGGCGTCCTCGCGCATCGGTGTCGTGCCGTGCGGCAACCGAACACGGCGCCGTCGCGCGGCTGGGACGTCTCCGCGGAAGGCCCCGACGGAAAGTCCATGTCGGACGGGTGATGTCGACCGCCAAGGCCGGTTTGTCCGCCGCGGACAGGTACCGGCCGAGGGCGGCTCGGCGAGCGTGACCTCCGCGGAACGTCTCCGGCGGACGAAGGCGGCCGGTCACGATGCTGGACGAGGAGGGCAGTCCGTCGCGGCACCGCAGCACGTCGAAACGGTCGTGGCGCAACCGGGCACCGACCTCGACGACATCGCAGCCCGCCGAGGCGGAGGCCTACGACGGCAGGCCGCTCGCCGCTGGGCAGCCCGTCGCCGCCGGGCAGCCGTTCGGCGCGGGGCAGCCAGCCGAGGCAGCGCGGCCCGCCTCCGGCGCACGCCTCGCGGATGTCACGACGCCATCGCGGGTGCGGCCAGCCGTAGCAGGGCCGCCGGATGATCCGTCCCCGAATGATCCATCTCCGGACCGCGCGCCGGAGCCACGCAGGTCAATCGAAACCGTTCAGGACAGAGGTGCATCGGTGAGTATTCAGTCGGAGCTGTCGCGCGTGGTGTCGGAGCTGCGGCGGTCGATTCCAGAGCTGAACGGCGCCATGGTGGCGTCGGTGGACGGGCTGTCCGTGGCGCACGACTTCCCTGAGCCGGACGCAGAACGAATGGCGGCGATGGCAGCGACGGCTCTCGGTCTGGGCAAGCGCATCTCGGACCGGACCGGACTCGGCGAGATGCAGGAGACGGTGGTCCGCGGTGACCACGGCTACCTGGTGGTGTACGCGGCGGGTGAACAGGCGGTGCTGGTGCTGTCCGGTCCGTTCAACTCCAACCTCGGCCTGATGCGGATCGAGGCCCGCGCGGCCTCCACCGAGATCAGCAAGCTGCTCAGCTGAGCGCGGCGGGACGGCGGACCTCGGATCAGATGAAGACCGGCCGTGGGTGACGGCGGCGCGCTCCCGCGGGGTTCAGACGGCCGCCTTCTCGAGGATGTGCACACCGCAGGCGCTGCCGAGGCCGATGACGTGGGCGAGGCCGACCCGGGCGCCGGCGATCTGGCGGTCGCCCGCCTCGCCGCGCAGATGGGTGGCGACCTCCCAGACGTTGGCGATGCCCGTCGCCGCGATCGGATGGCCCTTCGACTCCAGCCCGCCCGACACGTTCACCGGGGTCGTGCCGTCCCGCCAGGTCGCGCCCGAGTTGAAGAAGTCCACGGCGCCGCCCTGCGGGCACAGCTTCAGGTTGTCGTAGTGGACGAGCTCCGCGGTGGCGAAGCAGTCGTGCAGTTCGACGAGGTCGAGGTCCTCCGGGCCGATGCCGGCCTGCTCGTAGGCCTGTTCGGCGGCGACACGGGTCAGCGTGTTGACGTCGGGCAGGACCTGGCAGGCCTCCTGCCAGGGGTCGCTGGTCAGCACCGAGGCGCTGACCTTGACGGCGCGGCGCTGCTGTTCCAGTGACAGGGTGCGCAGCTTCGCCTCGCTGACGACCACGGCCGCGGCGGCGCCGTCGCAGTTCGCCGAGCACATCGGGCGGGTGTTCGGGTAGGCGATCATGACGTCGTTCATGATCTGCCCGAGGGTGAACCGCTTCTGGTAGGCGGCCAGCGGGTTCAGCGTCGAATGCGCGTGGTTCTTCTCCGAGATCCGCGCGAACAGCTCGAAGCTGGTGCCGCCGTACCTGTGGCCGTACTCCATCCCGATCTGCGCGAACACGCCGGGCATCGTCTCGGTGCCGACCCGGCCGTCGAGCGCGGCGACCGCGCCGAACCGGCCCTTCGGCGCCCAGGTGTCGCCCTCCGCCTCGCGGGCGCCGCCGGCGAGCAGGCCCGCTCCCGACAGCTTTTCCGCGCCGACCGCCAGGCCCACCTCCGTCTCGCCGGCCCGGATCGCCATGACCGCGACCCGCAGCGCCGTCGCGCCGGTGGCGCACGCGTTCGCGACGTTGAACACCGGGATGCCGGTCTGCCCGGTCTGCTTCTGCAGTTGCTGGCCGAAGGAGCCGCCCCGGCCCATGAGGTTGCCCGCCGCGAGGACTCCGACATCCCGCATGCGCAGGCCGGCGTCGGCGAGTGCGCCCCGGATCGCCTCGACGCCGAGGTCGACCGGGTCGAGCGTGGGGTGCTTACCGAACTTCGTCATGTGGATGCCGAGGATCCAGACGTTCTCCGCCACGACTTCTCCCGTTCGTTCTCTTCTCGCGTGTGCCGTCAGGCGGCCGGCTCGAACCCGTACCCGATCGCCTCGACGCCCGCGGCGTCGGTGCCAAGCGACGTCGTGGTCAGCCGCAGCTTCATTCCCAGCCGGACGTGCTCCGGGTCCGGCGGAACGTTCACGACATTGCCGCGGACGGTGGTGCCGCCGCAGTCGACCACCCCGGCCACGAACGGCACCGGCACCCCGGGCGCGGCGAACGAGACGATCGTGAACGCGCGCAGCTCGCCTTCGGTGGGCACATCCACCACGCGGAACTCGGCCTGCTCACAGGAGGCACAGGCGTTGCGCCGATCGAAATACCTGGCCGCACAGGTGACGCATTCATGCGCCACCAGATGCGGTTCGCCTTCCAGCACCAGGTAGTCGACCAGCGGGATCCGCCGGCCGGCCAACGACTGCTCGGACGTCATACCTACTCCCGGTTGTGGATTCGGTGCGCGCTCAGGAACCTCAGAACGCCGGAACCTCAGAAGACGAGCGCGCCACGCAGGATCTGGCCGGCCGCCAGATCAGCGTAGCCCTCGTTCACCTGATCAAGGGTGTAGGTGCGGGTGACCAGCTCGTCCAGTTTGAGGATGCCGGCGGTGTAGAGGTCGAGCAGCTTCGGAATCGCCACCCGCGGGCTCTGGGAACCGTACAGGCAGCCGCGGATCTGCTTGTTCGACATCGCGAGCATGAACAGGTTGACGTCGGCCTGTTTCTGGGTGATCGGCGCGACCGCGGTGATGACGCAGGTGCCGTCCTTCGCGGTCAGCGCGAGCGCCGGTTCGAGCAGCTCGGAGTGCATCACCGAGTAGGCGCAGATCACCGAGGTGCACATGACCCCGTCGGTGAGCCGCCGGATCTCCTCGGTGGCCTCGGCCAGGGAGGCGAACGCATGGGTGGCCCCCAGGCGCAGCGCCTGCTCGCGCTTGAACTCGACCGGGTCGACCGCGAAGACCTGCCGTGCGCCGGCGATCCGCGCGCCCTGGACCGCGCTGACGCCGATTCCGCCGATACCCAGGACGGCGACCGTGTCGCCCGGTTTCACCTCGGCCCGGTTCACCGCCGAACCGAAACCGGTGGCGACCCCGCAGGAGACGAGCGCCGCGGCCGTGAACGGAACCTCCGGGTCGACCTTGACAATCGACGTCTCGGCCAGCAGCTGGCGCTCGGCGAAAGCGCCCAGCTGGGTGTAACGGGCGACCGGCTGATCGCCGAGGCGGTGGGCGATACGCCCGTCCGTCATCATTCCGATCGCGAACATCTTCGCGCCGTCGTTACAGAGAAAGGCCCGGCCCGTCCGGCACCACTGGCAGGCTCCGCAGGACGGCACGAACGACAGCGCCACATGGTCCCCCGGCTGGACCGAGGTGACCCCCGGGCCGACCTCCTCCACCACGCCGGCGCCCTCGTGGCCGCAGATCAGCGGATAGTGCGGCATCGGCATGTCGCCTGTGCGGGCGTGCTCGTCGGAATGACATAATCCGCAGGCGCGAAGGTCGACGAGAACCTCGCCAGCCCGCGGGCGATCGATCTCGACCGTCTCGATTTTGAAATCCTGGCCGGGGCCGTGGAGCACCGCCGCGCGTGTACTGACCATCTGGCAGCCGCCTTTCGTGAACCCGCGTCCTCGACGGGCCGGGCAGTGGGCGCTTCCGCACCGTAGAAGTATGTCGAGGTTGACGTCAAGTTCGACTTGGCGCGCCCAGGAAGGCCTTGCTCAGGAAGGCCTGACAAGAGCACGCACGACGTGGGTGTTCACAAAGACGCGCTGCTGCTGCGGCGACCAGGTGGACCACGGCGGCACCATCAGGATGGACCCGACCGCGATCAGCCATCGAACGGTCTCACGCACATCCAGATCCTCGTACAGCTGGCCGCTCTCGCTCCACCGGTTCAGCAGCGGCTCCAGGTGCCGGTACACCGCGTCGACGATGGGCTCAGCGGTCAGTTCCCGCAGCTCCACCGCGGAACGGCCACCCTCGGAGAACAGAGCCTCGCTGATGGTGTCCTTGTTCATCATGGCCATCGAGTCGACGAACACCGCCACGAGCGAGCCGGCCGCATCCCCCGGGTCACGCAAACCGCCCAGCACCCCGCTCATGGCCGCGTCGACCCGGCTGAGCAGGACGGCGAGGATCAGCTCGTCACGGGTCTTGAAATACCGGTAGACGGTGGAACGCGAGACTCCCGCCTCGACCGCCACCTCCTCAACCCGGATCCGGCCGGAGCCACGCCGCAGGACACAGCGGACCGTCGCGGCGACGAGCCGCCGTCGCGCCTCCTCGTCGTCGAGCAGCGCACTGTCACTGCCCCACCACCCCGGTGCGCGCTGCCCCCCGTCCTCGTCGCCCGTGATCACCGTCATGGAGCCATCGTAGAGCCGCCTGGTCCGACCTTTGGGGTGAAGCGAATGAGACACCCGCAATAGTTCGACGCGCCATGTGACATCTAGTAGTTTTTGTCTCAAGTCAGGGGTCCACGGCGGGTCACGGGTCATGGGCCACGGCGAGAGGGCACCGGGCGACGAGAGGAGCACGCGCATGCGGGCGGCCAACGAGGTGTTCATCGGCGGGAAGTGGGTTCCGGCGACGTCGGAGCGTCAGCTCGAGGTCCGGTCGCCGAGCACCGGGCAGGTCATCGCCCAGGTCCCGGACGCGGACACGGGCGACATCCAGGCGGCGGTCGCAGCGGCGCGCCACGCGTTCGATCACGGGCCGTGGCCCGGCCTGCCGCCGGCCGAACGAGCCGCGGTCATGGCCGAGTTCCTGGCCCAGCTGGAAATGCGCTCCGACGAGCTGGCGCGGACGATCACCCTGGAGAACGGCACGCCCACGTCGCTGGTGAGGCCGGGCCAGGTCGACAACGGCCTCGACGTCCTGCGTTTCTACACCGAGGCCGCGGCGGCGCTGGCGGTGGAGACGCCGCGCGCGGGCCGCTACTCCCCCGTCGTCGTCCGCCAGGAGCCGGTCGGGGCCGTCGCCGCGATCGTCCCCTGGAACGTCCCGTTCTTCCTCGCCGCGATGAAGTTCGCCCCCGCGCTGGCCGCCGGCTGCACGGTCGTGCTCAAGGCCGCGCCCGAGACGCCGCTGCACGCGAACATCGTCGCGGCGGCCGCCGACGCCGCGGGCCTGCCGGCGGGCGTCCTGAACGTGCTCGCCGCGGGCCCGAGCGGCAGCGAGCAGCTGGTCACGCACCCGGGCATCGACAAGATCGCGTTCACCGGCAGCACCGCCGTCGGCCGGCGCATCGCGAGCCTCGCCGGCGACCAGCTCAAGCGCGTCACCCTCGAGCTCGGCGGCAAGTCCGCGGCGATCGTGCTCGACGACATCGATCTGCAGGCGGCGATGGCCCGGCTGATGACCGTGAGCCTGTTCCTGAGCGGGCAGTTCTGCACGGCCCAGTCGCGCATCCTCGTCTCTGCCCGGCGTTACGACGAGGCGGTCGAGCGGTTCACCGCCATCACGACGAAGCTGCGGGTCGGCGACCCGGCGGACCCCGCGACGTTCCTCGGCCCGCTGATCTCGCAGCGCCAGCGGGACAAGGTGCTCGGCTACATCGAGACCGGGCAGCGCGAAGGCGCCACCCTCGTCGCCGGCGGCGGGGTACCGGCCGGCCTCGAAACCGGCTGGTACGTCGAACCGACCGTCTTCCGCGACGTCACGCCGAGCATGCGGATCGCCCAGGAGGAGATCTTCGGGCCGGTCGTCGCGTTCATCCCCTACGAGGACACCGACGACGCGGTCGCGATCGCCAACGGGACGCCGTTCGGCCTGCACGGCACGGTGTGGACGGACGACGTCCAGCGCGGGCTCGCGGTCGCGCGGCGCATCCGGAGCGGAACGTTCGGGGTCAACGGCCTGTCGCTGGACCCGGCGGCGCCGTTCGGTGGGATGAAGCAGTCCGGTCTGGGCCGGGAGCTGGGGCCCGAGGGGCTGAGCTCCTACCTGGAGCCGAAGACCATCACGGTTCCGGCCGGCACACAGCTGCCCGGCCTGCCCGGCTTGCCCGGACGACCTGGTCTGCCCAAAACATCTGGAACAGTTGCAGAGGTTGGAGAGGACGGCCGATGAGGTTGCAGGGTGCGTCCGCGATCGTGACCGGCGGGGCCGGAGGGCTGGGGGCGGCCACCGTCCGCCATCTCGTCGGGCTGGGGGTCGCCGTGGCGATCGTCGATCTGGACGGCGAGCGCGCCGACGCCCTCGCCGCGGAGCTCGGGAGCATGACCGTGGCCGTCCCCGGCGATGTGACCGTCGAGGCGGACGTCCAGGCGGCCATCGCCGCGGCGCGGTCGCTGGGCACCCTGTCGTACGTCATCAACGTGGCCGGCGGCGGAACCCGGCCGGCACGCACGGTCGCCCGCGACGGCAGCCCGCACGACCTGGAGACGTACGTCGCCACCATGGCGAAGAACGCGGTCGGGACGTTCAACGTCACCCGGCTCGCCGCGGCCGCGATGGCCGCCAACACCCCCGACGAGGACGGCCAGCGCGGGGTCGTGGTGAACACCGGCTCGCTGGCCGGGCTGGAGGGCCAGGCCGGCCAGGTCGCGTACGCGTCGGCGAAGGCGGCCATCCTGGGGATGACCCTGCCGCTCGCCCGCGACCTCGCGCCGCTGGGAATCCGGGTCTGCGCCATCGCGCCGGGAACCATCGGCACCGAGCTGATGCGCAGCGCGTCCGCGGAACTGCAGAACAAGCTGGTCGCAAGCATCATCTTCCCGCACCGCATGGGCCACCCGGTGGAGTTCGCCCTGCTGGTCGAGGCGATCCTGCGCAATCCGTATCTGAACGGCGAGAACATCCGGCTCGACGGCGCACAGCGATTCCCGGCCAAATGAGCGGCCGGGAGCCAGGAGGAGGCAGCATCATGAGTCGCGGGCTACCCGAGGCGGCGGACGACCTCTATCGCGGCGCGTTCCTCCCCGACCTTCTCGTCGGCGCACTGCGGCGCGACCCGGCGAAGCCCGCCATCTACCTCGGGGAAAGCATTCTCACCGCCGGGGCGCTGGCCGCCCGGATCAGTCAGTACGCGCAGGTCTACACGGCGCAGGGGGTGCGGCCCGGCAGTGGCGTGGCCATGCTGTCCACGAACCGGCCCGAAGTCCTCTACTCCATGGGCGCCTACATGGTCACCGGTGGGCGCAACACGGCGCTTCACCCGTTGGGCTCCCTCGACGACCACGCCTATGTGCTCGCCGACGCCGAGATCGAGACGTTGGTTTTCGACCCGTCCTTCACCGAACGTGCCGCCGCGCTGCGCGAGCGGGTACCGACCCTGAAGCGGCTGCTGTCCTTCGGGCCCAGCGACGTCGGCGCGGACCTGGTGGCACTGGCGGCAGGCTACGAGCCACGCCCGCTGACCGTGCCCCGGCTCGACCCGGAGGCGATCGCCGCGATCGCCTACACCGGTGGGACCACCGGCCAGCCCAAGGGCGTCATGTCCACCTACCGCGGCAGCGCGGCGATGACGCAGATCCTGCTCACGGAGTGGCAGTGGCCGAAGGAGCTGCGCCATCTCGTCTGCACGCCGCTGAGCCACGCGGGCGCGCCGTTCATCGTTCCTGTGCTGCACCAGGGCGGCTCCGTGGTCGTGCTGCCAAAGTTCGACGCCGGCAAGGTCCTCGAGGCCATCGAACAGCACCGCATCACGTCGGTTTTCCTCGTTCCGTCGATGATCTACGCTCTGCTCGACCATCCCCGGTTCGACGAGACCGACCTTTCCAGCCTCGAAACGGTGTTCTACGGCTCCTCGCCGATGTCGCCGGGCCGACTGCGGGAGGCAATCGGGCGGATCGGCCCGGTCTTCTTCCAGTTCTACGGGCAGACCGAGGCCCCGCAGACCGTGTTCGTGCTGCGCAAGGAAGAACACAACCCGGACGATCCGGCCCGGCTGGTCTCATGCGGGCGTCCGGTGTCGTGGGTGCGGGTGGCTCTGCTCGACGACCAGGGTGAGCCGGTTCCCGACGGCGAGCCCGGTGAGATCTGCGTCCAGGGGCCACTCGTCATGAAGGGCTACTGGAACAAGCCGGAACAGACCGCGCAGGCACTCGCCGGCGGCTGGCTGCACACCGGCGACATCGCCCGGGTCGACGAGCACGGTTTCTACACGATCGTGGACCGCAAGAAGGACATGATCGTCAGCGGCGGCTTCAACGTCTTCCCCCGTGAGATCGAGGACGTCCTCTCCACGCACCCGGCGGTCGCCGCGGCGGCGGTCATCGGCGTCCCCGACGACAGGTGGGGCGAGGCCGTCCGGGCGGTCGTCGTGCTCCGGGACGGCGCGTCCGTCGCGGCGGAGGAACTGGCCGCACTGGTGAAGGAGCACAAGGGCTCCCACCACGCCCCCAAGGGTGTGGACTTCGTCGACGCGCTTCCGCTCACCGCGGTGGGGAAGCCGGACAAGAAGGCGCTGCGCGCACGCCACTGGTCCAACACCGACCGCAGGGTCGGCTGAGGCGGAAGACCGTGAAGTGCCGGCCGGGCCCGTCAGTCCTCGGCCGGCCCTTCGGCCTTCTGTGCCGGCGGCTCGGCGAGCGGCCGAGCGCGCTCGGCCGCGACGATGTCGCGAGACAGCTGGTCCTCGGACACGTCGATTTCTGTACGGGCCCCGACCGAGTGTCATGCGCCGCCTCACACCCGCGGATCCCACCGACGACGCCGACCTCTTCACTCAGGTGGCACAGGCGCGTCACCCAGGAGTCGCGCAAGGGGTGACGCGGGCGCTGGTCAGCCGCTACCGGGACGCCCGCCCCCGATCGGTGGAGCCGCGCGGCACCAAGCCTGGTTCGAAGACCACATCGGCTGACCCGCCAGGGTTGTCGACGACGAGCTCGGCGGCGCGGCGGCCCATCTCGTACGAAGGCTGCGTGATCACCGAGAGCCCCAGCGCGGTCGCCCAGGGGAAGTCGTCCGTCGTCAGAAAGGCGATGTCGTCGGGGATGGTGAGGCCGCGGCCGGTCAGAGCCGTGTGCACGGCGACGGTCAGGCGGCCGGTGGTGCAGACGATCGCGTCCAGTGGCGTTCCCCGGCGCCGGGCTCCGTCAAGGAGGGCACCCACTGCCCGTTCGGCCTCCCGCTCGGTCTCGGCGCAGGCCTCCGCCTCCCCGGGCAGCGTCAGGCCGTGCTCGGCGAGGCCCCTGCGCAGGCCCGCCACCCGTTCCCGCTGCGCCGGGCGGTCCCCAGAGGTGACCACGCCGAGGGACGTCCGCCCGCGCCCGGCGAGATGCCCGGCCATCAGGGCTCCGGCGGCCGCGTCATCCAGCCGAATCGTGTGGAGGCCGGCCGGTGGGTCCACGAGCCTGCGCGCGACGACCACACAGGGCGTGCCGCCCTCGGCCATCCGGCGGATGCGGGTGTCTGTCTGGTCCCCGGTCGTGACGATCAGGCCGCGCACCCGGTGCTCGTCCATCATCTGAATCAGAGCGGTCTCGTGGTCGCGCTGGCGGAACGTGTTGGCGAACATGACGAGGCTGCCGTTGGCGGCGGCGACGTCGTCGATCCCGCGGATCAGATCGAGGAAGAAGGGGCTGCTCAGGTCCCGCATGACCACGCCGATCGTGCTGGACCGGCCGGCGAAGACGCTCCTGGTGAGCGCGTTGGGGGTGTACTCGAGCCGGCTCACCGCCGCCCACACCCTGCTGGCCGTCTCCTCGGTGACGGCACCGCCGTTGAGGACCCGGGAGACGGTGGCCGCCGAGACCCCGGCATCGGCGGCCACCTCGCCGATGGTCACTCGCTTCGCCATGGTCGCCGCGAGTCTCCCTCCCACGGACGGTGGCGCGAGCCGTGACCGCACGCCGCTCGGCGACGGTCCCGACGCCGCTACGACGGTATCGCGCCGACCGCGGGGCCAGGCGCCGCCCGGAACCGCTCGAACCGGAAGGGTGCCAGGGCCTCGTCCCGGTCGAGGCCGAGAACCTCGTCCGCCACCAGCCCGCCCGCGTGCAGGCACAGAGTCACCCCGCTGTGCGAAACGGCGAAGTGGAAGTTCGGCAGGTCCGCCGCTCGTCCCAACACCGGCAGGCCGTCTCCGGGAATGGGCCGCTCGCCGATGCGGATGCCGTCCACGGCAGCGTTACGCGCCGCCGGGCACAGCGCGCGCCCGGCCTCGAGCAGACGCCCGACGGCTGTGTCGTCGGCGACGACCGGCCCGCTGTCGGAGGTTCGCACTGCCTCGTCCAGCGCGGGTGAGTGCATCAGCAGCCCCCCGGCGCCGTCCGGCCGCAGGTGGACGCGCGGCGCGTGCACGACCCGGGAAACCGGCGGCGCCACGGCCGACACGCGGACCAGCAGGCCGCAGGTGTTGCGCATCGGCAGGTCGAGACCAACGAGTTCGGCGATCACGCTGGCACGGGGCCCGGCGCAGTTCACGACCGCCGCGGCCGCCAGGGTTCGGCCCGATGCCATCCGGACGGCGTTCACCTGGTCGGCGGATGTCTCCAGGGCGGCCACGCCGTCGCCGGTCAGCAGCTCGGCGCCATGGGCGGCGGCCACGGAAAGCAGGTAACTGATCAACCTCTCCGGCGCGACCCACCCCTCGTGGGGAAAGAAGGCGATCTCGTCCGCCGGCAGCCCGGCGGGGTCGATCCCCGGTTCGATGTCCGCCGCCTCGGACCTGCTCAGCCATCGGACGTCGTAACCGTCGTCGAGGAGCCCGGTCACCTTCGCCCGCAGCGTCTGACGCGCCTCGTCGTCGCCGGCCGCGGCCCACTGCAGGTTGCCGCTCCCGTGGTACCAGTCGGCCCCGGTCGCCCCGGCCGCCCCGGCCGCCCCGGCCGCCAGGCGCCGGTGTGCCGCCAGGCCGGCGACGTTGAGGTCCCGGTAGGGCCCGGCGGGCTTGGCTGAGGCGTTCGTCCACGAGAACGTCGCCCCCGAGGTGCCGTGCGCGGGCAGACCCGCCTCCACCACGACCACGCGCGCCCCCCGCCGCGCCAGCGAGGCGGCCACCGCAGCCCCGTAGACCCCAGCACCGATCACGATCACGTTCGCTGCCATAGCCGTTCGTCCTTCCTCGCCGTCGTGATTCCGGCGCGTGGTCCCGCACAGGCGAAGCACATCGGATGAAACTAGTTTCAGAAACTAGTTTCACGGAGTCAAGCGGTCTTCTCGGGCGGATGTCCCACCCAGAGAGCGCCTCCCCCGGCGGCCGAGCATCACGGCTCGGCAGGTACAAACGAGACAGGACTGAGATCACAAAGCTCGCCACGATCAATGACGGACTTCCCGATCCCCATGCCAGCGCGGCGGGTGTCGCTCGGCCCCGCCTATGAGGGCGGCAGGGCCTGGTCGGCTATCTGTCGTAGCGTCGCCGCCCGCGAGGCTGCGGCCTCGCGGGTGTCCGGGTGATCGTCGCCGAGCACCTGCCGGCGGCCGGAGAGCACCATCTCCTCGAGTGCCTGGGCCGCTGGGCTGTCGCCCAGTGCGTGCAGCACACGTGCCAGGTCCGCCGCGGACCTGAGCGTGGCCGGGTGATTCTCACCGCGCATTCTCTGCTCTCGCGCCAGTACCGACTCGGTCAGAACTCGGGCCGCGGGATAGTCGCCGAGATCAAAAAGAACGTCGGCGAGTTCGGCGGACGCGATGAGCATACGCGGGTGATCGTCGCCGACGGCATCCCGGCCGCGGGCGAGCACGTCTTCGAGCAGCACGCGGGCTTCCTGGTGGGCGCCCATCTCCCGCATCGTTCCGGCAAGGGTGACAGCCATGCTCAACGTGTCGGGATGATCAGCACCCAGGATGTGCTCACTTCGGGTGATCGTCCTTTCCAAGAGGGTGCGCGCGTTACCGTGGTCGCCAGCGGACCGCAGCATCTCGGCAAGATGCCACGCCGACTTCAACGTATGGGGATGGTCCTCACCGAGAACCATCCGACGGCGGGAAAGTACCGTTTCGACCAGCACGCACCCCCCGTCGCGATCGCCATTCGCGTAGAGTGTGTTCGCGAGGTCCGCCATGGCGGCCAAGGTGTCCGGGTGATTCTCACCGAGTACCTTCCGGCGGCCGGCCACCACCATTTCCCCCAACGCCCGAGACTCCGGATACTCACCCATGATCCGCAGCCTCATCGCGAGGTGCGCCGCGGCAGTCAGCGTCCGAACATGGTCGTCGCCGAGGATCGCCCGACGGCCCGCGAGCACCCGCTCCTCCAGCGCTCGGGCCGCCGAATAGTCGCCCTGCATACCCAGCGTGTTGGCGAGACTGCCAGCGGCGGTCAGCGTGTCCGGGTGGTCGTCGCCGAAGATTTCCTGCCGGAGGGCGAGCACCTTTTCCTCCAGCGTGCGGGCCGCTGCCCAGTCACCCAGGTCCCGCAGCGTCCCGGCGACATCGCTGGCGGCCTGCAGGGTGTCCTCGTGGCCCTCCCCGAGGCTGGTCCTCCAGCGCCGGTAGGTGTCACGGCTTAACGCCAGGCTGGCCTGGTAGTCGCCGGACACGCGCAGATATCGCCCCAGTCGCAGGATCAGATGACGGCCAGCCTTCTCGTCGCTGTCAGCCAGGTCCGCCGCGAGCGCGTGCGGCAGCAGCTGCGCGTGGGTGGGCCAGCTGTCGGGCGAACCGGGGTCGCCAGTGGCGGCCACGACAAGCAACCGATGCAGCGTGCGTCGGGCCATGCCACGCAGGTCGGGTGGGGTGTGCTCCCGCAGCACGGCTTGGACCAGCCGGTGCAGCACCACGCCCTCCGGGCTCACACGGACGAGACCCATCGCAGTCAGGATCTGGATCAGCCGGCCCAGGAAAAGCGGGTCCGTCGCCGCGGGAGCCAGCGGGGGCGGCAGCAGCCCGACCGCGTCAGGACCGATGAGGGACGCGGGAATCGGCTCCGGTCCGCACAGTGCCCACAGCCGCAGGAGCCACACCGCAGCGGGATTGTCGAGTCGATCGACGGCCAGCGTCCAGGTCGCCGCGACAGGCACCGGGTAACTGACCGGCTTTCCCTCGGCGAGTACCTCTCGCGTGCGCTGCCCGACGAGCCGGCAGTACGTGTCGACGGTCATACCGGACTGGCTGAGCCACGCGGCCGCCTGCTCCACCGCCAGCGGCAGATCGCCCAGAAGCTTCGCCACCCGACCGGCCGATTCCTCCGGCAACCCGGGCATCCGCCGGCGCAGCAGTCTCACCGCGTCGGTCCGCGGCAGCACATCCACCAGGGCCGCCTCCGCCAGCCCCGCCCAGGTCGGATCGCGGGACGTGACAAGCACATGCCCGCCGCGCCCAGCCGCCCGCAGCACCGCGAGGAGCAGCGCCTCACCGCCGTCGCGCTTCGTGCCTTCGGGCGGTGCACCCGCGTTGTCGACCACGACAAGCCACCGTCCGGCCCCTCGCGCGCCAAGCAGATCGACCGCCCGGCTCGCCGACTCCGCCGCCCTGCCTTCGACGGCGACTCCCAGCCTGACCGCGAGCGCCGCCAGGCCGCCGACCAGTTCCGCGGGCCGCTCCGCTGCCACCCACCACACCAGGTCGTACTCGCCCCGGAAACGGTAGGCATACTCGACCGCCAGCTGCGTCTTGCCGACCCCGCCAAGCCCGTGCAGCACCTGCGCACAGGCTGCCCCCGAACTCGCCCCGGCAAGCCGCATCCGCAGCCCAGCCAGCTCCTGTTCCCGCCCGACAAAGTTCGGGTTCGGCGGCCACGGCACCTCGAACAGCGACTCCACCTGACCGGAGGCGTCCGAGGTTTCCGCTCCGAACACCTTGTTCGCCGGATAGAGCGCCCCGGCGAGCGCAAGCAGACTCGCCCGGCCGCCGACAAGCGCGCCCGCGCGCAGCAGCCTGGAGACCTCCCCCCAGAACTGCTCGGCGCCCTGGACCGGCCAAGCCGGATGACGCCCCCGCCCCAGACCCGCCCATTCCAGCAACTGGCCAGCAGACACCGGATCGGCAAAGACCTCACCGAGTGCCCGGATCTGCTCCGGCGACAGGTCGTCCGCCACCCACCACCCCGCAAAGCCCACATGTACGCATCACGGCGCAGCCGTCACCGACGGCGATCAGCATTCCACGTGGAAGTTGGCAGGCGCGACCTGCCGAGAGCTTCGCCGGCCGCGCCTGCCCTTTTGAGCACCTTCGATTGTTACGTTCGACGTGCGGTGAGGATGAGCCGTCCGGCACCTGGCTCGTAGAGCGCGCCGTCCGGCCCGGCGTACCGCCTGATGGCAGTAATCCGCCTACGCGGCCTCGCCCGACGCCCGGCCCGCCGCCCTCTCCGGCGGCAAGGCCCAGCGGGTGGCGCTGGGCCTTGCCGCGGACAGTGCACGCGGCGGCCAGCCCATGCGGCACAGCCGTACTGTGATCATCCAGGTGCCTATACCGACCCCAAGGCAACCGAACAGGACCACGAGCGGAGCCGCATGGGGCAGCGCCCATTCATACACAGCGAAATGCGTCAGGTAGGTGTACAGCGACGCGTTCGACACCGACGCGGCGACGGCAACGGCCGCCCTCGGCAGCAGCAGGCGTGGCAGGAACATCATCGCCAGCAGACCGGCGCCGACGATCGTCTCGCGGATCGCGTCGTCGAAGTAGCCCGGCAGCATCCCCGCCGCCACCGCGATGACGAACACCTTGCGCCGCCCGGTCGTCGCCCGCTGCGCGGCCCATCCGAGCACGAAGAACCAGAGCGCCCCATGGGTGACGTAGAGCCGGGTCGGAAACCCACCGCTCACATCCGGGTCCGCGGCCAGGCTTGCGACCAGCGCCGCACCGAGCACGGCGACGGCCACGGCGAAGTCGTGCCGCCGTTCCAGGCGGCGCACGGCCGGGATCGCGAAGAGCGCGGCGAGCACCAGCAGCGTCTGGACAAGAACCTCGACGAACCAGTACCCGGGCACCCCGTCCCGCGCGTAGTTGTCGACGAGCAGCACGTTGGTCACCGAGCCCTCGCCACTGGTGGCGATTCGCCCGGCGAGCCACAGCATGGACGGGACGGCTATCCGCGCCGCACTGCGCAGGAGCCGCCGGCTGACGCCGCGTTGCCCTGGGACGAGACCGAACCGGGCGCAGTTCCACCCGGCGGCGACAAGCAGCAGGTGCGCGCCGCCGAGCAGGCTGAACAGCCCGATGTGGTTCGAGACGACGAGGACGATCGCCGCCGCGCGCAGCACGACGTCCACCTCGACGGCGCGCAGGCCGCGCGGCGCGCGAGCCCCGGCCGGGCCGACGTCGGTGGCGGGCTCGACCCCCATCCGTTCCAGCTCGCCGACGGGAATGGTCGGCCAGCCCGACGGGAGCCAGCCGAGGGCGCGCTCGATCTCCAGCGACAGCTGGACATAGGTGAGTGAGTCGCCGCCGAGGTCGACGAACGTCGCCGTGTCGGGCACCTCCGGCCGGTTGAGGACCTCGCCGAACCGGATGCGCAGTCGCGTCGGTGGGTTGTCTGTGGTCACTGGGTCCCGCGGCGCGGCGACCGCGGCGACCGCGGCGACCGCGGGATAGTCGACCTTCCCGTTCGGACGCCTGGGCAGCCCTGGGACGACCACCACCCGGGCCTGGCCGGCAGGGAGCCCGGTCTGGGCCTGGATCGCCGCAGCCACCTCGACCCGGATCTTCTCGGTGCGGGCCTGCCCGGTGCCGACCGGCTCGGTGTGGGTCGTGGTGGCCGCCGGCCCGGCGGGGTCGGCGGGGTTGGCGGGGTCGGCGGGGTCGGCGGGGTCGACGACGGCGACAAGGACATCGTCCACGCCGACGCAGGCCGCGGGGTATCCCAGCTCGGAGAGGAGCCGTTCCACGCGGTCGAGGTCGATCCGCAGGCCGAACGGTTTCACGAAGCGTGAGCCGCGACCAACCAGCTCGTAGAGCCCTCCCGGGCCTCGCCGGGCCAGGTCGCCGGTCGCGAGGGCGTCAACGACCTGGCCCGCCGCCAGGTCACGGGCGTTTTCGGCGTAGCCCATCATCACGTTCGGCCCGCGGTACACCAGCTCGCCCGGCCCATCCGCGGGGTCATCGCCGCCCGGGAAGGTGGTGCCTGGAGCACTCGGGCGGGGACGCACGATCTCGAACGAGCCGCCGGGGATGGGCCGGCCGATCGCACCCGGGTTGCTGGCGGCCAGCTCCGGCGGCAGGTATGCCATCCGGGCCGTCGCTTCGGTCTGGCCGTACATGACGAAGAACCGCCAGCCGCGGCGCTGCCCGAGCTCGGCCAGCTCCCGCACTCGACGCGGCGGCAACGCGCCGCCGGCCTGCGTGATGTAGCGCAGGCTGGGCAGGTCCATCGCCGCGAAGTCGGCCCGCGCGAGCAGGTCGAAGGTGTACGGGACGCCGTGCAGGCTTGTGGCGCCGTGGTCCCGGAACATCGCCCAGAACGCCTTGCTGACGACCGACGTCCCGGGTAGCAGCAGGGCGGCGCCGCGCAGCAGGTTGCTGTTGATGACGGACAGGCCGTAGCAGTAGTTGAACGGCAGACTGACGGGTGCCCGGTCCGACGCCCGGATGTCGAGCACCGTGGCGATCGACTCGGCGTTGGCCTGCACGCCCGTCGCCGACAACCGCACCAGCTTCGGTGACCCGGTCGACCCGGAGGTGGACAGCAGCAGCGCGAGCGCCGGGTGCGGATCATGGGCCGAGCCCGGCCGCCGGTGCGCCAGCCGCCACCCGGGAGGGCCCTGGCGCAGCAGGACGTCCGGGTCGTAGACCGACACCAGCGGCTCGACGGACCGGTCGTCGGGGCCGCTGAACAGCACGGGGTGCCCGCCAGCCAGCGCCGCCAGGTAGGTGACCAGCGGCTCCAGCCCATCCGAGGCAGCGATCATGACAAGGCGGCGTCCCGGCCCCAGCCGCGCGCCGACCTCGTCGACTCGGTCCGCCAGCTGGTCATAGGTGAGCGCCTGCCCGTCGGCGCTGACCACGGCGAGCGCGGAGCCGTGGCGGCGCAGGTCACGGGCGAACGGCACCCCGCACAGGGTGCCGGCCTCAGCGCCAGCCGCGGTGCTGACGCTGAGGCGGATCCCAACGCCAGCGCCGGCAGCAGCGCTGACGCCCGTCAAGTTGCATCCGAATCCGCGGGAGCGGTCGCCGTCGCGGGGCCGCTGACACGCACCCCGACCCGCTGACCTGCGGCCGGGAGATGGTGCGCGGCGCAGCGGGCGGTGACGTCGACGTCGCCGGACGGGGTGCCGACCCGCAGGGCGAGCAGACCGTCGGCGCCGCGGAAGTCGGCGGTCAGGACCGTCGCGTCGGTGTGCCCCGCGCCAGGCTCGGTGATCTCGACCTGCTCGGGGCGGAGGAAGACCCGGCCGGTCCCGTGCTGGTCGTGCCGCAGTGGGACGGCCCCCAGCGGGGTGTCGGCGACGGTGCCGCGAAACGCCGCAGGGACCACCGTCAGGTCGCCGACAAAGGCCGCGACCTGGTGGTCCACGGGCCGGTGGTAGAGGCCGGTCGGGGTGTCCTCCTGCAGGATCGCGCCATCACGGAGCAGGGCGACCCGGGAGGCGATGGACAGCGCCTCGACGCGGTCGTGCGTGACGAGGACCGTGGTGGTGCCGGTCGCGGCGAGGGCGGCGGTCACGGCCTGCCGGGTGGTGGCGCGCAGCTCCGGGTCCAGCGCGGAGAACGGCTCGTCGAGCAGGATGACGTCCGGCCGGGGGCGAGGGCGCGGGCGAGCGCCACCCGCTGCTGCTCGCCGCCGGAAAGCTCGTGCGGGAACCGCCGGAGGTAACGCTCGGGGAGGCCGACGAGGTCCAGGAGCTCGCCGACATCGCGACGGTTCCGGCGCGACCGGCGCGCCCGCCAAGGCTTGCCGAAGGCTATGTTGCCGGCCACGGTGAGATGCGGGAAGAGGCTCCCTTCCTGAGTGACGTAGCCGATGCGACGCCGTTCCGGTGGGACCTGGCGGCCGGGGCCGGCGACGAGACGGTCGCCGATCGTGATCGCGCCGGCGTCGGGGCGGTCGAAGCCGGCGAGCAGCCGCAGCAGGGTGGTCTTGCCCGAACCCGAGCGCCCGACCAGGGCGGTGAGGCAGCCGGCGGGGACGGTCAGATCGACGCCGTCGAGCACGGTCTGGGCGCCGTACGCCTTGCGTATGGCGGCGGCGCGCAGCACGTGGCCGGCCGGTGCCGTGCCGGGTACGGCCGGCCCCGTTTCCGGCCCGGCTGTCTCCAGGCCCGGCGTCTCAAGCCCTGGTGTCTGAAGCGGTGGCGTCTGAAGCGGTGGCGTCACGGGCCCCGGTGTCATTGACCCCCCTCGGAGTGTCGGCTGCGGCGGGTCAGCAGGAAAGCGGCCGGCGCGGAGATCGCGATCATCAGTAGGGCGTAGGGCGCCGCGGCGCCGTACTGGACCGCCGTCGACTCGCTCCAGAACTCGGTGGCCAGCGTGCGGGTGCCGATCGGCGCCAGCAGCAGGGTCGCCGTGAGCTCGGTGGTCACCGCGAGGAAGACCAGCGCCGCGCCCGCGCCGATCCCGCGCGCCATCAGCGGCACGGTGACCCGGGCGAGCACGCCGGCGGGCCCGACGCCCAGGGATCGCGCGACGTCGTCGAGTGCCGGCGGTGTCTGGCTCAACGTCGAGCGCAGGCTGACCGTCGCCCGCGGCATGAACAGCACCGCGTATGCGGCGAGAAGCATCACCGTGGTCTGGTAGAGCCCGGGCGTGTACCTGATCGCGACGGTGACCAGCGCAAGCGCCACGACGATGCCGGGCAGCGAGTTGCCGATGTAGGTGCTGCGCTCGACAAGCCGGGTGAGCGCGCCGCGCCGGCGCTCGGCGAGCCAGGCGACCGGCAGCGCAAGCACCGTGGTGACCGCGGCACCGAGCAGGGCGAGGGTGGCGGTGCCGGTCGCCGCACCCAGCAGGTCACCGGCGGGGAACGCGCTCGAGCGGCTGGTCGCCAGCCAGTACGAGATGCACCCCAGCGGCAGGCCGACGGCTGCGGCGGCCAGGGCTGCCAGCCCGACGGCCGCGAGCGGGGCGGCGCGCCCGAGGCGGTGGCGCGGCGCCCGGCGGGAGGCACCGGCGCCCGTCCGCGCGTACCGAGTTCGGCCTGTCAGCCACAGGTCACCGCCGAGCAGGACGAGGCAGAGCAGGACGAGGACGCCGGCGAGCGCCGTGGCGCCCGACCCGTCGAAGGTGGACTGGTACTGGTCGTAGATGGCGGTGGTGAACGTGTCGTACCGCAGGTTCTGCAGCGCGCCGAACTCGGCCAGCAGATGCAGGCCGACGAGCAGCCCGCCGCCCAGGACGGCCGGCCGCAGCAGCGGCAGCTCGACCCGCGCGAACGTCGCCCACCGGCCCCGGCCGAGCGACCGGGACACCTCCGCGAGGGTGGGGTCGGCGCCGCGCAGCGCCGCGGCGACCGGCAGGTACACCAGCGGGTAGTAGGAGAGTGTCGTGACGAGCACCGCCGGGCCGAGGCCCCCGAACGACGGGGACAGCGAATACCAGCCGAAGCTGTTCACATAGGCCGGTACGGCGAGCGGCGCCGCCATCAGCCCCGTCCACAGGGGACGCCCAGGCAGGTCGGTGCGTTCGACGAGCAGCGCCGCCACCGTTCCCAGCACCATGCACGCCGTCGTCCCGAACGCGACGAGCAGGACGGTGTGCCGCAGCAGCTCGCCGACCCGTGGCCGCCACAGCAGGTCGCCGAGATCGCCACCGGTGGCGGCGATCTCCACCGCCACATAGCCGAGCGGGACGAGGGTCAGCGCGGCGACAGCGAGCGCGCAGGCGAGGCGAAGTGGCGGGTAGCGCAGCCAGCCCCGCGGATCCGCCGCGAGGCTCGGGGTCACAGGAGCCCCACCTCCTGCATCTCCGTGACGATCGTCGGGCCGTTGAGGGTGTTGGGGTCGACGGTCGGCGCGTCGAGCTGGTCCAACGGGGTGAGCCTGGCGTTCGCCGGGATGCCGGAGCCGACGGTGTACTCCAGTGCGTCGCCGTCGGCGAGCAGCTGCTGGCCCTCAGGTCCGGTCATGTAGGCGAGGAACCGCTGGGCCTCGGTCGGGTGGCTGCTGGACTGGAGCACACCGCCGCCGGAGACGCTGACGAACGCGCCCGGGTCCTGCTCACCGAAGAACTCCAGCTTGACCTTGCTGCTGTTCGCGCCGCCGTCGGCCTGGTCGCGGTACCAGTAGTAGTGGTAGGTCACGCCGCCCTCGATCTCGCCGGCGTTGACGGCGCGCAGGATTGTGTTGTTGCCGCGCAGGATCCTGGCGTTGTCCTTGATGCCCTGCAGCCAGGCCCGACCCTCGTCCTGGCCACGCAGCGCGTAGACGGCGCTGACGACCGCCTGGAAATCGGCGCCGCTCGGGGACACGGCGTACCGGCCCTTCCACTCCGGCCTCGCCAGATCAATGATCGACTTAGGCAGGTCGGCGGCCGGGATCTTACCGGGGTTGTAGATGAACACCGTCGACCTCGCGGCGACACCGACCCAGTCACCCTTGCCCGACGAGTACCGTGCCGGCACCTGGGCCCTGGTGGCGGCATCGACCGGGGCGAACAGGCCCTTGGCCGAGACGAGGGACATCGCCGGCGAGTTCTCGGTGATGAAGACATCCGCGGGCGAGGATTCACCCTCGGCGACGATCTGGTTCGCCAGTTCGAAATCGCTGCCGTTGCGGATATCCACTTTGATGCCGGTCTTCGCGGTGAATCCGTCCGCCCACGCCTTGCCGACCTCGTCGTGCTGCGCGTTGTAGAGCACCAGGGCGCCGTCTGGACCCGAGGACGCGGGCGAGCTGTCGGACCCGCAGGCAGCGAGGGCCAGGCCGGTCCAGGCAGCCACGGCCGTGAGAAGCAGACGTCGGGCGGTCGGCACGGGGGACTCCTTTGACAGATGACACCTGACGAAAGGAGGTTAGGCTCAGTTAATATCGACCGAATCCCCCTAAAATTCGGGGGTCGAACGTGCACACGCGGAGGGCCGTGAACCGATGGCATCATCGTTGTCACTCCTGGTGATTGACGATCATCGGATATTTGCCGAGGCACTCTGCCTGGCCCTTGGCCTCGAACCCGATGTGCGCAGCGTGGCAAAGGCGCACACCGGCCGGGACGGCCTCGCGATGGCCGCGGCCCTCGACGTCACCGCCGCCGTCGTCGACCTCGACCTGCCCGACCTCG
>NZ_ADGX01000132.1 GCF_000177675.1 Parafrankia sp. EUN1f
GTTGCGGCACGGACGGGGGAGGGCGCGGTGGCGGTCGGCGTCGGACCGGGGCGTCGGCGCCGACCGGGGCGCAGCCACCGGCCGGCGCCCAGGCCGTGGTTCCTCTCCTCGTCGCGGCCCTGACCGAACCGTTTCCGCTGGCTGCGGACAATGCCATTGAGAACGCGGTTGGTGGCTTCGGATAATCCTCGGTCAGGATGTGATTCCGGTTGTGTCGGCGGCATTGAGCAGTGATTCGAGATCTGCGGTGAGTATGAATCCAGAGTCGACCGCCGATTTGGCTGCCTCGTCGTAGCGGCGACGGTAGTCGGCTGTCGACGAATAAAGTTCGCCCAGCCGGGAGGAAGTGAAAGGCCGGGATGAACCGGCCAGTGCGCAGATCGTCGACGTGTTCGGGCCGCCGGCACCGGACAGGGCCGAGACGGGCACGTCGACCGGTGGTGTGCGAATTCCGCCGACGGCGATGCCGTCGGCGTCCCGGGTGATGTGCGGCTCGCCGCCGGCGGCGACCTCGATGCGGGGCGCCACCGGTGGCTGGGCGCCGGTCGTGAGCCAGACCGCCAGTGCCCGCAGTGCCGCCTTGGCCACGAAGTGCAACGGACCGTTGTTGATCGGCACGCCGCAGTCGAGAACGGCCGCCGCCGGGCCGAGCAGACGCGCGTCGGCGTGCGCGGTGCCCGCCACCTCCCACAGCCGCAGGCGCGGGTTGTCCGGCTGCCGGGCGCGAGCGGAGTCCAGCACCCCGGTGAGGTCACTTTCGGTCTGGACGTCCAGCACCGGCGCGTCCAGATCGGTCCGGAAGATCGTCGGCGTGTCGTTGAGCACGCTGACGAGGTCGGCGTTCTCGCCGGGCCCGACCAGCCCGAGCCCGGTCGCGCCCCGGCTGTGGACCAGGAAGCCGTCGAACGCGTGGGTCAGTGGCTGCACACCGCTGTGATAGGTCACCAGGGCGTACGCGGACTGCGACTCGCCGGCCGCGATGAGGCGCTGCGGCCGCAGCCCGTCCAGGCCCGCGCCGCCCCGCACCGCGCGGGCGACCTGCGTCAGGATGTCGTAGGAGAAGCCGTCACCAGGATGGTTCAGCGTGCCGTAGCGGGCCGGGTCGATGGCGGTGAGGCCCTTGCCGGCGAGCCCGGCCGCCCCGGTGACCGGAACGAGCACCGGCCCGCCCTGGACCCCGATCCGCTGGGCGGACACCCCGACCCAGACATCGCCGCGCCGGGTGATCTCCTCGTGCAGCGTGGTCCACTCCGCGTCGCTGTCCAGACCGACGCTCACGCCAGGATGAGGGCCAGCGCCAGGCCTAGGGCGGGCGTGGCCGTCAGCGCCCGTTTTGTGCCACGACTTCCAGATCTCCTCTGATGCGGCACTGGTCACGGCCTCCTCCGGTCGGCGCCCGTTGGAGGCGCAGACGCGGAGACTATGAGCCGGTGCCGCGACGGACATCAGGAGGAGCCTGGTTCCCGGGGATCATCCCGCCGTCGGGTTCGGGCGCCCCGCCACCGCGCCGCTAGCCCTTCACGCACATCACCGCGTGCAGCTCCGCGGCGACGTCGACGAGATCACGCTGGTAGGCGATGACGGCGTCGATGTCCTTGTAGGCGGCGGGGATCTCGTCGAGCACGCCGGGGTCCTTGCGGCATTCGACGCCGGCGGTCTGGGTGACGAGGTCCTCGGTGGTGAACTCCTTGCGGGCGCGGGTACGGCTCATCCGCCGACCCGCGCCGTGCGAGGCGGAGTGGAAGGACTCCGGATTGCCCAGGCCGCGCACGATGTAGGAGCGGGTGCCCATGGAGCCCGGCACGATGCCGTACTCGCCGGCCCGCGCCGAGATGGCACCCTTGCGGGTGACCAGGACGTCGGCGCCGTAGTGGTGCTCCTCGGAGACGTAGTTGTGGTGGCAGTTGACGGCGGCGAAGGCGGCGTCGCCCGCGTGCGGGCCGTCGGTCGGCGGGGTGGGTACCCGCAGCTGTGGGAGGTGGGCGCGCAGCGCGTCGACGTAGAGCGCCAGCATGGTCTCCCGGTTGTGGCGGGCGTAGGTCTGGGCCCAGGTGAGATCGTGGCGGTAGGCGGCCATCTCGGGGGTGCCGGCGAGGAAGACCGCCAGGTCCCGATCGGGCAGCCCGGTGTTGTGCGGCAGCTTCTTGGCCGCGGCGATGTGCAGCTCCGCCAGCGTCTTGCCCACGTTGCGCGACCCCGAGTGCAGCATCAGCCACACCGCGTCCGTGGAGTCCAGGCACAGCTCGACGAAGTGGTTGCCCGAGCCGAGGCTCCCCAGCTGGGACATCACCCGGTCGATGCTCCCGCTGCGGCCCGAGACCGACGGGTGCAGATCACCGAACGTCGCCCACAGCTCGCCGTAACCGCGGACCCGCCGGGAGATCTCGGCGTGCCCGCGGTGGCCGACGGGAATGGCCCGCTCGACCGCGGCCCGCACCGGGCCGAGGTCGTCCGGCAGGTCGGCCGCGGTCAGGTTGGTCCGCAGCGCGGCCATCCCGCAGCCGATGTCGACGCCGACGGCGGCGGGGGAGACGGCGTCCCGCAGCGCGATGACCGAACCCACCGTGACGCCCTTGCCCAGGTGGACGTCCGGCATGACGGCGACGTGGTGGTGGACGTAGGGCAGGTCGGCGATCGTGCGGAGCTGGTCGAGGGCGGCGCTCTCCACCTCGTGTGGATGGGTCCACATCCAGATCGGGGCCGCTGCTCCCGCCAGCTCGTCAACCGGGGCCACGGGGCATCACTCCTTTGTCTCTCGGGGGCCGGCGGTCTGCCGACGGCCCCGCCTCGCGTCGCGCTCCACGATCGCCGGTGCCGCGGCTGTTGGCGAATGATTTTGCGTGCGCTCCTCGTGCCGTTGCGTGTCAGCCGGCCGTCCGGACGGCCAGCCACCCACCCATCCACCAGCTAGCCGTCCGGCCGGCTAGGGTGCGCCCGGCCACCGACCGGTCCGCGCGAACCGGGTCGGCCTGGCCGTGCCGCCCGTCGCGGCGCCGGCCCGTGCCGGCCGGTGGGCTCCGACGCGATGCGCCTGCCGGTGCCGCCTGACAGACTTCGGTACCAACGACCTGATCTGCCCCCGAGGGCCGCCTGCGGGCACTCGGGCCATCACCCGCAAAGTGGGAGGACTTCAGCATGTCCGCTGTCAAGGAACGTGTCGCGATCGTCACGGGTGCCGCGCGGGGGCTCGGTGCCGCGACGGCCCGGCGGCTCGCGGCCGACGGCCTGGCCGTCGCGGTGCTCGACCTGGAGGAGGCCGCCGCGAAGGAGACCGTGGAGGCGATCGTCGCGGCCGGTGGGAAGGCCATCGCCGTCGGGGCGAACGTGAGCGACGCCGAGCAGGTCGCCGCCGCGGTGGAGCGGGTCGTGGCCGAGCTGGGCGCCCCCACGGTTCTCGTGAACAACGCCGGCATCACCCGGGACAACCTGCTGTTCAAGATGACGGAGAGCGACTGGGACGCCGTCATGGGCGTGCACCTGCGGGGCACGTTCCTGATGACCCGGGCGGTCCAGAAGTACATGGTCGAGGCCGGCTGGGGGCGGGTCGTCAACCTGTCAAGCACGTCCGCGGTCGGCAACCGCGGGCAGGCCAACTACTCGACGGCGAAGGCCGGCCTGCAGGGCTTCACCAAGACCGTGGCGATCGAGCTGGGCAAGTTCGGCATCACCGTCAACGCGGTGGCGCCGGGCCTGATCGCGACGGAGATGACCCGGGCGACCGCGGAGCGGCTGGGGCGCACGTGGGACGAGTACGCGGCCGCGCGTGCCAAGGACATTCCGGTGGGCCGGGTCGGCGAGCCTGACGACATCGCCAACACGGTCTCGTTCTTCGTCGGTGAGGGTGCCGGGTTCGTCACCGGCCAGGTGATCTACGTCGCCGGCGGGCCCAAGACCTGAGCGGCGAACCAGGTCCGGTACCGATCCGATCCGGTCCGGCCGGGCCCGGGCCGGTGCCGCCTCGTCGTGTGCGACGGCGTCACCGGCCCGCCGGATCACGGCTTGCGGGCGAGGAACGCGACCGATGTGATGACGCCGGTGTGGTCGAGGAGGGCTGACCGGTAGCGCTCCATGACGTCCCCATGTCCAGCGCGACCGATCGAGACGGACACGCGGTGGGCCCGGCGCCGCGACGCTCATCCTCCATGCGCTGTGACCGGGTTGCGGAGGGTGCCGAGGGTCTCGATCGATACCTCGACGACGTCGCCCGGGACGAGATAGCGCGGCGGGGTGCGAGTGTAGCCGACTCCGGCGGGCGTCCCGGTGATGAGGACGTCCCCGGGATCCAGCGGGATGGTGCGGCTGACGAACGACAGGATCGCTCCGACCGTGAAGATCATGTCGTTGGTGTTCCCGTCCTGCATGATCTCGCCGTTGACCCGGGTGACCAGGCGTAGCCCGGCGGCCGGGTCGCCGGCCTCGTCGGTGGTGACCACCGGGCCCATCGGCCCGCTGCGGTCCGAGTTCTTGCCCAGGGTCCACTGCGCGGAGGCGCCCTGGGCCCGGCGGGCACTGAGATCGTTGAACACCGCGTAGCCGAGGACGCCCCGCTGGGCGGTGGCCTCGTCGACGTCGACGAGCCGGGTCCCGACGACCGCGGCGAGCTCGCCCTCCCAGTCCAGCCCGCGCTCACCGCCCGGAACCGGGACAGGGGTGCCGTCCACGGTGAGCGACGCGGTCCAGCGGGCGAAGATCGGGGGTTTGCGGGGCAGCTCGAGGCCGGTCTCCGCGGCGTGGGCGTGGTAGTTCAGGCCCATGCCCAGGACCCGGGCCCCGGCCGGCACGGGCGGGGCGAGGCCGGTGCCGGCGTCCGCGAGGTCGTCCAGGTCGGCGAGGCCGTGGTCGCTCGTCGTCAGCTCGCGGGCCGTCGACATCCAGCGGGGGAGGTCGGCGTAGAAGTCGTCCACGTCGGCGATCCGCGCCAGCTTCGACACCCCGGCGCGTTCCAGCACCAGGCCGACCACGATCCGCCGACCATCCCGTACGCCCACGAACCGCATCGCCCAAGCCCTCCCGCCGCGCCGGCCTTCCGGCTGCACCGCCCGACGCTATCCGCCGCCGGGTAGGTGGCTGGCGCTGGCCGACTCGCAGGAGTGGTGGCTTCTCGGTCTTCGGGAGCGTTTCGCAAGATCCCGAATTGACCCGGTGGGTCCGTGTCCACCCGCCGCACGCCGACCCGCCGGGAATCCCGCAGCGCCGAACAGTGCCAGTAGTTCACGCCAATAGGGATAAAACGGGCATGGAGTTACCTGGTAAGCCGCAAGAAGTGAGGATGTCGGTTGCTGTAGCAGCCACAATCCTCACTTCCTGCTCGGGAGCAGTGACGGCAACGGAAGCTCGAGGCTCGCGATGCTGCGACAGACTCGCCGACGGCCAGAATCCTCCACGTCTCGTGACCGCCAGATGGCTCCTTGCGTCTGATCCGACGGTGCTAACGCACGCCGGCGTCGCGCAGCAACTGGCGGGCGATCACGATCTGCTGGATCTGGCTGGTGCCCTCGTAGATCCGGAACAGGCGGGCGTCGCGGTAGAAACGCTCGACTGGCACGCCGCGCATGTACCCGGCCCCGCCGTGGATCTGCACGGCGCGGTCCGCGACCCGCCCGACCGCCTCGGAGGCGAAGTACTTCGCGCAGGACGGCCCGATCCGGGTGTCGCTTCCGTCGTCGAAGCCGGCCGCGACCTCGGTGACCAGCGCCCGCGCCGCGTACAGGTCGGTCGCGGAGTCGGCGAGCAGGCCCTGCACGAGCTGGTGCTCACCGATCACGCTGCCGCCCTGGACCCGGCTGGCGGCGTACGCGACGGACTCGTCCAGCAGCCGCTGGGTCAGGCCCACGCACAGTGCCGCGATGTGGATGCGACCGTGGGCGAGGCAGCGCATCGCGGTCGCGTAACCGCGTCCGACCCCGTCCTCCCCGCCGATCACCGTGCTGGCCGGCACGCGAACGTCGTCCAGCGTGACGTCGGCCGTCCAGGCGCCGGCCTGACCCATCTTGTGGTCCTTCGGGCCGACGCCCAGGCCGGGGGTGCCCCGCTCCACCATGAAGGCGGTGATGCCGCGGCCGCCCTTCGCGTCCGGGTCCGTCCGGGCGAAGACCATGAAGACGTCGGCGACCGGTGCGTTGGTGATGAAACGCTTGGCGCCGTTGATGACCCAGTCGTCACCGTCGCGGCGGGCGGACGTCGCCAGGCCCGCCGGGTCGGAGCCGGCGTTCTCCTCGGTCAGCGCGAACGACGCAGTCCACTCGCCCGAGGCGACCAGCGGCAGATAGGCCTTCTTCTGCTCCTCGGTGGCGCCTTCGAGCAGCACATGACCGGCGATGCCGTTGTTCGTCCCGAACATCGACCGGAAGGCGGGGGTGGTGTAGCCCAGCTCGAAGACCAGCCGGACCTCGGCGCTCATGTTCAGGCCCAGGCCGCCGTACGTCTCGGGGATGGCGAAGCCGAACAGGCCCATCTCGGCGGCCTCGCGGCGCAGGTCGGGGGGTATCGCGTCCGACTGCTCGATGTCGGCCTCGGCCGGCACGACCCGTTCGCGCACGAAGCGGCGGGTGGCGGCGATGATCTGGCGCACATCGTCGTCGAGCACGCGATCTCCCTTCAGGCACTGGTTCGCGGCCGAGCCCGCGACGGGGCCCGCGACGCGCGGCGGGAGGTGACGGGCCTGGTGAGAGGCCCGGTACCTAGATTGCATACTTTATCTAAAGTGCCGTTGCGTGGCGACCCGTTCGGAGGCGCCTGGGGACCGTGACAAGCTCCCGATCGCTGGTAGCCACTGCGCCGAGGCGGGAACCGGCCAGCCGATGTTGCAGGCGGAATGGTAATGGCTGGACCCGGGCGGCGCACCGGACGTCGAGGGCGGGGCTTTCGCGAAGCGCCGTCTGGCGGTCGGTGAGGTGCTCGGACAGATCCATCGTCTACCGCGCAACCATCGTGGCCCTGCGCGAGGAACGCATCGGACAGCGAAGGCCCCCAGGTCGGGCAGAAATCCGGTTTCCCATGCATTCGGGCATGAATCTGGTTTTGTCAGGATCAGTGTCGCAGCGTACCGTCTGGAGGGTTCCCCGGACACGGAGGGACACCGTCTTCCGCGCAGGCACGCCGGCGCTCTTCTGTAGGGTTCTCGCGTGGTTTGTTATCCGGCGTGTCCGGAACGCGGGACCTCGGCCGTCTGGACGAGCCGGGGATGCTCTACCGACGGGTGTGTCGTCGGGGTCGCGTGAGAGCCAAGCGCGGTTCCGGTGCGTCGCCTGCGGGCGTGAGGGCAACGCGGACGTGAACGCAGCTGTGAACATCGCCGCGGGGCGCGCGGTGACCGCGCGGGGAGGCACCGGGTTGCCGGTGCCGGTGAACCGCGAACCTCAACAACGCGAGTCAGTTCTCGTGAAGTTGGAATCCTCCGTGTCCATACGGGGGAGGACGTCAAAGTAGCGATGGCGGCCGCCGGGCGACCGGCAGGTGGACGGGATGGCTGGGATGGACCTGTCAGGCATTGGCGTGTGGAGCCAGCAGTTGCGCTACGGCGATCCGGCGGAGGTGACCGACGCCGCGGCGGAGCTGGAGGAGCTGGGCTACCGCGCGTTGTGGATCCCCGACGTCGGCGGCCCGGTCCTCGACGCGGTCGGCGCCCTGCTCACCGCGACCAGCCGGGTGACGATCGCCACCGGCATCCTCAACCTGTGGATGCACGATCCCGTGGACGTCGCCGCGGGCTTCGCCGCGCTGACCGCCGCGCACGGTGACCGGTTCCTGATGGGGATCGGCGTCAGTCACGCGCCCCTGATCGACGCGGCCGAGGCCGGCCGGTACCGGCGCCCGCTGGCGGCGATGAGCGCCTTCCTCGACGGCCTCGACAAGGCCGACCCCCCGTCCCGGCGCAGGACCGCGTGCTGGCGGCGCTCGGCCCGAAGATGCTGGATCTCGCCGGCAGCCGCGCCCGTGGAGCCCACCCCTACCTGGTCACGCCCGAGCACACCCGCCAGGTCCGCGAGCGCCTCGGCGCGGGGCCGCTCGTGCTGCCGGAGCAGACGGTCATCCTCACCACCGACGCCGACGAGGCCCACACCATCGGCCGCAGCTGGCTCGGCGGCTACCTGGGGCTGCCGAACTACGCGAACAACGTGCGTCGCCTCGGCTTCACCGACGAGGACATCACCTCCGTGAGCGACCGTCTCTTCGACGCCCTCATCGCCTGGGGTGACGAGGAGGCCGTCGGGCGGCGCGTCGCCGAGCACCACGCGGCCGGCGCGGACCACGTGTGCATCCAGGTGCTGACGGCCGACCAGCAGGCCTTCCCACGCGAGCAGTGGCGCCGCCTGGCCGCGGCGCTGCTGTAGGGCAACGGCCGACCCGGAACGACGGCCGATCCAGAACGACGGCTACTCCAGAACGACGGCTACTCCAGAACGACGGCTGCTCCCAGGACGACGATCGCCGTCGCCGGCGCGTGGATCAGGTGAGGGCGTCGGCGGCCCAGGAGGTGAGCACCGGAGCCAGCAGCGGCCAGCGCACGAACAGGCTGCCGGCCCGTGCCAGGTCGGCTTGGCGCTCGAGGTACTCGCGGTCCCCCCACGGCGGTTCCGCCAGCCGCGCCTGTGGCAGCGCCGCGGCGAGTGCCTCCGAGACGGCCCGCGGGTGGAACGGGTCGCTCGCCCCGCTGCGCAGCACGAGCGCCGGAACCCGCACCGACCGCGCGACATCGTCGGGCAGGCCCGGGATCACCTCGCCCGGCCGTGCGCTGAAGGCGGCCATCCATCGCTGGAGCGTGGCGACGAACTCGGCGCGGTCCTGGGCGAGCAGCCGCTGCCGGTTGCGCGCGTTGGCGTCGAACGACGGGCCCCACTCCGGCAGAGCGGCCACCGCCTCCATCCCGGTCGTCCACGCGGCGGTGACGGACGCCGTGTAGTAGGCGTTCGCGAGGATCGTCAGGCCGGGCACACCGCCGCTGACCCACCACACGGCGAGCCCGGCAGCCACCTGGGGATGGTAGGCGGCGGTGAGTAGCGAGACATGGGACCCGACCGTGGCACCGGCGAGCACCGCCGGGCCGAGGTCGAGCTCGGTGAGCAGCGCCGCCAGCGTGTCGGCCTGCATCCGCGGCTCGCTCGGGCCGGCGAAGCAGAGGTCGGACTCGCCGCTGTTCGGCCGGTCCCACAGCAGCACCCGGTTACCGGGCGTGGCGAGGGCCGCGGCCAGCTCGGGCACCCCCGGAGCCCCTCGGGTGAACCGGCCGCCCAGGGTGAGGACCCAGGTCCGGTCGCCGTCGCCGACGAGGTCGTAGCCGATACCGAGACCGTTGACGAGCGCCTTTGCCACCAGGCGGACAGTAGCGGCAACGGCCCGCGGGCGAAACAGTTCGCGCGCTGTCGGGAGCCGCCGGCCGCACCGGTTCCCCGGTTACCGGTTTCCCGGCGGCGCCGCCGTCGCCGTCGCCGCCGGGCAGGCCACGGGTTTTCTTTCGCCGGCCGGGCCTGCCAGGCATAATCCTGCCCACTCGTCGCCCGACCGGCCCGTAGCCAAGTGCGGGAGCACGATCGCCAACCGCTCGCCGCGCGCTCTCGGGCGCACAGTCACCTGACACCTGTCGTCACGCACCACGAGACGGCCATCACGCACCACGAGACACCAAGGGAGCAGGCGATGTGGCAGCTGCGCACCATCGGCTTTCGCTTATCGGGCCCGCCGATCGCGTTATGCCCGCATGCCCCCGGCCGGATTCCGGCAGGGGAGCGGGCGGCATGACGGCGGCGTCCCCGGTCCGGTTGCGGGCCGATGCCCGGCGCAACCGCGGCAAAATCATCTCCGCCGCGGTGGCCGCGTTCGCCGAGGACGGCCCGAACCTGCCCATGGAGGAGATCGCCCGACTCGCCGGGGTCGGCGTGGGGACGCTGTACCGGCATTTCCCGGACCGCCAGAGCCTGGTCCTGGCCGTCGTCGAGGACAGCCTGGCAGCGATGCTCGCCCGGGCACATGCCGCGGTGGAGGTGGGCCCGCGGGCCTGGGATGCCCTGATCGCCGTCCTCGGCGGGTCGCCGGAGCTCAGGTTCGCGCTGCGGGCCCCGAACCTGTTCCAGCCCGCGATCACCGAGGCGATCCGGACCGATCCGCGGGCCGGGCGCATCCGCTGCGAGCTCATCGCGCTGATCGAGGAGCTCGTCGAGGCGGCGAAGCGGGAGGGCACCCTGCGGCCCGACGTCGGGGCGGGTGACGTCACCCATCTCTTCACGGTGCTGCTGCACGAGCCGCACCGGATGCCCGGCGAGGTGGCCGACGTCGTCTACGAGCGGGCCCGGGAGATCGTTCTCGACGGACTGCGCGCACGGCCCGGTGGGTTGCCGGGCCGCGCGCTGACCGTCCTCGACCTGACCGCGGACTGACCACGGCCGTCGAGCCTTCCGTCGCGGAACTGACGAGCGGCCGGCCGTCGACCGGTGAGTCGACCGGTGAACGGCCAGCCGTGGATCGCCGAAAGGGGTCAGGACGCGCTGATGGCCTGCTCGGGGCAGTTGCTGACCGCGGCGTGGACAACGCTTTCGAAGTCCGGCGGAACCTCGTCCACGGTCACCACGGCGAAGCCGTCATCGGAGAGCGAGAAGACCTCGGGACACAGCGTGCAGCAGGTCGAATGCCCGCAGCAGCGGTCCTCGTCGACGAAAACCTTCATCACACGTTCCTCGGCGCCAGCGTGAATTCCAGGTTGAGGTGGGTCAGCCCACGCAGGATGAACGTGGGCAGGTAACTGTAGCGCCGATCGCCGGCCGGGCCGTGCACACCCTCGGAAACGCGGATCTCGGTGGTCCGCTCCAGGATCCGCTCGATGGCGGCCCGCGTCTCCGCCCGGGCGAGCGGTGCCCCGGGGCAGGTGTGGATGCCGCGCCCGAACGCGACGTGGTGACGCGCGTTCGGGCGGGCCACGTCGAAGACGTTGGGGTTCTCGAAGCGGCGCGGGTCACGGTTGGCGGCGCCGTTCACGACCATCACGGTCGTCCCGGCGGGCAGGTCGACCCCGCCGACGGTCGTCGGCACCCGTGAAAGCCGGAAGTCGCCCTTGACCGGGCTCTCCAGCCGCAGCGTCTCCTCGATGAAGTTGCCGACCCGCTCGGGCTCGGAGCGCAGCAGGTCCTGCAGCTCGGGATCCTCGGCCAGGATCTTCAGCGCGGAGCTGAGCAGCCGCACCGTCGTCTCCTGCCCGGCGGAGAACAGGTTCGCCGCCACCCGGACGGCGTCGATGACCTCCGGGGTCGAACCGTCGGGGAAGGTCGCCTGGGCCAGCCCCGTGAGCACGTCGTCGCGGGGCTCGGCGCGACGGTCCTCGATGTAGGCGGTGAACTTGTTGTAGAGGAACTCCAGGGGGTTGTGCGCGAGATGGTCGTCGCCGGTGCTGCCGATGCCCGACTGCGACTCGGGCCGGCGCTGCAGCCGGTCGAGGAACTCCTCCTGGTCCTCCTCCGGCACGCCGAGCAGGTCGGCGATGATCAGCAGGGTGAACGGCCCGGCGAAACCGGAGATGTAGTCACCCTCGCTGCGGGCCAGATACGGGTCGAGCATCTGGTCGACGAGGTTCCAGATCTGGGCCTCGTTCTCCTTGAGCCGCTTCGGGGTGATCAGCCGCATCAGCAGCGCCCGGTGCGCGGTGTGGGTCGGCGGGTCCAGGACGGGCAGCTGGTCGCTCATCGGCAGCTCGTGGCGGTGCGCCTCGATGAGCGCGGTGACGTCGTCGCCCTCGAGCGGCACGGGGAAGCCGGGGAAGGGGCCGGTCACCGAGATGCACGACGAGAAGGACGCGGAGTCGTGGAAGATCTCGACGGCTTCCTCGTAACCGGTCACCATCACCACGTTGTGGTGGTCCTCCCGCAGCACGGGGCAGCGATCGCGCATCTGCTCCAGAAACGGGTACGGGTCGGCGACGAGCTGCGCATCGCGGAAGTAGTCCGGCGTCTCAAGGTCACTCACAGTGCGGGGTGCTCCCTTCCCTGTCCTGCGAACTAGTCTCCCATCCGGGATCGGCGCGACACAAACGACGCGAGAACCGGACTCTCCCTTACTGTAACTGGCCCTTCCGATGGGGTGGTCAGCTGATCCGGACCGGGAGCGTGGCCAGCGCTCGATGGATGAGGCTCGGCAGATAGACGAGATCGCCCTCGTCGACGGCGAGCTCCAGGTGGGTGGAGCCCTCGAGAAGCGCGCCGATCGCGGACGCGGCCTCGATCCGGGCGAGGGGCGCCCCGAGGCAGAAGTGGATGCCGACGCTGAAGCCCAGATGGCGCCGAGCCGGCGTCGGGCCGTGGAAGCGGGTGATGTCGAAGCGGTCCGGCTCCGCGTAGGCATCGGGATCGCGGCCGGCCGCGGCGCTGACCAGCAGCACGCCGTCGCCGCGCCGGAAGGTGCGCCCGCCGAGCTCGGTCTCCCGGGCCGCGGTGCGCATCGTGAACTGGGTCGGCGGGTCGTACCGCAGCACCTCCTCCACCGCGGAGGCCAGCAGCTCCGGCCGCTCGCGCAGCAGCGCGAGCTGGTCGGGGTGGCGAAGCAGGGTGAGCACCGCCGACCCGATGTAGTTGATGGACGTCTCCATCCCGGCGACGACCATCAGCGAGGAGACACCCAGCAGCTCGGTCTCGCTCAGGGCGTCGTCCCGGTCGCGCGCCGCGGCGAGCTTGCTGACCAGGTCGTCGGTGGGGTGTGCCCGGCGCTGCGCGATGAGCTCCTCGAAGTAGCGATGGAAGTCCAGCGTCGCCTTCTTGCGGGCTGCGAGCTCGTCCTCGCTCAGCAGGTTGTCCGGGTCGGTGCCCCGGGCGATCGCCAGCGCCCATCCCCGCAGCGACGCGCCGACGTCGTCGGGCACGCCGAGCAGCTGCCCGAGAGTCGCGCTCGCCATCGGCGCGGCGTACTCGCCGATGACCTCCAGCGTGCCGGTCGCACGGGCGCCCGCGACCAGCCGGTCGGCGTGTGCCCGGATGCGCGGCTCCATCGCGTTGACGATGCGCGGGGTGAACGCCTTGTTCACCAGGCCGCGCAGTCGGGTGTGGTCCGGGGGGTCCATGCGCAGGAAGGAGCGGGGCGCGCTGGCGTTGCCCTCGCGGAACGGGCTGATCCCGGCGTCATACCCGTGCACCCAGTCGTCGCTCTGCAGCACTGCCTCGCAGTCGGCGTACCGGGTGACCACGGTGACCGGGACGTCGCCGAGCATGAACGGGCACAACGGCCGGGTCTGGCGCACCTGCCGGTAGTTGCGGTACGGATCGGCCTTGTGGGCCGGGTGGAAGGCGGTGAACTCCACCTGGTCGGATTCGGCCTGGGTGGGCTCGGTGGAGACGTCTCCGGCGACCATGGCTGTCCCACTCCTGTCGTCCGCGCCGGCATGTACGCACCGGTACATCGGCACCGGGCACGTCCGCAACGGCACTGTCGTCGTACGCCTGTCGTACGCGGGGGCGTGGCGGCGCGACCGCGCCGACGGGACGCACGATGTCCGATCGCACCGCCGACCGACAGCGTGAGCGGCACAGTCCAATCGGGCGATTGCGCCAGTCGGGCCGGTCGGGCGACTGCGCCGGTCGGGCGACTGCGCCGGTCGGGCGGCAGCCTGGTCCGTCCCGGCTGTGGCGGCCGGGAGGGTGCGGGCGGACCCGATCGATCGATTCGGGCTGCGAATGCATCTCGTCAGCCGCCGAGGGCCGGGGTCACGATGCGGCGCGACGCATAGTTGGCCGACACCGACGCGCGGGGAGCCGCCGACCATGGACCGCACCCTGGACCTGGACCGTGCCACCGAACCGGTGGTCACCGTCGACCAGCCTGACCAGGCCCGCCGCCTGCGGGAGCTCGCCGACCTGGTGACCCACGGCCTGCGCGCGGGCATCGGCGTCGGTCACTCGCTGGGCGTGCTGCTGACCGAGCTCGGTGACGGCTCGTCGGTCTGGACGCTCACCCCGTCACCAGCCGCGGCGAACGCGATGATGACCGTCCACGGCGGGGTGATCAGCACGCTGATGGACACCGCGATGGGCAGCGCCGTCTACACCCAGCTGCCCGAGGGCGTGCTCTACACGACGCTGGAGCTGAAGGTGAACTTCATCCGAGCGGTCGCGCTGGACGACGACCTGCTCACCTGTGTCGGGTCGGCCGTGCACGTGGGACGTCGTACCGCGACCGCCGAGGCCCGGGTGACCAACCGGGCCGGCGCGCTGGTGGCCCACGGCACGTCGACCTGCCTGCTGATCGAGCCGGCGGTGCGGGCGTCATGACGACCACGGCGACCGGCCCGGAGGGCCAGGCTCCCACGGACGCCGCGACCCGGATCGCGCCGGCCGGGGGGATCAGCGCCGAGGTGCTCGGCCAGGCGGTGATCGACTCCTTCGACCCGGCCTGGCGGCACGACCCATACCGGGCATACGGCATCCTGCGCGCGGCGGGCACCTTCCTGCCGGGGCCGCTGGGCACGTCGCTGGTGCCCGGCTACGCCGAGTGCGCCGCGATCCTGGCCGACCCGGTGTGGAGCCACGCCGAGGAATCCGAGCTGCTGCACCCGGCCAGCGACGTCGAGCTGCCCGGATCCTTTCTGTGGATGGAGCCGCCGGACCACACCCGGCTGCGTGGCCTGGTGAGCCGGGCCTTCACCCCGCGGACGATCGAGGCGACCCGCCCGACGGCCCGTCGTGTGGTCGACGAGCTGCTCGACCGCGCGCTCGCCGTCGGCGAGCTGGACCTGATCGAGGAGTTCGCCTACCCGCTGCCGCTGACCATGATCTGCGAGCTGCTCGGCGTCCCCGCCTCCGAGCACGCCGCGGTGCGCCGGATGTCGGCCGGGATCGCGCGCGGTCTGGACCCGGACGATCTTCTCTCGCCCGCCGAGCTCGCCGAGCGCACCGCCGCGGTCGGGGAGTTCCGGGAGTTCTTCGGCGCCCTCGTGGCGGACCGCCGAGCCGACCCACGCGACGATCTGATCAGCGCGCTCGCGCAGGTGCACGCCGAGGGTGACCGGCTCACGACGACGGAGCTGCTCGGTACGCTGCTCATCCTGGTGGTCGCGGGGCACGAGACCACGGTCAACCTGATCGGGAACGGCGTGCTCGCCCTGATGCGCAACCCCGATCAGCTGGACGCCCTGCGGCGTGCGCCCGAGCTGGCGCTGCCCGCGGTGGAGGAGATGCTGCGGTTCGACCCGCCGGCGCAGGTGACGACACGCACCGCACGCGGGGAGGTGACCGTGGCCGGCAGGGTGTTCACCCCGGGCGAGGCGGTCATCCTCGTGCTCGGTTCGGCCAACCGCGACCCGCGGGCGTTCGACGAGGCCGACCGGTTCCGCATCGATCGCTATGCGGGCGGGGCCCGGCCGAACCGCCATCTCGCTCTCGGGATGGGCCTGCACTACTGCCTGGGTGCGCCGCTGGTGCGGCTCGAGGTCAGCGAGGCGTTGCGCGCGGTCGCGACCAGGCTGACCGGGATCACGCTGCTGGCGGATCCGCCCCCGTACCGGCCGAACATCGTGGTCCGTGGCATGTCGGCGCTGCCGGTGCGCGTCGCGGGCTGACTTGTCGGGTCCGGGTACGCCCTGCTCCAGGTCCGCCCTGCTCCCAGATCCGCCCTGGTCCGCGCGTGCCCGGACCAGGGCGGATCTGGCTGTGGCCCCGGTCCGGGCCGTCGGCCCGTGGCGTCCACCCACGGCATGGGTCCGCGGTTCGCGAACGCCTCGTGCAGCCGCCCGTGCGACTGCCCATCCCTATTGCTCGCGCAAATTCCCGCCCTGTCCGCTTCTTCATAGCGTGTCGTCGGGATATCCGCCCGGAGTCGACGAAAAAGCGGCGCAGGACACATTGCGGTGCGGGTGCGGAATAAATTCCGCACCGATCCGCGGGCGTGCCGGTGCATCTGGCAGCCGAAGAATTACTCGGGGCTTACTCGGGCTTCATCGTCCGTTAGGCGGCCACACTAGACTGGCGAGCGGGGGAATGAGGGAGGACGCTCGTGGAGTTCCGTCATCTGGTCTCTTTTCTCGCCATCGCCGATGAAGTCCACTTCGGTCGGGCCGCGCGCCGGCTCAACCTGACCCAGCCCTCACTGAGCCAGCACCTGGCCCGCCTTGAACGCGAGGTCGGTGTGCAGCTGGTCGCGAGAAACTCGCGTGAGGTGCGTCTCACTCCCGCCGGTCACGCGTTCCGGGGTGAGGCCAAGAAAATCCTCGAACTGAAGCGCCGAACGCTCGAAATCACCCGTGACACGGCCGCCGGACGGGCCGGGAAGATCAACATCGGATTCAACCTGCCGGCGGGGCACCGCATTCTTCCGCCGACGCTCGCCCACATGCACACGTCGCACCCGGGAGTCGTGCCCCGGCTGTGGGAGCGGCGGACCGGCCCCCAGATCAAGAGCCTTCTCAGCGGTGAGCTGGATGTCGGCTTCATCTTCGGGCTGCCGCCCACCTCGAGCCTGCACTCGAAGGAGGTGCTGCGGGTCCGTATTCTCGCGGTCGTCGGGGAGCATCATGAATGGGCCACGCGGGCGCAGGTGCCGTTCGGTGACCTGGAACGCCAGCCATGCCTGCTGTTCCACCGCACCCAGTGCCCGGCGCTCTACGACACGATTTCCCGGGCGGCCGACCGGGCCGGCATAAAGCTCCGGGTCGTGGCCGAGGTCGACGATCCCGGCGCGAGCGCATTGTTGGTCACCACCCGGCCGGTGGTCGGATTCGCCTCACAGGAACGCGCGGTCGGTATCGCGGGAGCGCGTGCGGTACCACTCGTCGACCCCGTGCCGACGATACCCGTGCACGTCGTGTGGCGCCCACCACGCACCCGCCTGGTGGAAACCCTGCTGGACAGCCTGGAACACGCCGAAGCCGACCTGGAGCGCGAGCAGCAGACCACGGAGGCGAAAAGCGATCAGTCTGCCACGGCCCGGCGATCGAACTTGTCAATGATGGCACCCTGAGCGGTTCGCCGGCCGCCGGGGCGTCGCTACCGTGGGAAGGCCCTGACCTTTTCCAGAACCGGCGATCGCTCGCCATCCCGCGGTCCACGGCCAGCTGCCGTGAGCCCGTGTCGACGATGGAAAAGGATTCAGTATCCGTCGGGAATTCCCGGGAGGTCGTCCGTGTCCTTGTCCTCGTCCGTGGCACCGCCTGCCGCCCCAGGGCCGGATCAGTCCGGAGCATCTGGCTCGCGGCGTGATCCGTCCGGGGGCGGACCGGAGCTGACGCTGGTCGTCCGCGCCCGGCGTTCCCTAGCTCTCGACGTGGTCTGCTTCGACCTGGCCGACCCGGCGGGCACCCCGCTGCCGGCGTGGACGGCCGGCGCGCACGTCGATGTCACCGTCCGGCCGGGCCTGACTCGTCAGTACTCGCTGTGCGGTGATCCGTCCGACCGGGGGGTCTGGCGGATCGCCGTCCTGCGTGAGGCCGCAGGCCGGGGCGGTTCGACGCACCTGCACGACCGGGTCGGGGCTGGCACCAGGCTGACGGTCAGCCACCCGCGGAACGCCTTCGCGCTGGTCGACGCGCCGAGGTACCTGCTGGTCGCGGGCGGTATCGGGATAACCCCGCTGATGCCGATGGTGGCCGAGCTCGCCGCGCGCGGTGCCGACTGGAGCCTGCTCTACGGCGGGCGCGCGCTGGCGGCGATGGCGTTCGCCGAGGAACTGGCCCGGTACGGTCCGCGGGTCGTCCTGCACCCGCAGGACACCCACGGCCTGCTCCCGATCGGGGACGTCCTCGGTGACCTGGTGGGCTCCGGCGCGCACGAGGGGACCGCGGTGTACTGCTGCGGGCCGGAAGGCCTGCTCGGCGCGGTCGAGGCGGCCTGCGCGGCCTGGCCGGCCGGTGCGCTGCACACCGAGCGCTTCCGGCCGGCCGAGCTGGCCGTCCGCGACGGCGACCACCCGTTCGAGCTGCGTCTCGCCCGCAGCGGGCGGGTGCTCACCGTCCGGCCGGGGCAGTCCGTCCTGGCGGCGTTGGAGTCGGCCGGTGCGGCGGTCACGTCGTCCTGCCGGGACGGCACCTGCGGCACCTGCGAGACAGCTGTGCTCGGCGGCGACGTGGACCACCGCGACACCGTCCTGAGCCAGGCCGAGCGCGCGGCCGGCCGAACGATGATGGTGTGCGTTTCGCGCAGCCTGGGCGAACGTCTGGAGCTGGACATCTGAAATCCACCAGAAATTACTCCCGGTCTATTTCAGGGGAATCGACAGGGGGCTGGTCATCCGTCCAGGCAATCGCCTCATCCAGAAATGCAATCGGCTGACTCCGGAATAAGCGTGGACCGTATTCTTCACCCGCGCACCTCCACACCGAGCCGGTATCCCACCGGTCTCGGGCCCGGCCAGAAGGCCGTCGGACCCGGGGGAGCCGCGCACGGACAACGGGACACCACAGGTCGAGCCCGGGGGAGGAGCCAGCACCGTGGGCAGAATCGTGCTCGACGGACTGACCAAACAGTACGGCGACGTCGTCGCCGTCGACGGCATCGATCTCGACATCGCAGACGGGGAGTTCCTCGTGCTGCTCGGTCCGAGCGGCTGCGGGAAGTCGACGCTGCTGCGGCTGATCGCCGGCCTGATACAGCCGTCCGGCGGCCGGGTGCTGCTCGACGACGAGGACATCACCTACGCCCCACCGGCACGGCGTGACCTCGCGATGGTGTTCCAGAGCTACGCCCTGTACCCGCATCTCACCGTCGCGCGCAACATCGGATTCCCACTGCGTGCCGCGCGAATGCCCCGCGCGCGGATCCGGCAGCGGGTCGAGGAGGTCGCGGCCCTGCTGGAGCTCGACGGCCTGCTCGAACGGCGGCCGCGGGAGCTGTCCGGCGGCCAGCGCCAGCGGGTCGCGGTCGGCCGCGCGATCATCCGTGATCCGCGTGCCTTCCTCATGGACGAGCCGCTGTCCAACCTGGACGCCAAGCTGCGCCAGGCGACCAGGGCGCAGTTCCGCACCCTGCACGAGACCCTCGGCGCGACCGTCGTCTACGTCACCCACGACCAGGTCGAGGCGCTCAGCCTGGCGACCCGGATCGCGATGCTCGACGGCGGCCGACTGGAACAGGTCGGCACCCCGACCGAGGTCTTCGACGAGCCGGCGTCGGTGTTCGTCGCCGGTTTTCTCGGCTCCCCGCCGATGAACCTGCTCCCGGCCCGGGTGGAAGGACACGACGGCCGGGTGCGGGTGGTCGCCCAGGGCGTGGAGGTCGACCTCTGGCCAGGCGAGGAGGTCGAGAGCCGGGACGTCATCCTCGGCATCCGGCCCGAACACCTGCGCCAGACCGACAGCGCGGGACCGGTCGGGACACCGGTCCTGCGCGGGGAGGTACAGGCGGTCGAGAACCTCGGCGCGGAGGAATCGGCCCAGTGCACCGTCGGTGGCGCCGTCGTGCAGTTCCGCGGCGCCCGGCCGCTCGGCCTCGCCGCCGGGCAGCCGGTCGTGCTCACCACCGCCCGCGACCACATCCACCTGTTCGACCGGAGCAGCGGGCGCCGGCTGGCCTGGCAGGCACGCCAGAACCAGCCGACGCCCGTCGCGCCGCACCGCTGAGGAACGTCAGCGCGCCGCGACGATCCGTCGCTTACGACGACAACGCATCACATCGACGCCAAGTACGACTGTAAAAGGAGCAAGACGTGATTCGACGGCGCTCTGCCCGGGGCGTGGCAGCCGCCTGCGCTGCCGCCCTCGCGCTGACACTCGGCCTCGCCGCGTGTGGATCCGACGACGGCGACGAGACCGCGGCGTCTCCCGCCACCCCCACCGTGAAGGCGGTACCGGAGCTCGGTCCGGACCAGAAGGTCTCGATCGTCTTCGAGAGCTACAACCTCGCGCAGGCCTCCTGGACGCCGACCTTCAACGCCCTGGTCGCGGACTTCCAGAAGAGCCACCCGAACATCACGGTCACCGCGCAGAAGCCGCAGACGTCCACCCTCAAGGGCTTCGGCACGGCGGCCACCGCCAGCATCCAGGCGCAGCTCGCCACCGGCAACGCCCCCGACGTCGCCCAGCTCACCTTCGGCGATCTCAACTACGCCGTCGAGTCGCTCGGCGCGAAGCCGCTCGACGACATCGTCGGGCGCGACGCCGTCCAGGAGAACTTCGGCGGGACGCACCCGTTCGCCCCGGCCGCCAAGACCCTCGGTGACGTCGACGGCAAGACCTTCGGCGTGCCGTTCGTGTTCTCGACGCCGGTCCTCTACTACAACGCCGACCTGTTCCGCGCTGCCGGCCTCGACCCGGAGAAGCCGCCGACGACGTGGGCGGAGTTCAAGACCGCCGCTCTGGCGATCAAGGAGAAGACCGGCAAGCAGGGCGCCTACATCGACTGCCTCACCAAGGTCTCCGGTGACTGGTGCTACCAGGCGCTGGTCGCCTCCAACGGCGGCACGGTGATCTCCGCGGACAAGACGAAGATGACCTTCGCCGAGGCGCCCGCCGTCGAGGCCGTCACCATGGCGCAGGACCTGGTGAACTCGGGCGCCAGCCCCAAGCTGTCGCAGGACCAGGCCTACCCGGCCTTCTCCCGCGGTGAGATCGGCATGATCATCGAGAGCAGCTCGGCGCAGGGCGTGTTCATCAAGGGCGCGGCCGGCTCCAAGCCGGCGTGGACCCTCAAGGCCGCCACCATGCCGGCGTTCGGCAGCAAGCCGGTCGTCCCGACGAACTCCGGTGCCGCCCTGTTCATGTTCTCCAAGGACCCGGCGAAGCAGCGTGCGGCCTGGGAGCTGATCGAGTTCCTGACCAGCGACGCCGCCTACACGAAGATCACCAGTGGCATCGGCTACCTGCCGCTGCGCACCGGCCTGCTCGACGACCCGAACGGCCTCAAGACCTGGGCCGCCGAGAACCCGCTGATCAAGCCGAACCTCGACCAGCTGGCCAAGCTCAAGCCGTGGGTGTCCTTCCCCGGCAAGGACTACGTCCAGATCCGCACCGCGATGCTCGGCGCCGTCGAGAACGTCGTCTACAACGGCGCGGACCCGAAGAAGACCCTGACTGACGCCCAGGCCGAGGCCACGAAGCTGCTGCCCAAGTCGTGAACCGGCGGCCGTCGGTGAACCGGCGGCCTCGGTGACGAACCGCGCGCAGAACCCAGATGCTGTCGCCCCCGGCGTGCCGTCCCGCCCGCCGGGGGCGACCAGCGTCGGCCGGACGAGCGCCGCACTCCGACCGCCGCACTCCGACGGCCGCACTCCGACGGCCGCACAGAGCCGGTTGTCGTACAGAACCAACTGCCGCACAGAACCGGTTGCCGCTCAGACCGCACAGCACAGAACGCGTGAGGACCAGGAATGTCCGGAACCTTCGTCGAGGTCGCCGCGATACCGCGGGCGACCACCGTCGCCACGGCGCGCCGGCCGCCGTTCGCCCGCCGAGCGGCGCGGGGCGTGACGCCCTACCTGTTCCTGCTGCCCGCCGTCGGCTGCCTGGCGGTCTGGACATACCGGCCGCTCGCCGCCGCGCTCAACCTGTCGTTCTTCTCCTGGAACCTGCTGCCCACCACCCCGAAGGAATACGTCGGGCTGGACAACTACCACCGCCTGCTGGACCTGCCCGAGCTGCGGACAGCACTGTGGATCACGGCCATGATGACGCTGGCGCTGATGCTGTTCACCGTCGTGCTGCCGACGATCGTCGCACTGTGGACGTCCGCGATCGGCGGCCGCGGGCGCACCGTCTACAGTGCCCTGATCTTCGCTCCCGTGCTGGTGCCGCCGGTGGCGGGTGCGGCGCTGTGGCAGTGGATGCTCGACCCGCACAGCGGCGCCGTCGACAAGGTCCTCGGCGCCGAGATCAACTGGATCCACGAGACCCGGCCCGCGCAGATCGCCATCGTCGTGATCACCGGCTGGCACCTGCTCGGCTTCGCCGTGCTCGTCGTCAGCGCGGGGCTGGCGGGCATCGACGAGGAGTACCGCAACGCGGCCGTGCTCGACCGGGCCTCACGCTGGCAGATCACCCGGTGGATCACCCTGCCGCTGCTCTCGCCGACGCTGGTGTTCCTCGCGCTCATGACCATCCTGATGTCCGGCACCCTCACCTTCCCGCTGATCGACACCCTCACCCAGGGCGGGCCGGACTCGCAGACCACGAACGTCTACTACCTGCTCTGGGAGTACGGCTTCCAGAACTTCGACACCGGCTTCGCCAGCGCGGCGGGACTGCTGTTCTTCGTCGCCTTCGGTGTGATCGCGGTCGGGCTGATCCGCCTCTCCGACCGCCTGACGTTCCACGACTCCTGACGGTCCCGCGCGAACGCGACGACATCACCGAACGCGACCTCACCCCCGAACGCCCTCGAAGGGAGCTCCCCATGGCAGCGGCCGACACGGCGATGCCTGCCCCGGCAGGCCCGCCGTCCACGCATGACGCGCCGGCGTCGCGGCGGCTGTCGGCGCGGGCGGCGACCGGTCGCCGCGACCGCTCCGGCGGCGGCGACGGCCCTGCCGGGGAGAGCGGCTGGCGTGACCGGGTGCGCGCGGTCGTCGGGCACGGCGTGCTGGCCGGGCTGAGCCTGTTCTGCATCTTCCCGATCTACTGGATGTACGCCACCTCGCTGCGCCGCCCGGACGAGGTCTACAACGTCACGCTGTTCCCCTGGCCGCTGTCCATCGGCAACTACACCCACGTCACCGACGTCCTGCCGATGGGCCAGCTGATCCTCAACACGTTCCTGGTGGCGCTGGCCGTCGCGGTCGGCCAGATGCTGGTCGGGCTGCTCGCCGCCTACGCCTTCACCGCCTGGAAGTTCCGCGGCCAGACGCTGCTGTACCTGGCGTTCGTCGGCACCTGGCTCGTTCCCTTCCAGGTGACGATGCTGCCGAACTACACCCTGCTGTACCGCCTGGGCCTGCTCAACGTGCTGCCCGGCGTGATCATCCCGAACCTGGTGTCCGCGCTCGGCGTCCTCCTGCTGCGCCAGCACATGGCCAGCTTCCCCCGGGACCTGATCGACGCCGCCCGCATCGACGGCCGCTCGGCCTGGTCCATCCTGTGGACGGTCATCGTGCCGAACCTGCGGGCCCCGCTCGCGGCGCTCGCGATCGTGCTGTTCATCAACGCCTGGAACGACTACTTCTGGCCGGCGCTGGTGCTCCAGCGGGCCGAGTCCGTCGTCCAGCTCGGCCTGCGCGGGCTGTTCGTCGGTGTCGAGGGCCCCGACTGGGGCGGTCTCATGGCCGGGTCGGGCCTGGCGTGCCTGCCCATCTTCGCCATCTACCTGATGCTGCAGCGCCACGTGGTGAGCGCCTTCGTCCGCTCCGGCCTGAAGTGAGCCGCAACTGGCAGCCGCCCCCCGGCGGGCCCGTCCCGTGTGAGTGATCGTCTCGGTATCGTCCGAAGCGCTTCGTCCCGCCGGCGGCTGCCGACGGGTGCCGGCGGACGGGTGATCTGCCGCCGATCCACG
>NZ_ADGX01000131.1 GCF_000177675.1 Parafrankia sp. EUN1f
GTGGTGGAGCGGTTGTCGGTGGCGCGGGAGCGGGGTCATCGGGTGTTGGCGGTGGTGGGTGGTTCGGCGGTGAATTCCGATGGTGGTTCGAATGGTTTGACGGCGCCGTCGGGGGTGGCGCAGGAGCGGGTGTTGCGGGCGGCGTTGGTGGATGCGGGTGTTTCTGCGGATGGGGTGGATGTGGTGGAGGGGCATGGGACGGGGACGCGGTTGGGTGATCCGATTGAGTTGGGTGCTTTGTTGGGGGTTTATGGGCGGGGGCGGGGTTCTGGTCGGTCTTTGTTGGTGGGGTCGGTGAAGTCGAATATTGGTCATACGCAGGCGGCGGCGGGTGTGGCGGGGATTGTGAAGGTGGTGGAGGGGTTGCGTCGGGGGGTGGTTGCGGGGTCGTTGCATGTGGGGGTGCCGACGTCGCGGGTGGATTGGTCGGTGGGTGGTGTGGAGGTGGTGCGGGAGGCGGTGCCGTGGCCTGAGGTGGTGGGTCGGGTGCGGCGGGCGGGGGTGTCGTCGTTCGGGATGTCGGGGACGAACGCGCACGTCATCCTCGAAGAGCCCCCCGCGGACCCTGCCCCCGCGGATTCCGGCTCGGAGCCGACCGCTGCGGGCACCTCCGGCGGCGACTCGGTGAAAAGCGCCGTCATGGCCGGTGGCTTCGGGGTCGTGCCCTGGGTTCTGTCGGCGCGGACGGCGACGGCTCTTCGGGCCCAGGCCGAGCGGCTGGCGGCCTGCCTGGCGGGCACCGACCACACGGCCACCGACCCCACCGGCGTCGGTGCGCCACCGCAGGGTGACGGTGCTCCGTCCGCGCTGGACGTCGGCTGGTCCCTGGCCCGGGGGCGGGCGGCGCTCGACCACCGCGCGGTGGTGGTGCGGGCCCTCGCGGACGGCGACGAGGATGGGCACCGCGACGCCCTGCGGATCCTTGCCGGCGGTGACGGCGAGCCGGTGACGAACCTGGTCCGCGGGGCCGTGCGCGGTGGTGATGACCGGGTGGTGTGGGTGTTCCCGGGGCAGGGGGCGCAGTGGGCGGGGATGGGTGTGGAGCTGCTGGAGTCTTCGGCGGTGTTCGCCCGGCGGGTGGCGGAGTGTGATCTGGCGTTGCGGCCGCTGGTGGGCTGGTCGGTGGTGGATGTGCTGCGGGGTATGGCGGGGGCGCCGTCGCCCGAGCGGGTGGACGTGGTGCAGCCGGTGTCGTGGGCGGTGGCCGTGGGTCTGGCGGCGGTGTGGGAGTCGTGGGGGGTGCGGCCCGATGTGGTCGTGGGGCATTCACAGGGGGAGATCGCGGCGGCGTGCGTCGCGGGCGTGCTGTCGGTGGAGGACGCGGCGCGGGTGGTGGCGGTCCGGTCGCGGGTGATCGCACGGGTGCTGGCGGGGGCGGGCGGTATGGCGTCGGTGGCCCTGCCGGCCGATGAGGTCGAGGCGCTGCTGGCGGCCCAGGCCGGCGGTCTGGAGGTCGCGGCGGTGAACGGGCCGTCGGCGACCACGGTGGCTGGGCCGCCGGAGGCGCTGGCGGACCTGCTGGCCCGCTGGGAGCACGACGGCGTACGGGCCCGGCGGCTGCCGGTGGACTACGCCTCCCATACGGCCCAGGTGGAGCGGGTCCGTGAGCTGCTCGCCGCGGAGCTGGCGGATCTCGTGCCCGCCGCGGGCACGGTGCCGGTGTGGTCGACGGTGACCGGCGGCCCGCTGGACCCGGCCGTGATGGACGGTGACTACTGGTACCGGAACCTGCGGTCGACGGTGCGCTTCGGGAACGTCGTCGAGGGGCTTGTCTCGGACGGCTGCCGGGTCTTCCTGGAGGTCAGCCCGCATCCGGTGCTCACCGCGGCGGTCGCGGGCACGGCGGAGGCCGCAGGCGTCCACGACGCGGTCGTCGTCGGGTCACTGCGGCGTGACGACGGTGGGCCGCGGCGGCTCGCCACCAGCGCGGCGGAACTGTGGGTCCGCGGCGTGGCGGTGGACTGGGGTCCGCTGGTGGCCGGGGGGCGCCTGGTCGACCTGCCCACCTACCCCTTCGAGCACCGGCGCTACTGGCTGTCGGCCACCGCCCCCACCCGGTCCGCCGACCGCGGCGACGGGGCGGAGGCGGCGTTCTGGGACATGGTCGAACAGGCCGACGCCCCCGCGCTCGCCGGCGCCCTCGACCTGAGCCCTGCCGCTTCACTGCACGACATCCTGCCGGCGCTGTCCGCGTGGCGCCGCGGCCACCGACGCCGGGCCGCCCTCGATGACCTGCGCTACCGCGTCGGCTGGCAGCCGATCAGCCTGCCCACGGGCGGCGAGGCCGCCGGTACCTGGCTGTTGCTCGTTCCGTCGACGGGGTCCGGCGAGGTCACCGCCGTGTGTGCGGGCGTGGCACGTGCCCTGGCCGAAGTCGCCTCCGACGTGGTGAGCGTGCCGGTCAGCGCCGAGGACGTCTCGCGGGACGCGTTCGCCAGCCGCCTGCGCTCGGCCGGGGCGAGCCGTGACGGTGCCGTCCGGGGCGTGGTCTCGCTGCTCGCGCTGACGGACGCCGCGCATCCCGAGCTGCCCGGCCTGGGAGTCGGGGTGGCCGCGACGCTGGCGCTCATGCAGGCGATGGGCGACCTGGGGACCGACACGCCGTTGTGGTGCCTCACCCGCGGTGCAATGTCCACCGGAGCCGACGACGGCGATGACGACGGCCCGGTGGCTGACCCGAGCCAGGCGCAGATCTGGGGCCTGGGCCGGGTGGCAGCGCTGGAGCGCCCGGTCAGCTGGGGCGGACTGGTCGACCTTCCCGCGTCGCTCGACGACGGTGCGCGGCGGCGGCTGAGAGACATCCTGCGGGGAACCTCCGGCGAGGACCAGCTCGCGATCCGGGCCCAGGCCGTGTTCGCCCGCCGGCTGTCACGGGCTCCGCTCGGTGCTGTCGCTCCCGCCCGCCGGTGGCGCCCCCGAGGGACGGTCCTGGTCACGAGCGGTGGCGGCCCGCTCGGACCGTATCTGGTCAGCTGGCTGTTCGACCACGGCGCCGAGCATGTCGTGCTCGCCGGGCCGCACCGGGCCGACGATCCCGATCTCGCCTCGCTGCATGGGCGGTCGCAGCACTCGCGGCCGACACGACTGACCGTCGCCACCTGTGACCCGGCCGATCGCGACGCGCTGACCGCGGTCGTCGGCGCGCACGGCACCGCTGACGAGCCGATCCGCTCGGTCGTGCACGCCGCCGCGCTGCTGGGGCTGCGCCCCCTGGACGACGTCACTCCCGGCGAGCTCGCCGCTGTCCTCGCCACGAAGGCGGGTGCCGCGCAGGTCCTCGACGAGCTGTTCGACACCGACACGCTCGACGCGTTCGTGCTGTTCTCCTCGGTCACGGGAGTGTGGGGCAGCGCGGATCACGCGGCCTACGCCGCCGCGAACGCCTACCTGGACGCGCTGGCGCAGCGGCGCCGGGCCCGCGGACTGCCCGCGACCTCGATCGCCTGGGGCCTGTGGCAACCGCTTCGGGCGGACGGCACCGTGCCCGCCACCGATTCCGTCGGCGTCGCGCGTGGCTACAGCGACAGCGACCACGACAACGACAGCGACCACGACAGTTACGGCGACGGCGACGATCCGACGGTACGGCGGCAGCGGGCGCGTGGACTGGGCTTCCTCGACCCGGACCTGGCGCTGGAAGCCATGGGGCAGGCACTCGACCACGACGAGACCCAGGTGGTCGTCGCGGAGATCGACTGGAGTCGTTTCATCCCTGTCTTCACCTCGGCCGGCCCCCGTCCGCTGCTCGACACGCTGCCCGAGGCACGCGAGCTGGCCGATCGTCGCGCCGAGGGCGGGACGACGTCAGCGGAGAAGATGCCGCCGCTGGTCCGCCGGCTCGCCGCCCTGCCCGACGGCGAGCGTGACCGCGCGCTTGTCGACGAGGTCCGGGCCCGGGCCGCGGCCGTGCTCGGGCACGCCGACGCGGCGACGGTGGGTGCGCAGCGTGCCTTCCGGGACCTCGGCTTCGACTCACTCACCTCCGTCGACCTGCGAAACCGGATCGGCGAGGTGTTCGGCCTGCGGCTGCCGGCCACGCTGGTGTTCGACTACCCGACACCGGCCGCGCTCGCGGAGTTCCTCGGTACGGAGCTCGCCGCGAGCCTCGGCACGAGCACCGGCGCGAACACCGTCCCCGGCCCCACCACCGCCGGGGCGGTCGCGGGCCTCGGCGCTCCACCCGAGGCCGAACCGGTCGCGATCGTCGCCATGGCCTGCCGGCTGCCCGGCGGGGTCCGCTCACCCGAGGACCTGTGGCGACTGGTGGCCGACGGACAGGACGCGATCACCGAGTTCCCGACCGACCGGGGCTGGAACCTCGAGGACCTCTACGACCCGGACCCCGAGCGCCCCGGCACCTCCTATGTGCGCCACGGCGGCTTCCTCGCCGACGTCGCGGAGTTCGACGCCGAGTTCTTCGGTATCGGCCCCCGCGAGGCATTGGCGATGGACCCCCAGCAGCGCCTGCTGCTCGAGGTGTCCTGGGAGGCGCTCGAACGCGCCGGCATCGACCCGGCCAGCCTGCACGGAACCTCCGGGGGCGTGTTCGTCGGCACCAACGTCCAGGACTACGGACCGCGGGCGATGGCCGCCGCCGAGCCGATGGAGGGCTACATCGGCATCGGCAACGCCGCCAGCGTGATGTCCGGCCGCATCTCCTACGCTCTCGGACTGCAGGGGCCGGCCGTCACGGTGGACACCGCCTGTTCGTCCTCGCTGGTGGCCCTGCACCAGGCGGTCGCGGCGCTGCGGCAGGGGGAGTGCTCACTGGCCCTGGCCGGAGCCGCGGTGGTGATGTCCTCGCCGCTGATGTACGTCGAGTTCAGCCGGCAGCGCGCGCTGTCGCCGGACGGCCGCTGCCAGGCGTTCGGCGCGGGTGGCGACGGAACGGGGCTGTCCGAGGGCGTCGGGATCCTGGTCCTGGAACGGCTCGGTGACGCGCGCCGCAACGGCCATCCGGTGCTCGCCCTGGTCGAGGGCAGCGCGGTCAACTCCGACGGCGCGTCCAACGGGCTCAGCGCGCCGAACGGCCCGGCGCAGCAACGAGTGATCCGCCAGGCCCTAGCCGCCGCCGGGCTGTCCGCGTCCGACGTCGACGCGGTGGAGGCACACGGCACCGGGACGAAGCTGGGCGATCCCATCGAGGCCCAGGCGCTCATCGCCACCTACGGCCGGGACCGGCCGGCGCGGCAACCGCTGTGGCTGGGATCGCTGAAGTCCAACATCGGGCACACCCAGGCCGCCGCCGGGGTCGCCGGAGTGATCAAAATGGTCCTGGCGATGCGGCACGGCCAGCTGCCGCGCACGCTGCACGCCACCGAGCCCACCCCGCACGTCGACTGGGACGCGGGCGCCGTCCGGCTGCTGACCGAACGGATCCCCTGGCCGGACCGCCCCGCCGGCGCGGACCCGCGGAACGGACCCGGCCCGGACGGGCGAGGCCCGCGCCGGGCCGGGATCTCCGCCTTCGGGATCAGCGGCACCAACGCTCACGTGATCGTCCGTGAGGCACCCGACGACCCTGCGTCGGACGACCCTGCGTCGGACGACCCTGTGGCAGGCGACCCTGCGGCAGGCGGGCCGAACGTCCCGACCGGCGCCGACGGTGGCTCTGCGCCCCGGACGGAGCCACTGCCGGTGCCGCTGCTCGTCTCGGCGCGCAGCGAGCGGGCTCTGCGTGCCCAGGCTCGACGACTGGCCGCGCATCTCGCCGACCATCCCGACACGCCCGTGCCGGATGTCGGCCTGGCCACGGTGACCACGCGCGGCACGTTCGACCACCGGGCCGTCGTCGTCGGCGCGGACCACGCGGGGCTGGGTGCCGGGCTCGCGCGGCTCGCCGCCGAGCCGGGGTCCGCCGACGGGCTCGTCGCCGACGTCCCCATCACCTCCGTCACCTTCACCGACGACGCGGCGGGTGCGCTGGTCGCGCGGGGTCTGGCGCGGCCTGACCCACGGGTCGCGTTCGTCTTCCCCGGGCAGGGCTCCCAGTGGGCCGGCATGGGCCGGGAGCTGCTCAGGTCCTGCCCACCGTTCCGCGAGCGGATGACCGCCTGCGCCGAGGCGTTCGCCCCCTACTTCGGCTGGTCCCTGCTGGAGGTCGTCAGCGGCGCCGAGGACGCCCCCGGGCTCGACGACATCGAGGTGATCCAGCCCGCCCTGATGTCGATGATGGTGTCGCTCGCGGCGGCCTGGGAGGCCTACGGAGTTACCCCGGCCGCGGTGGTCGGGACCAGCCAGGGCGAGGTCGCCGCGGCGCACGTCGCAGGGATCCTCTCCCTCGCCGACGCCGCCCGGATCATCGCGCTGCGCAGCCGGCTGCTGGCCGAGCGTCTGCGTGGCCGCGGAGCGTTGGCCTCCGTCGCACTGCCCGCCGCCGATGTGCGGGGCCGGCTCGCCCGCTTCGGCGGCCGGCTCGCCATCGGCGGTGTCAACGGTCCGCGCCAGGTCACCGTCGCGGGGGAGACCGCCGCCCTGACGGAGCTGCTCGCCGAGCTCACCGACGAGGGCGTTCGCGCGCGGAGCGTGGCGGCGTCGGTCGCGACGCACTGCGCCCAGGTGGACGGCATCCGTCCCGAACTGATGGAGATCCTGCGGCCGGTGACGGGCAGCCGGGCGCGGATCCCCTTCTACTCGACGGTGACCGGCGGGCTGCTGGACGGGGCGGCACCCGGCGCCGAGTACTGGTACTCCAACACCCGCGAACCGGTGCTGCTCGAAGCGGCCACCACCGCGCTGCTGGCAGCCGGCTTCGACACGTTCGTCGAGGTCAGCCCGCACCCGGTGGTCGGGTTCGCGCTCGCGGAGACGGTGGAGCAGGCCGGCCGTGACGCCGCCGTCATCGGCACCCTGCAGCGAGGCCGGGGAGGGGCGGACAGCCTGCTCCACGCGCTCGCGCAGCTGCATGTCCGCGGCGTCGACGTCGACTGGCGGGCGGCGTTCGCCGGCACCCCGGCCCGCCCGGCCGCTCTGCCGACCTACGCCTTCCAACGCCGACGGTTCTGGCCACGGGCCGCCGCGCCGCGCCGCGCGAGCGGTGTGACCGCGGCTGGTGAGGCGCTGGACCATCCGCTGCTCACCGAGGCGGTACCGCTCGCCGACGGCGGCCAGCTGTTGACGGGCCGGATCGCCATCGCGACGCAGCCGTGGCTGGTCGGGCGCACCCTGGCCGGGATCCCGGTCGCGCCGGACTCGGTCCTGGTGGAACTGGCCATCCGCGCCGGTGACGAGGTGGGTGCGACGACGGTGACCGAGCTTGCCGTGACCGAACCACTGGTTCTGCCCGAATCCGGTGGGCTTCACATCCAGGCGCGGATCGGCCCGCCGGACGGTGCCGGGCGCCGCCCGCTGGCAGTGCACGCCTGCCCGGAGGGCGCCCCGGCTGACGCGACCTGGACGGCCCACGCGACCGCGGTGCTGACCGACGCGGCCGCGGTGCTCACCGACACCACCGCGGTGCTGACCGACACGGCGGCGCCCACCGTCGACCTGAACGTCTGGCCTCCCGCCGGCGCCTCGCCACTGGACGTCGACGGCCTCTACGCGGACCTTCGTGCCGCGGGCCACGGAGATCCGAAGGAGGGCCACCGGCTGACCTCGGCCTGGCGGGCACCGACCGGGCTGTTCGCCGAGGTCACCGTCGCGGCCGGTGCTCACGGGCATGGCCATGGCCATGGCCATGGCCATGACCACGACGTCGACAGTGATCGTGACGGTGATCGTGACGGTGGCTTCGACGCGGACGGGGACGACGACGGGAGCCGGTTCGGGCTCCACCCGGCGCTGCTCGCGGCAGCCGGTCAGCTTGGTCTCTGGCACCATCTGGAGGCCGGTCAGGCCTCCGGACCCGTTCCCGGGTCGGGAGGGCTCCCCGGCTCGGTCCCGACGTCCGCCGGCGCACCGGTCGTCACCTCCGCGCGATATCACGAGGTGTGCCTGCACGCGACCGGGGCGTGGACCGTCCGCGTCCACGTCGTCGGCGCCGGGCCGGACGCGGTCGCCGTACGGATCGCCGACCATACCGGCGCGCCGGTGGCGTCGATCGGCTCGATCGTGTTCGGGGAGGTGGAGCCCACTCGGCTGCGTGCGCGGCCCGGGCAGCTCGCGGACGCGATGTTCGCGGTCGACTGGGTACCCGCGACCGGCCCGGCCCAGCCCGGGCCGAGCCAGGTGGTCGCGGCTCCGGCTCCGCCGGCGGCGCGGCGGTGGGCGGTCGTGGGGCCGGATCCGTTCGGGCTGCGCACCGCGCTCGCGCTGGCCGGCGTGGACATCCACGGCTGCGCCGATCTGGCCGAGGCGGCCGGGGACGGCGCGGGGCATCCTGTTCCCGACGTCCTCCTGGTCACCTGCCCTCCGGGGCCGACGGAGGCCACCGAATCCGGTGGTGACGTCGCGCTGGCGGCGCGCGCGGCCCTGCGATGGATCCTGACACTGGCGCGGGACTGGCTCGCCGACGAGCGTTTCGCCGCCACCAGGTTCGTTGTCGTCACCAGAGGTGCTGTCGCGGACGCGCCCGGCGATGGTGGTGTCGATCTCGTCACCGCCCCGATCTGGGGGCTCATCGCGTCCGCCGCGTCGGAGAACCCGGACCGCTTCCTGCTCGTGGATGTCGACGCCGCCCCGGAGTCGTCCCGAGCTCTGCCGTCCGCGGTCAGCTGCCCGGAGCCGCGGGTCGTGATCCGGGCCGGTGCCGTGTTGGGCCAGCGGCTCGTCCGCGCGTCGACGGCCAGATCGACAGCCGGAGCAACGGCCGGAGCAGCGGCCAGGTCGACGGCGACGGCGACGTCGATGGGTGCCGAGGCGACGACGGAGGCGCCTGCCGGGTGGAGGCACGACGGGACGACACTGATCACCGGAGGCACGGGAACACTCGGCGGGCTGGTCGCGCGGCATCTGGTCACCACACACGGAGTCCGGCACCTGTTGCTGGCCAGCCGCGGCGGCCCGCACGCCCCCGGCGCCACCGAACTGGCCGACGAGCTGGCCGCGCTGGGTGCCCGGGTCACGGTGGCGGCCTGCGATGTCGCGGACCGGGCCGCGCTGGCCGACCTGCTGGCCACGATCTCCGCCGATCATCCGCTGACCGCGGTCGTCCACACCGCCGGTGTGCTCGACGACGGCGTGCTCGGCTCCCTCACCCCTGACCGCCTGGAGCGCGTGCTGCGCCCGAAGATGGATGCCGCTCTGCACCTGCACGAGCTGACCCAGGGCCACGACCTGCACGCCTTCGTGATGTTCTCGTCGTCCGCCGCCACGTTCGGCAGCCCTGGGCAGGGCAACTACGCCGCCGCCAACACCTTCCTGGAGGCGCTGGCCCGTCACCGCCGCTTCGCCGGGCTGCCCGCGGTGGCGCTCGGCTGGGGATACTGGGCCCCTCGCAGCGCCATGGCCGGTCATCTCGAGCCAGCCGCACTGGCGCGCCGGATGGCCGCGGGCGGACTGCTCCCGATCTCCGCGGCCGACGGGATGGCACTGCTGGACGCCGCGCTCGCCGACGATCGTCCCGTCCTGCTGCCGATGCGGCTGGATCCGCGCTCGCTGCCGGCCGACGCTGTCACGCCACTGCTGCGTGGCCTTGTCCGCCGTCCGGTCCGGCGGACGGTCGAGCGCGCCACCGGGGTCTCGGCCCGCACACTGACCCAGCGGCTGGCCGGGCTGAGCGCCACCGAGCGGGACAGGCTCCTGCTGGACGCCGTGTGCGCCACGGCCGCGGCGGCGCTGGGCCACGCATCCGCCGACGAGGTGGCCCCACACCGGCCGTTCAAGGAGCTGGGGTTCGACTCACTGGCGTCACTGCAGTTCCGCAACCGGCTGGCGGCCGCGACCGGGGTGCGGCTGAGGCCGACGCTTGTCTTCGACTTCCCGACGCCCGCCGCGATTGCCGGCCACCTGCGGGACCAGCTGTGTGCCCCCGATCCAGCCACCGGACGCGACGACACCGCGTCTCGCGCCGCGCCCAGCTCAGGGCCCGGCGACGTGGCGGCGGAACCGCCGGTCGTGATGGCCGCTCACGGCTGGGAACCGGACGAGCACACCGACTCCGCGTTCGACGAGATGGACGCCGAGGCCCTGATCCGGCTGGCGCTCGGCGACGACTCCTGATCGACCGACCTGTGCGCGACACCGACCGCCGGAGGCAAGGGTGACCAACACCGCCGACAGACTCGTCGAGGCGCTGCGGGCGACGATGAAGGAGAACGAGCGCCTGCGTCGGCAGCTCGCCGCGACGACCGAACCCATCGCCGTGATCGGGATGGCCTGCCGCTTCCCGGGCGGTCTGCGTTCCCCGGACGAGCTGTGGCGGTTCGTCGCCGCCGGCGGCGACGCGATCTCCCCGTTCCCGTCGAACCGCGGGTGGGACACGTCCGACCTTCCGTGCTTCGGTGGCGGGTTCCTGCACGACGCGGCCGACTTCGACCCGGAGTTCTTCGGCCTGACGGAGAACGAGGCGCTGGCGACCGACCCGCAGCAGCGCCTGCTGCTGGAGACCTCGTGGGAGGCGTTCGAGCACGCGGGCATCGACCCGCTCACCGCTCGCGGCAGCAGTACCGGTGTGTTCTTCGGCGTGATCTTTCACGACTACGGTTACCGGCTGCGCCCGCCCCCTCCGGGAATCGACGGCTACACCTACTTCGGCAGCGCCGGCAGCATCGCGTCCGGCCGGGTCGCCTACACCCTCGGCCTCGAAGGACCGTGCGTCACCCTGGACGCCGCCTGCGCCTCGTCGCTCGTCGGCCTGCACCTGGCCAGCCAGGCCCTGCGGCGCGGTGAATGCTCCCTGGCGCTGGTCGGCGGGGTGTCCGTGCTCGCCACCACCGAGCTGTGGGAGGAGACCACCAGGACGGGACAGGGCCTGGCCGCGGACAGCCGCTGCAAGTCGTTCGCCGCCGCCGCCGACGGCACCGGCATCTCCGAAGGCGTCGGCGTCCTGCTGGTGGAACGCCTCAGCGACGCCCGGCGCAACGGTCACACGGTGCTCGCGGTGGTGCGGGGCAGCGCGGTCGACCAGAGCGGTGCCACCAACGGCTTCACCGCGCCCAGCGCGGCGTCCCAGGAACGGCTGATCACCCGCGCGCTCGCGGACGCCCGCCTCGAACCGGGCGACGTCGACGCGGTCGAGGGCCACGGCACCGGCACCCCGGTCGGCGACCCGATCGAGCTCGCCGCGCTGTTCGCCACCTACGGCAGCGGCCGGCCCACCGGCCGGCCGCTGTGGCTCGGATCGCTGAAGTCGAATCTCGGGCACACCCAGGCCGCCGGCGGTGCCGGTGCCGTCATCAAGGCTGTGATGGCGATGCGGCACGGGGTTCTCCCGCGCACCCTGCACGTGGACGCGCCGACCCCGCACGCCGACTGGGCACGCGGCGGCGTGGCGCTGCTGCGGGAATCCGTCCCCTGGCCGGCCACCGAAGGCCGCCCCAGGCGAATCGGTGTCTCCTCCTTCGGAGCCAACGGCACCCTGGCCCACGCCATCCTCGAACAGGTTCCGCGGGAGACCGAGGAACCCACAGCCCGCCGCGCGGGCGAAGGCGGGGCCGAGGGCCTCGACGTCGTTCCCTGGCTGCTCTCGGCGCGATCCGCGGCCGGCCTGCGCGGTCAGGCCGAGCGACTGCTCGCGCACCTGACCGAACACCCCGACCTCGCACCGGCCGATGTCGCGTACACGTTGGCGACCGGCCGCTCCGCCTTCGAGCACAGGGCGGTGCTCGTCGCCGCCGACCTCGCCCAGCTCAGGCGGGGACTCGCCGCCGTCGCCGCGGGAACCCACACCGCCGAGAAGGAGGTCGCACCCGCCGACGGTTCGGCCGACGCTTCGCCCGCCGTCGGTTCGCCCGCCGTCGGCTCGGTGGAGCCGGCGACCGTGACGCGAGGCGTTGTCAGCGCGGGGCACGCCGACCGGGCCGCTCCGGTCGGCACCACATCCGGCTTCGCGGGTTCCGGCGTTCCTCTCGCCTTCGTCTTCCCCGACCGGCCCGGCAGGCTTCCGGGCCATGACAGCGCGCTGGCGCAGCGCTTCGTCGCCTTCGCGGCCGCACTGCGGGCCATCGGCACGGCGCTCGACGAACCGGGGCTCGAAGGCGCGGACGGGAACACCGCCCCGGCCGCCTGGGCGGGTTTCGCCTCGCAGGTCGCGCTGTGCCGCTTGCTGGAATCCTGCGGAGTGCGCGCGGACATGGTTCTCGGCCTCGGTACGGGCGAACTGGCTGCCGCATATGTGAACGGCACTCTGACCGTCGACGACGTACGCACTCTGATCGCGACGCATCCGTCGTCGGTCCCGGCCTCCCCTGACGACCGCCGCGTTCCCTCCACCGCCACGGCGGTGGTCATCGGGACGTCCGCGGCAGACGGCGGCAGGCCGGACGGCGCGGCTGACCTGACGTTGCTGCCCGCTGGCCGCACAGCGGTCCGGGGCGTCACGGACCTGCTGACCGCGCTGCATATGCGCGGCGTCACGGTGAACTGGCAGGCATTCCTCACCGGAACCGGCGCCCGCAGGGTGGACCTGCCCACCTACGCCTTCCAGCGCAGACGTTTCTGGCTGGAGGCCAGTGCGGCGCGGAAGAACTGAGCACACACGACCCGACGGGTTGCCGGCGGAAGACAACGACTCGCGCCCAACGGATGCCGGGTCGGAGTCTCCGATCGTGACCATCCTGCTGCGGGATGCACCAGGGTGTGCATGATGGTCAACATGGGTGCTGACGAGTTGGCGCAGAGCGCATGGTCCCGGGTGGACACGGGTGTGCCGCACTCCGCGCGGGTCTGGAACTACTGGCTCGGAGGCAAGGACAATTTTCCCGCCGACCGGGAGTTGGGCGACAAGGTTTACGAGGTCTACCCGGACATCGTTCGGGTCGCTCGCGCGCAGCGGGAGTTCCTTGTCCGCGCGGTCACCTTCCTCGCCGACGAGGTCGGTATTCGCCAGTTCCTGGACATCGGCACCGGCCTGCCGACCGCGGACAACACCCATGAGGTCGCACAGCGAATCGCCCCGGAGTCCCGCGTCGTCTATGTCGACAACGATCCGCTGGTGCTGGTGCATGCCCGCGCACTGCTGACCAGCGCACCCGGCGGCGCCACCGCCTATGTCGACTCCGATGTCCGTGACCCCGCCGGAATTCTCACCGGGGCGGCCGAGCTCCTGGACTTCACCGAGCCGGTCGCGCTCGTCATGTTCGGCATCATGGGGAACGTCGCCGACACCGATGAGGCACGGGCAATCGTGAAGCACCTGCTCGGCGCGGTGCCGTCGGGGAGCTATCTGGCGCTCAACGACGGCACCCACGGCGAGGACGTCGACAAGGCGATCGAGATCACCCAGGCTGACGGTCACCCCTACAACCTGCGCACCCCGGAGCAGGTCACGTCCTTCTTCGACGGGCTCGAGATCGTCGAGCCGGGCGTGGTCTCGACGCCCTTCTGGCGGCCCGCGCCCGGGTCGGAGCCGGCGCCGCTCCACATCTACGGCGGGGTCGGTCGCAAGCCGTAGCCCGCTCGCGGTTCGGATCGGCCGTGCGCGAGCTCCCCTGAACCCGGAGCTCGACACGACGACAACCCGCGCCGCGAACTCGGTGCGTGCCCGTTTCTCACCAGTCAGCACGGCAGCCAGTCAGCCAGTCAGTACAGCGGCGCCTCGGTCAGTCCTCCGACAAGGGCGACGTCGTGCCCGGGTGCGGCCCGGCAGTGCCAGGCCGGCCATCCCGAATCGCCCAGCCCCGAATCCCAGTCGGGCAGATGCAGGCCGCGTCGATGAAGCGAACACGTGGGCCAGTAGGACTGGAACGTTTCCATAATGCATTCCTGCGTGCTCGCTGCGATCAACTGGACCAGGTGGGGCAGGTCCACTCCGCTCGAGAACTCCTGTGGGTCTCCGCACCACGAGCCCAGGAACGGCTCGTCGTCGAAGCCGACCTCAAGAATCGGATCGCCGTCGTCGTCGGATCGGCCCGACCAGAAGAGCGTCAGCCGGCCGACCCGGCCCGCGATCGGTGCCAGATCTCGCCGCACCACCGCCAGCGCCTGCTCGGCGCGGTGGACGAGATCGGGTGCGAGTTGCGTACGCACCACGGCCCAGGGCACAACCTGGCTCCGGGGGTCCGTCGGATCCACTGCAAGATCTGGATCGCGGCCCAGTTCCTGCAACACCACCGGCAGCAGACGGCGCGCCTCGAGCTCGTCTCGGAAACCGAGCCCGGCAAGCTCTCGCAAGCTCGGGCTGTCGAAACCGCTCGCCAATGCGTCCGCGGCGAGATGCGGCAGGCTGACACCGGGCTTCGAGGTTGTCCGCAGTTCACGCCAGGCGGCCTCAAGTTCGTCCACCCCATCCATTATGTGGTGAGTCGGCCAATGTGGGGAGCGGCGTGGGGAATGGCCGGCGCGGCTGCTGGCCGGCCACCCGTGGACGCCGGAACCGCCGAGCTCAGGGGCTCGGCCCCGGATCGGCGGTGGGCCGCCGACGCGCCCTGGGGTGGAGCGCCAGCCCGCGTGCGTCGCGCCATGTGCGTCCGCGGAGCAGGGGCGGGAGTGTGAGCTCGTCGTCGCGCTCACCGGTCCAGCCGCGTGTCCGGCCTCCTGCCCCGGCTGCCCGCCCGGCCTAGTTCGGAAGCCGATGACGGCCCACTTTCCGGGCATTGCGTCGGTGGGGCGGTGTCAGAATTACAGCGGCCTACCGCGAAACTGTTGACATCCGGGCCGCGGCGGCGCAGAGTCGTCGTATGTCGCGGCTGGGTTCGCCAACACTGGGTTCGCCAACAACCAGGGTTTTGCGTGCGACGCGCCTCGTGACCCGCTGCCACATCGACTTTCTGCTGGTTTCCTCCGCGGCCTGTTGACGGTCATCCGCGTACTGAGGTTGCCAGCTGTCGGCCGGCTCACCCCGTTGCTCGCCGTAGCCTGATCATGGTGTGTTCCGTACCCGCTTGACAGTTTCTCCCACCGGGCGTCCGGCCTCGGCCGGGGTGCTTTCCATCCGGTGGACGACGCGCGGGTCCGGTGCAGTCGCCGACATCCTGAACGGTTTCCCGTACAGTTCTACGGCACTGTTGTGTCGACGTTTCCGTTGCCGGTTTTCCAACGGTTCTCACACCGGTTTCCGAGCTCATTGGCGAAGAAACCGGACCCGTCCCTCCCGTCCGGGACAAACGGCGTGTTCGGCGCCGCTGTCCCCGTTTCCAGGAGCAGCAGATGTCCTCCGTCACTGACAGCCGACAGACCCCGGCGCGTTCCAACCGCCATCGTCGCGGATATCTTGGCCGCGCCGCGACCCGCTTCTGGCCCGCGATGGACGGGAACAGCCCGCCCCGTGCGTCGATCGTGCTCATGCCCGGCCGCGGCGAGGACGTCGCCCACTTCGAACGGGTCGCGCTGCGGTTGGCTGTCGACGGCTACGACGTGACGTTCCTGGGGTCGGCCGAACACGCCGACGTCGCGCTTGCCGAGGCCCGGCGGCCCGGGGCCCCGTTCGTCCTGTTCGGATCCGACACCGGAGCGTTGCGCGCGCTGGAACTGGCCGGTTCACCGGCGCTGCGGCCGGACGCGCTCGTCCTGCTCGGCCTGCCACTGCTGCACCGGGCATTCGCGGGCGAGATGCCCGAGGGCCTGCCGCCGCGAGCGCTTCCCGATCTTCCCACCCTGCTCATCCACGGCCGCCACGACGAGGTCAGCCCGCACCACCTCGCGCGGATCATCACCCGGACGGTGCGGACCGCCCGGCTGGAGTCGGTACCGGGTGGCCACCGGGTCCTGTCCGGGCCTGGTGCGCGGCTGGCCGCGGCGCTCACCGTGCTGTTCGTCGAATCGTTGCTTCAGGGCAACAACCCGGGGTCTCGGGGCGGCATTCCGGCGGATCGTCCCGGTGCCGGCTCGGGTTCGCGCGTCGGCGTCGGCGCGGGTGTCGGCGCCGGCGCTGCGTCCCGTTCCGACGCCGGCATCGCGCGGGTTGCCGATGCGGTGACATGGGTCCCCGGCGTCCCACGGCAGATCGGTGTCACCATGCGGTGAACAGACGGTTCCTGAGACCCGAGGAGATCACGGCCGGCCCTGGAACAGTCACGGGGGAGGCGTCCGCGCACTCGCACCGCTGACCGGTCCCTATCCCTCGCAGCGCCTGCTGCGGTGGCGACGGAGAAGGGGAAGGTGTTCCTGCCAGCGTGGCCAGACCAGGAAGGCCTCGGCCTCGAGCATGGCCAGGGCGATCCGGGGCAGGTCGGTGGTGGTGGGATAGCAGACGTAGCGCGGCGACCAGCTCGGCTGGAACTTGGCGTTGAACCGGTAGAGGCTGTCGATCTGGAACCAGCGGGAAAGGAAGATCAGCAGCCCGCGCCACCAACGGATCATCGGTCCGGCGCCGAGGCGTTCGCCGCGTTCGATCGCGGATCGGAAGACCGCGAAGTTCAGCGAGATCCGCCGTACACCCAGCTGCTGGGCCTGGCGCACGGCCTGGACGATGAGGAACTCGTTGACGCCGTTGTCGGCGGTGCGGTCGCGCGTCATGACGTCCAGGGACAGCCCGTCGCGCCCCCAGGGAACGAAGTGGAGCACCGCGCGCGGCCTGGGCTCGGCGGTCTCGTCCGGCTTCGCCTCCTCCGGCGGCAGGGCGGCGTCTTCCGGCGCCGCGGTGCCGAGCGTCTCCGGGTCGGCTGGTGGTGCCTGGTCGGCTGGTGGTGCCCCGGCCGAGTAGGCCGTGACGACGACGCAGTTGCCGTCGGCGGGATCACCGATGCGGCCCAGCGCCATGGAGAAGCCGCGTTCGGTCTCGCTGCCGCGCCAGCGGGCCACCTGGCTGCGCAACAACACCAGATCCTGCGGGGTCAGCTCGTTGACCCGTTGGACGACCGCCGTGTAGCCGGCGCGTTCGACGCGGGCGACGGCCTGGCGGACGTTGCGCATCGACCGGCCCTCCAGACTGAAGGTCGCGGTGTCGAGGATGGCCTCGTCCCCGATCTCCAACACCGACAGGCCGGCGCGGGTCCAGGCCAGGCCGCCTGCCTCAGAGCATCCGATGACCGCGGGTACCCAGGCGTGATCGGCAGCCTCACGAAGGAACTCGGTGAGAGCCCCGGGCCAGGCCTCCCGGTCACCGAGTGGGTCACCGCTGGCGAGCATCACACCCGAGACCACGCGGTAGGCCACGCAGGCCTTGCCGCTCGGCGACCAGACGACGGACTTGTCCGAGCGGAGGACGAAGTAGCCCAGCGAGTCGTCCGCGCCGCGCCGGGCCAGCAGGGCACGCACCCGGGCCTCGTCCTCCTCGGTCAGCATCGGACGGGGCTCGGGCGGCCGCAGCGCGAGGTAGCCGGTGCTGACGATGGTCAGTACCCCCATGGTCAGCAGGATCCGGAAGACGAGATCGGCGAAACGGTCCGAGACGAACGTCAGCGGCCCCTGGATTCCGACCATCCCCAGCACGACCTGTTCCAGCTGGGCTGACAGCGGATGCGGGCCGACGATCCGATCGTGGCGCAGCCGCAGCAGGACCAGGCCGACCACGATGGAGACCACAGCGAGGAACGACCCGACGCCGATCGCGCGCCAGCGCGTCGTCGGGTCACCCTTGGCACGGAACTCCCGGCGGGTCACCACGAGGGCCGCCAGCAACGCGGCCGACCCTGTGGCCTCCTCATAGTCCAGGCCCTTGAGCACGTGCAGGACGACGCTGACGGCCAGCAGGACAACAGTGGCCCGCCAGGCCCGCCGTTTGCGCCGGCGCAGCCCCGCGGAGAGCAGCACCAGCAGCATCCCGACGACGACGGTGAACGCGGACGCCTGCCGTGACACCGCCATGGGCAGCAGTGCCCGCAGGTCATCGAGGCGCGAGCGCCACCCCGGGGTCACGGCCGAGGCCATGTCCAGCAGACCGATGGCGAGTGTCAGCAGCGCGGCGACACGCGGGATCCACCGCCGCTTCTCCCGGGCCGCCTGACCGGACCCATGGCACTTCGGCAACAGCTCTCCCTGCTTCACGGACATGCCAGCCCGACATGATCTCCCGAGTATGGAGGCCGTCGCGTTGCCTGCGGCACGAGGGCTGTCACACCGCCCAGCGCAGGGCTTCGCGCAGTGCCGGCCGCCACACGCCGAAGTCGTGCCCGCCCGGTCGCAACCGCGGCGTGACGGTGAAGCCCCGGCGCCTGGAGAGGACACGCGCCATCTCCCGGATGTCGTCCAGCGGCTCGTGATCATCGCGGCCGCAGTCGAGCCAGACCCGCATCGGCGGGTTCGGCGGCAGCGTCGAGGCGTAGCGCGCGGGTGTGTTCGCGGCGACGACCTGCGCGAGATCCGGACGAGGGCCGAAGAGCTTCGCCATTCCCGCGTCGTAGGTGGGTCTGGTCAGGCCGGACAGATCGATGATGGTCGCGACGAGGTCGCGATGACGCAGGCCGAGGTTCAGCGCGCAGAACCCGCCCGCCGACATGCCGGCCAGGACCCGGTCCGTCCGGGCCGGGATCGACCGCAGCCGGGCGTCGATCGTGGGGATCACATCCTGGATCACGTACGTCTCGATGTGTTCCGTGGCCCCGTCGACGCATTCGCTGTCGTCCAGCCAGCCGCGGCTCACCCGCGGCGCGACGAGAATCGCGGGCTGGGGCCCATGCCCAGGGGAACGGCCCGCTGCCGCATCCGCGCCGATCTGCGCTGCCTCGCCGCCGCGGAACCAGTCGATGGGCACCCCCGGGGATCCGTGCAGGAGGTAGACGACGGGGAAGCGGGTCCGGGGCTCGGTGAAGTACTGCGGCGGCAGGTAGATCATGGCGTCGCGGGTGCCGAAGCCGCTGTGCGTGCCGGTGATCGGCAACTCGATGACAACCCCGTCGGGATAGCGCCGCCCCGATCCCGGGGCCAGGGCCTCGCCCGCCGACGCCGTCGGCCAGGACTTCACCCCGAGGACGTCGTCGAGGCGCGGCAGGTAGCCGTAGTGCGCGTTGACGAGGTCTCCGGCCGTCGCCACCGTGAGCAGGAACGCGAGGAACCCGACCGCGATCGGACCGGCCCGCCCGCGCCGGCGCACCGCGAGCAGGGCGTAGACGGCCCAGCAGATCACCGTCAGCGCCACCAGGGCCGACAGGAACCACCCGCTGATGATGACCACAGAGCCCACTGCACGAGCCCGTCCCACTCCGGCGCGTGGTCTCCGGCATGTGCGACCCGCGCTCTGCCACCACTATGGCCCACGCACCACTATGGCCCACGGTGGCGTGCGGTTCCGATCCGTCGCCGTAGCGGATCCGGTAGTCGTCCAGGGTGGCCGTCTCGAGGTTGACCGTGGCGGGCAGCACCCGGTCGCTGTAGGCACGGGCGCCACCGACGGCGCGCCTGTGGTCGGCGTCGGGTCATCACTGTGGGTGCTGTGAGGAACGGTCCGTGCCGGCCTGGAAACAGCGCCGATCCCGCATCCTGACGTGCTGTCGAGGGACAACGTCCCGACGGCGCCAGGACGTCCGGCCCGCTCACGATGGGCACAACAGGTCATGATTCGATAGGCGAATCGTCATTCTGCACTAGTGTCCGACCTTGATCCGCTACTGACGGTACGCTTGCGGAGGGAAAATTGCGGCGTGACGCCGGATGGGATGGCGATGGTGGACGCTGGGCCGGGGTGATGTCGAACCGCCCGGCGCGCCGCGTCGATGTGTGGTGACCGACGCTCCGAGCAGGGTGGTCCGGTCGACGGGATGAAGGAAGTCGGAGAAGTCGCCGTGAGGGCGCGGAAAAATTAGTCAGACTAGTGCTTGCCGCTAGCAGGTTCGCTGTGGTCTCCGGTTTGGTCGGGTGGCGGACAATCCTCACGGTCTGTGTTCGTAGCAGGAAAAGGACAGGGCTAGGAAGGACCATGGTCGCGGGCCACTTTCTGACTAATTGTCGGAGCTTCCCGTGTACCGGATCGCCGGGATACGGGAAGCTCGCACTGCGTCCGACGGCGCGCCTTGAACTCGATCGGTGGTATCCGCCATCGAGCTGTACGACGGGGGAACATCTGCGGTGATCCGCAGAAAGCTGCAAGGAATATTGCTCCGCTGGCACCCGTCTGTCCGGCTTGCGGTCCTCTGGTCGCCTGTTCGCCGATCCACCGCCCGTCCAGGGTGGTCTTCCGCAGTCCACGGTGGTCTTCCGCAGTCCACAGAGGGGTGATGCACGCCATGACCGAGCCGGTCAGCGTATCCGCTGATGTCGACCTTTCCGAACAGCCGTTGAGTCTTGGCTCCGCCGCGGCGCGAAATCTCGCGACCACGACCAAGTCCGTCCCGCAGATGCAGGAGATCTCCTCCCGCTGGCTGCTGCGGATCCTGCCCTGGGTGCACACGGCCGGTGGCGTGTACCGGGTGAACCGGCGCCTCACCTACATCGCCGGCGACGGCCTGCTCACCTTCACCAGCACCGGCTCGCAGATCCAGGTCGTCCCCGCGGAGCTCACCGAGCTCCCCCCGCTGCGGGGTTTCGAGGGCGACGAACTCGCCGCGCTCGCCGACGGCTTCGTCCAGAGGGAGTACTCCGCGGGCGACGTCCTTGTCACCAGTGGAGACGCCGCGGACGCCGTCTTCCTCATCGCGCACGGGAAGGTCGGCAGGTTCGGGCCCGGAGCCTACGACGACGAGCGGTCACTGGGAATCCTCAGCAGCGGCGAGTACTTCGGTGACGAGGTCCTGATCGAGGCGGACGCGACCTGGGGCTACACGGCCCGTGCCCTCACCGGTACGACGGTGCTCGTCCTGCCCCGCGAGCGGTACCAGCAGCTTCTGGACGCCTCCGACACGCTGCGGAGCTGGGTGGAGGACTACCGCGCCCGTGTCGTGCCCGTGCAGAACCGGTACGGCGAGGCCGAGATCACGATCTCGGCCGGCCACGTCGGCGAGCCGGTGCTGCCCGGCACGTTCGTCGACTACGAGCTGGCGCCCCGCGAGTACGAGCTGAGCGTCGCCCAGACCGTCCTGCGGGTGCACAGCCGGGTCGTCGACCTCTACAACGAGCCGATGAACCAGCTCGAGCAGCAGTTGCGGCTCACCGTCGAGGCGTTGCGTGAGCGCCAGGAGCAGGAGCTGGTGAACAACGCCGACTTCGGCCTGCTGCACAACGCGGACCTGCGCCAGCGCATCCACACCCGGACGGGGCCGCCGACCCCGGACGACCTCGACGAACTGCTGAGCCGCCGGCGGAGCACGCATGTTCTGCTCGCCCATCCGCGCGCCATCGCCGCGTTCGGCCGGGAGTGCACGGCGCGCGGCATCTACCCGGCGACGGTGCTGTTCCATGACCAGCATGTGCCGGCCTGGCGTGGTGTTCCCCTGCTGCCGGTGAACAAGATCCCGGTCAGCGGGGCCGGGAAGACGTCGATCCTCGCGCTGCGCACCGGCGAGGAGAGCCAGGGTGTCATCGGGCTGCACCACGTCGGTCTCCCCGACGAGCTGGAGCCGGGGCTTTCCGTCCGGTTCATGGGGATCAGCGAGAAAGCAATCATCTCCTATCTGGTGACGACCTACTACTCCGCCGCCGTTCTGGTGCCCGATGCCCTCGGCATCCTGGAGAACGTGGAGATCGGGCGGCACTAGCCGCGAACCGTCGACCGGCGCCGCCGCGACGGAGATCCTGGCGCGGCGGCGCGGTTTTCCCGGGATGTTTCTCGTCGGTGATCCGAGCAGAGAGGAAGGTGTGCAGCGCGTTATGCAGCCGTTCACGCTACCCCGGTTCTACGTACCGTATCCGGCGCGGCTCAACCCGAACCTGGAGGCCGCCCGCGCGCACAGTCTGCTCTGGGCCGGAGAGATGGGAATGATCGACCCGGCCGACGGAGAGCCCGCGATCTGGACGCAGCGTGACTTCGAGGCGCACGACTACGCCCTGTTGTGCGCGTACACCCATCCCGACGCCACCGCCGAGCGGCTGGCGCTCATCACGGACTGGTACGTGTGGGTGTTCTACTTCGATGACCATTTCCTCGAGCTTTTCAAGCGAACCGGCGACATGGCCGGCGCCCGGGAATACCTGGCCCGGCTGCATGCCTTCATGCCGGTCGACGGTGCTGCCGAACGGGCCACCGGAAACGCGGCGGACAAGACTGCGGACAAGACAGTCGACAATGCAGTCGACAAGGCCGCCGAAGGCTCTGCCGGCAACGCGTCGGCGCCGGCGAACCCGGTCGAACGCGGCCTGGTCGACCTGTGGTCGCGTACCGTTCCCGACCGCACCGCGGCGTGGCGGCAGCGGTTCGTGGCGAACACCCGCAACCTGCTGGACGAATCCCTGTGGGAACTCGCCAACATCAACGACAACAGGGTGTCGAACCCGATCGAGTACATCGAGATGCGGCGCAAGGTCGGGGGAGCGCCCTGGTCGGCGAACCTCGTCGAGCATGCCGCCGATGCCGAGGTTCCGGCGTCCGTCGCGGACCGGCGTCCGATGCACGTGCTGCTCGACACCTTCGCCGACGCCATCCACCTGCGTAACGACCTGTTCTCCTACCAACGCGAGGTCGAGCTCGAAGGCGAGCTGAGCAACGGGGTGCTGGTGCTCGAGCGGTTCCTCGGCTGCGACACCCAGAGCGCGGCCGAGCTCGTGAACGACCTGCTCACGTCCCGGCTGCACCAGTTCGAGCACACCGCGGTCGTCGAGGTCCCGCCGCTGCTGGACGAGAACGGTGCTGATCTGCCTGCCCGCGCCGCCGTTCTCGCCTACGTCAAGGGCCTGCAGGACTGGCAGTCCGGCGGCCACGAATGGCATCTTCGCTCCAGCCGCTACATGAACGACAGCGCGGCCGCGCCGAGCCTGCTGCCGCCCGGCCCGAGTGGCCTGGGCACGTCCACCGCCCGAGTGCTGGAATCGATTCTCGCCACGGCGCCGCAGCGGCTGCGGGCTTTCAGTCACGTGCCCTTCCAGGCCGTCGGATCCATGCGTGTTCCGGCTCCCTACATGCCCTTCGAGACGGGCGAGAACCCCCACCTGGCGAGCGCCCGGCGCGACACCGTCCGGTGGTCTCGGGCGACGGGCCTGCTCGACCCGGTCCCCGGCATCTGGGACGAGCACAAGCTCGTCTCCTACGACTTCCCGCTCTGCGCCGCCTGCATTCACCCCACGGCGGACCGGGATGCGCTTTTCCTGGCCGCGCGCTGGCTCACCTGGGGAACCTACGCGGACGACTACTATCCGGTGGTCTTCGGAAGAACCCGGGATCTCGCCGGCGCGCGGGCGTGCACCGAACGGCTGAAGGAATTCCTCCCTCTGGAGCTCGGGGCGAGCGCGGAGGCGGCATCACCTCCGGTGATCCCCCGCTGCTCCCGAGCAAGAAATGAGGCTTTTGGCTGCGGCGGCAACCGTAATCCTCACTTTTTGCGGATTGCCAAGCGACTCCCCTGTCCTGGTTGTCCCTATTGGCGTGAATTGCCGGCGTACTTGCTCCCGCGATAGTCGACCTGCTCGCGTACGTCGCCTACCCGCGGGAGACCTGAGCGAAAGATCTCGTCGTCGAACCCCAGCAGTGACTGAACAGGGAGATCCGGCGCAGAGGTCAGGTTCTCGGCATGTGGAGCGGGACGGTCGCGGATCAATCGCCGATGGGTCTGGCCCGATCGGTTCGTGAGCCGGCCTGATCAGTGGCGCGGGAGCTTCAGCAGCCGAAGGCGCCGCCGGAGCCGGACCGCG
>NZ_ADGX01000130.1 GCF_000177675.1 Parafrankia sp. EUN1f
CCTCAACACGCTGGAGTCGCTCTCTTCCGCGTTTCTCAGATTCACGGAGACAAGGCCGTCCTTGAGATTGTCCGCCAGCTGGCGGCAGCTTTCTCCGGAACTCTCGGTTCCGCCCTTGAGACCGTGTTCAAGGTGCTTGAGCAGCTGCTACCCAGCATCCAGCAGCTTGCGCCGATGTTCACGGAACTGATGCCCATCTTCATGCTTTTCGCGACCGGCCCCCTCGGTCCGTTCCTGAAGATCCTGGGCGCGGTCGGGCTGATGGGCCCCGCTCTCACCGAATTGGCGAAGCCGGTCGGGCAGTTGGCGGTGGCCTTCGGTAAGGGCCTTTCGGAGATCATGAAGGCGCTCGAACCGACGATCTTCATGATCGCTCAGGCGCTCGGCAAGGTCTTTGTTGCGATAGCACCACTTCTCCCGATGGTCGGTCAGCTGGTCGGGGTCTTCCTGCAGCTGATAGGCCCCATCGTAATGATCGCCGGTGAATTGCTTTCCCGACTGCTGGTCGGTTTGCAGCCGATCATACCGGTGATCATCCAGATGGCGCAGACTCTCGCCGATCAACTGGTTATCGCCCTACAGGAAGCCAGCCCGGCACTGTTTGCCATCGTTGACGCGGTCGTTCAGCTCCTACCTACTTTGCTGCCTTTGATACCGGCTTTCCTGCAGCTTTACCTGGCTTTCGTGCCCTTGATTTCGGTTATCGCGGAATTGGTCGTTCAGCTCCTCAACGCGCTAATGCCGATCATTGTTCCGCTCACGCAAATCATCGTCAACTTGGCTTTGACGGTACAGAACATTTTGACGGCGGCGATCACGGTGGGTGTCGGCGCGATCCGCATCATGATCGGCGTCCTGACCGCGCTGGTCGGCACGGTCGGTCAGGCGGTCGGGGGGATCGTCGGCTGGTTCGCCGGCCTCGGCGCCAAGATCACCGGCTTGTTCGCGGACGCGAGTCGGTGGCTGGTCGACGCCGGCAAAGCGATCATGAACGGCCTCTTCGGCGGCCTCAAAGAGGGCTGGAAGACCGTCTCAGGCTGGGTCGGCGGCCTCGGCAGCAAGATCAAGGATCTGAAGGGCCCCCTGCCCTACGACCGGCAGCTGCTCATCCCCGCCGGCGGGGCGATCATGTCGTCCCTGCTCGACGGCCTGCAAGCCAAGTGGCCGCAGGTCGCCACCTACCTCTCACAGGTGGCGCCGGCACTGGCCGACCTGGCCATGAACGCGGTAGGGCCCGCACCCGCCGGGGCGGTCACATCCACCGCGGGCGGCGGCTCCACGCCGGTCAACGTCCAGTTCACCGGCAACGTCTTCGCCGACTCGGCCGGAATCGCCCGCCTCGCGCGCGACATCGCGGTCCCCATCCGCAACGAGCTCAACAAGCACGCCGACCGCAACGGCGGCTCTGCCGGCATCGCCGCCTAGTCGCGGCCCGCCGCCTCACCTACCTGGTTCGGGAGCAATCGTGGTCGACTACACCCTTCCGGCGCTGTCCGTGTCCCCGGCCGACGTGTGGGGCGGGGACATCGTCGATGCCTTCGACGCCTTTGACACCGAGGTGGAGGCGCCCCGGTCGGTGCAGGCGCTCCGATCCTGGCGGGCCGCGCTCGGCAACCGCTGGTACGGCGCGGCGCGGGTGGTGGCCATCGGGTCGAGCACCACCGCCGGGTTCGGTGCCGGCGCGTTGGATCGCCGGTACACGAACAGGTTGGGTGACGCGCTGCACCGCGATTACAACCCGACCGGGGTGGTCGGCGGGGCCTATTTCATGGCCGGGGACTCCGGGTGGACGCTCACCGGCACCACCGGTACGACCGCGGTGGGCCTCGGCCTGTCGACGACGACGCTGGCGGCCGGGGCGACGATGGGCCGCACCATCAACCCCTGTACGAGCTTCACCGTCCTGTTCGAGCAGGGGCCGACCTCCGGCCAGTTCACGGTCAGCGTCGACGGCGGGGCCGCGACGACGGTCACGCCGAGCACATCCGGGTCGGCGAACCGGCACGACGGGACATGGTCCAGCGGCACGGTCGCGGCCGGCTCGCACTCGATCCTGATCACGGCGGTCGGTGCGTGCGCGATCTCTGGCGTGTACGCGCACAACGGGGACGAGTCGTCCGGGGTGCAGGTCTACACGTCAGGTAAGTCCGGGTCGGTGGCCGCAGACTTCAGCGGCGCCGCGTCGATCGCCACCAGGTGCGGGCAGCTGCTGCCCGGCCTGGTGATCCTGATGCTGGGCAGCAACGACTACGAAACCGGGGTCGCACCGGCCACGTTCGGCACGACCGTCCGCACGATCATCGACAACATCAGGGCGGCACAGTACCCGCCGCCGAGCTTCCTCCTGGTCTCCACCTACCGCCGGTTCGACGTCACCAGCCCGTCATACCCGTGGAGCGCGTACGGCGATCAGCTGCGCGACATCGCCGCCAACGACCCGATGAACTGCGCCTGGGTCGACATCGGCAGCGTCTACCCACAGTCGCAGTCCGTCGACCACTACAACATCATTTCGAGCGACGACATCCACCAGACGGACCGCGGATACGCGGAAATGGCGGACCTGCTCGCCGTCGCGTTGCGGTCCCCGCGTCTCGCCGGGATGCAGCTGGTCACCCCGGACATCGTGTCGCCGAGCTCGCTGTCCGGCCTGCTGTCGTGGTGGCGAGCAAGCACTCTGGCCCTGGCCAACAACGACCCGGTGTCCAGCTGGGCGCCGGCCGCCGGGGCGCAGACGACACCGCTCACACAGTCGGGCAGCAACAGGCCCACGTACATCGCGGCGTCAGCATCCCTGGGCGGCAAGCCGGCCGTGTACTTCGCTTCCGGCTCGTCGCAGCACATGGATACCGGGGCGTGGGCAACCTCCTACGCAGTACCGATAACCGTTTTCGTTGTCGGCCGGTTCACCTCCAGGGCCGCCGCCGCGAACTGGTGGTCGGGCCGAACCGGGGTCTACGTCTACGGCGGCATCAGCCCGTCCCTCTACGCGGTCGGCGCCGGCGCGGCCGGGGAGCTCGCCGCACGCGAAACCCCGGACATTGCCAGCTGGCACATCGTCGCCCACGTCTTCAACGGCGCGTCCAGCTCCATCGCCTGGGACTCCCGGGTATTCACCACCCGCGGCACCACCGGCACCAGCGGATCGGCGGCCCTGCCCGGCGTCCGGGTCGGCTGCAACAGCAGCGGATCGGGCAACTTCCTGACCGGCGGTCTCGCCGAACTCGCGTTCTACAACCGCGCGCTGACCACCACCGAGATCTCTCAGGTGGTCGCCTGGTTCGCCGCCTACTACGGGCTTGAGGTGGCCTGATGCCAGGCTTCGGCCTGGGCACCTTCGGCCTGGGCACGTTCGGGATCGGCGAGGATGACGATTCGATCGTCTACGACCCGGCACTGATCGGCACCCCGTCATCCGGCACCCCGGTCGACCTGCTCGCGTTCCTCGCCCTCGACAAGAACCTCGCCGACATCCCGATCCTGAACGGGGATGACGCGACGTTCGAAGGGGCCGGCACGTGGGCCGCCGGCACCGACACCACCCTCGAAATCCTGCCTTCCTCGCAGGCCTACGCCGGCACGCAGCTGGCCGTCGTCTACCGCAACACCGCCGGCACCGGCGACCCGTCGATGTTCTGGTGGTCCGCCCTCGGTTCGGTGACCGCCGATCGCTGGTACGGCGCCCTGATCTACACCCGGCCCGGATGGCAGGGGGCGCAGGCCCGCGTCGTGCAGGGCACGGTGTCGTTCATGACGGCCAGCAACACGCTGATCAGTCAGGTAACCAGCACCGTGACGCAGCGGGTCGGCCAGTTCATGCCGCTGTGCGTCGTCGGGCTGGCTCCGGCGACCGTCAGCCGACTGGTGTTCCGCGTGACCGTCCTCGACGCCCCGCAGGACGAACAGCACCGGTTCGACGCCGGCGCCGTCGACTACCTCGGCACGGACATCTCACCGCGGGTCAAGGCGTCCCCGACGTGGCGCCGCGGGCGCAGTGACGAGCTCGGCCCGGTGCAGGCATCCACCCTCACCGCGACACTCATCAACTCCGACGGGTATCTCACCCCGGACTCGACCACCGCGCCGGCGCCCTACCTCGGCAACATCGACTCAGGACAGCGGTTCGTGCTGCTCCGCCGGGTCGACGGGGTCATCTTCCCCGAATGGGCCGGGCAGACCGAGTCATGGGAGCAGACCGTCTGGGGTGGCGGCTGGTCCGAGGTCGACGTCCAGTGTGTCGACGGATCCAAGTTCTTCGGCGCCAAGGTGCTCCCACCCCTGCCCGCCGAAATCATGCTCGACCAGCCCGACGCCTATTTCCGGCTCAACGAGGAGAAGGGATCCACGGACGCCGGATCCATCGCCGGGGACGACTCACAGGCGTCGATGCTCACCTCGAAGTACGGCACCGGCGCCACGGTGTTCGGGGCGGATTCCGAGCTTCCCGAGCTGACCACCGGCAAGACGGCCGACGATGATCAGAAGTGGCTTTCGCTCAACCCGTCGGTTCCGGCCGACGGAGCGGGCAACGTCTTCGAGCTGACCGACACCGCGGCGGCCATCGCGTGGAACCCGGCCACGAACACGGTCACTCCGTGGACGTTGGAAATCTGGGCGAAAATGCCGTCGTCGACCCCGACCGAACGGATGGTGCTGTACCGCAGCTCCATCCCGACGACCGTCTCAGGGGCCGATGACACCCTGGTCGGGATCGAAGTGGCGATGACCGACGGCGGCGTCATCACGGTCAGCATCGCGGGCGCCGGCGAGGTCATCGCCACGGCGTACAACTACGCGGTAGGCGGCACCCGGCCGATCTTTGTCACGTTCACCGGCGGGAGCTGGCCGTGGACGATCCGACTGCGCACCAACGTCGAAAACATCACGCACAGCTTTTCGTCGTCACTGTTCGCCGCCGGCCGTCAGCATTACACCTACCTCGGCGGGCTGTACCGGCACTACTACCGCAACGTCAGCAACCCGTGGCGCGTGCCGGTCGGCCACCTCGCACTCTGGCAGCGGGTCCTGTCCTCCGACCGGATCGACGCGCACATGTCCGTCGGGCTCGCCGGAGGATCCACTGAGACGGAAGGCAACCGCACCGGCGGCATCGCCAACCTCATCGGATGGCCGCAGTGCTGGACCCGGGTCGACCGCGGCCTGTCCACCCTCATGCCCCGCACATGGGCGGAGACGTCCGCGCTGACGCTGGTCAACAGCGTGGCCGCGCAGGGCGGCGCAGTCGTCTACTTCGACGGCGCCGGAAAAATGGTGATGCGCAACCGGCACTACAGGGTGAACACCGAACCCGCCGCCGTGTTCACCGCCGTCGACGGAACACCGGTGGCCGCGAAACAGTTCCGGCCACGGAAAGACGATCAGTACATCGAAAACGTGGTCAGGGTGAAGCGCACCCAGGGTGCCGCTTCCATGCTGTACGACGAGGCATCCATGGCCCGGTACGGGGCGCGCCCATCCGACGACATCGAACTGTCGGTGGTGTCGGAAGAGGAACCGATCGCCGCGGGCAGGTTCCGGCTGGAAGCGCGCGCGACGAACCGCGCGCGGGTCGCGACGCTGATATTGCAGCCGGGGGCACGGCCGGCACTGTGGCCACTCGCCCTCACCCTGGAAATCGGAGACAGGATCCAGGTCGTCGGCCTTCCCGACCTCGCACCGTCGACCACGCTCGACTGCATGGTCGAGTCAAAGTCGTTCTCTTCGCAGGGCCCCACCCGCAACGTTGAGGTCGAGCTCGGCCTGTCACCGTGGAACACGAACCTGTACGAGATGGCGGAGCTTTACGAGGCCAACGAGCCGACCGACCTGACCCGCTCCACCCTCGGTGAGGCGAAGACCCGGCTGGGATGGTATTAGGTCAATGGCAACTGTTCCATCATCGCGGACGTGGGGATCACGCGACAAACTCACGTCGCTACGGTTCAACGAAATATCCGCCTTCCTGCGGTTCCTCGACGGCCGACAGGGCGGATTCTGCGAGCTCAACCAGTCTCTCATTCAGAACGTCCCCAATGACACGGACTACCCGATCGTGTTTCAGGACGAGGTTGTCGACCGGGACGGCGGCCATTCCGACCTGACGCAGATCGGCCGCTACTACGCACAAACAGACGGCTGGTACATGGTCTCAGGCGTCATCGCGTTCGAAGTGCATTCGACGGGCTACCGGAGCGCGAAACTGATCCGCTACGACGCGAACAGCGGGACGTGGGTTCCCCTGTGCGCGGCGATCCGACCTGCGGTGTCCGCCTTCGCAACCCTGGTGCCAGTCGGTTCACGGCTGGTGCAGATGACCGTGGGCCAGTCCATCGAACTCGTCGCGCGCCAGACGTCGGGAACGACACTGAACACGACCGTGACCGACGGAGCTTCGGGCCTGTCCGTGGTCTACGTGGGGGCGCTCTAAATGGCAACGGTCCCGTCTATTCGCACCTGGACAAACGAGGTCCTGACCGCAGCGAAGATGAACGAGATCTCATCGATGATGGATTTCCTTCGGGACTGCGACGGCGGGCTGTGCCGGGCGTTCGCCACGGGCACGCAGTCGATAGCGACATCCTCTGACATTGCAATCACCTTCGGGTCGGCCAGTCCGAACGTCGACAACATGTGGTCGAGCGGCGACCCGACCAAGATTACAGCGAACACCGCGGGCTACTACGCGATCGCCGGAGTGGTCGCTTTCGCCGCTAACTCGACAGGCGGCCGGTTCGGGAAGATGAAGCGCAACGGCACAACGCTGCGCGCCGCATCCGTTCCAGCGCTCGCCAGCCCCGTCGAAACCTTTATCGATATGGCACTACGGGTCGTTCACATGGACGTCGGGGAGTACATCCAGCTGTTCGCCTGGCAGAACTCAGGCGGATCGCTGAATACATCAACTAACGACGGAGGCTGTCAAATTTCAGTGATCCGTCTCGCATCTTAAAAATAGGGGGCGGCTCGTGTCGTGGGGCTGGGTAGCAATTCTGGCCGTTGAGGCGGTCATTGGTGTTTCTGTGTCGTGGGCGGTGACTCGGATCGGTCGTACCGTCCGGGGGATCGCGAGTGAGCAGGCGGCGATCCGGGACGTGGTGTGCGGTCAGCCCGCTGACCCGTGGCGGGGCGAGGACGAGGTTCCGGGGATCGCTACGCGGATGCGGGCGGTGGAGGAGCGGACCCGGCAGCTGCTGCCGAACGGCGGCTCGCACCTGGCGGATGCGGTCCACCGCACCGAGGCCGCCGTGGCGACGCTGACCGTCCGCTACGAGGACCACGTGCGGAACCACCCGGGGCCGGGTGCGCCGTGAGCGGCCAGTGGTGGGACGAGACCGGGCCCGGCGGACACCGCGCTCGGCGGATCGACCGGGCGACATGGATGGACGCCGAGGCCGAGGTCGACGCCCGGATGCGTGCCGCTGGTGAGCGGCCGACGCGGGCGGTGGGTCGGAGGTCGGCGGAGGACACCGCGGGCCGGCTCCGGACCGCCGCCGTACTCGCCGTCGCCGCAGTGATTCCGGCCGTGGTCGCCATCTGGTCTCTCTGGTCGCTGGGGGTCGTGCGGTGAGCTACCCGACCCGCTACCCGGGTGCCGTGTGGCGGCCGGTGCGGAACTACACGGCCGGCGGGATCGTCGTGCCCACCCGCGGGCTGATCGTGCACGTCCAGCAGGGCAACGGCTCCCTGTTCGGCTGGTTCGACAACGCGGCCAGCCAGGTCAGCGCACATCTGTGGGTGTCCAAGACGGGCGCCGTGGAGGAGTACGTGCTCCTCACGGATCGGGCGTGGGCGCAGGCCGCTGGAAACCGGTTCTGGATCAGCGTGGAGTGCGAGGGCTTCACCACCGAGGACTACACCCCGCAGCAGCTCGGGCGACTCGCCGAGATCTACCGGTGGGGCATGGCCGAGTTCGGCTGGCCGGCACAGATCACCGACGACCCGAACGGCTACGGCCTCGGCACCCATCGGATGGGCGGCGCCTCCTGGGGTGGCCACGCCTGCCCCGGGGACCTGCGTGCCGGCCGCCGGACCGACATCCTCGCCGCCGCCCGCGGCTACCCCACATCCCCTCCACCGTCCGAGGAGGACGACATGCAGCTGTCCGACGAAGACGTTGCCCGGATTTCCGCGCGGCTTCGCGCGGACCTGTTCGCCGAGGTCCTCACCGCGGCCGGCGAGAAGACGCCGATCCGGCAGGGCTCCGCCGGCATGACTCTCGGGTCTGTCTACCTGAAGGCGGGTGACCTGCAGTCGCGGGTCTACGCACTGGAGACCGAGGTTGCCCGGGTCGGCAGCTACCTCAGCACCGACGGAGCGCTGGTCGCCTGGACCCGGGCGATCGGCACCGACCTCGCCGCGGTCCGCGCGGACGTCGCCCGGCTCACCGCCGGCGACGGCGGCGCGGTGGACCTCACCGCTGTGCTCGCCCGGCTGGACGCGCTGTCCGCCCGGCTCTCCAGCCTCACTCTCACCGTCGCCCCCGGAGGCACCACGCTGTGACGACCATCGTCCGCATCCCGGAGACCCCGGACCTGCCGTACAGGTTGGGTCGGCACATCCGTCACGATCGGCGGTCGCTGCGGTTCGCGGTCGCCGGGGTGCCCACCAGCGCGCTGGAGTCCAAGCGATGGACACGGCGGGTTCCGGTGTTCGACCAGGGCAGCCTCGGGAGCTGCACCGGTCAGGCCGCAGCGGGGTGGGTCGGAACCGACAACGCCGTGCGTGACGGTGCGTCCGTCTCGCCGGTCAACGGACGTCGGGTCGACGAGCTGTTCGCCGTGGCGTTGTACGGGGTCGCGACGCAGGTCGATGACTACCCGGGCACCTACCCGCCCACTGACACGGGGTCCGACGGGCTATCCGTCGCCAAGGCGCTGCAGCAGGTCGGCCTGTGCTCGACCTACAGCCACGCCTTCAGCCTGCAGGCGATGCTGACCGCGCTGCAGGCGGGCCCGGTGATGGTCGGCACCGTGTGGCTCACCGAGATGTTCACCCCGGCCGGCGACGGCCGGCTCCGGATCCGAGGCAACGCCGAAGGTGGTCACGAGTACCTCGTCGACGAAATCGACGTGGACCGCAAGCGGGTGTGGCTGACCAACAGCTGGGGCCCTGGCTTCGGCCTCGACGGCCGCGCCTACCTGACGTGGGCCGACATGGACGCGCTGCTGCAGCGGCAGGGCGACGTCACCGTACCCACCCCGATCCCGGCCGCACCCGTCCCCGTGCCGGTGCCCGTCCCCGTGCCGACCCGTCCCGACGCCGCCGACCTGGCGTTCGCCGGCGCCTACGCGACGTGGGCCGTGGCCCGCGGCTTCTGACCGTCCCCTGCTTACCCCTCCCCAAACTCGCCTCTCGGAGGTTCTGTCATGCCCCTGATCGCCCCGTCCCTGCCGGAAACTGCCCGGCTGTCCCTGCCCGCACGGGAGCCGGCCGCGCTGCTCGGTGGTGCCCAGGCCGTACTCGCCGCGGTCCTGCCCTTGGCCGCCTTCTGGGTGGACGCACTCACTCCCGGCCTGCAGGGTGCGATCCTCGCCGTATCCGCTGCGCTGTTCGCCATCATCGGCGCGGTGAAGGTCCAGGCGGCCGGCGGTGAGCGTGTGAACCCTGCGCTGTTCTACGGCTTCTTCCAGGTGGTGATCCCGCTGGGCGTGCTGCTCGGCCTGGACCTGCCGGCCGGTTTCGATGCCGTGTTCCTGGCCGCCGTCGCCACCGTGCTCGGCCTGTGGACACGCAACGAGGCCACGCCGCGCGCTGCCCTGCGCCCGGCCGGGTAGCCTGCCCCGGCCCGTCTCGGGCAACCACACACAAGCGGCCTGCCACCCCCGTCTGTCGGGGGTGGCAGGCCGCTTTTCGCATGCCCGGAGACGGGCCGGCACTTCAGTCGTGTGCGGGGTTACAGGTTGTTCGCGGCCTCGGTAGCCGTCGGAGCGCCCGTCCCGGCGATGTTGTCCCGGCCGGAGAAGAATGCGTCGTCTGACCAGGAAATCTGGTCGAGGTTGGCGGAAAACCATCTGCCGTTGAGACCTTGGCGGACCTCGCCAATGAGCCGGTTGCCGATGTAGACCTTGGCGTTCTTCTCGTCTATGTGCTCGATCCGTCGGTGCGGCCGAGCCGACTCGTCGTGATCCATGTCTGGTTCCTCTCGCGTGGTTGAACGGCGTGGACGTCCGCGTCCGGGCCGGCTTCTCCACCAGCTGTCGAACTCGGCGATCGGCCACACCGGGTGGGCCGAGTCGGGGTTCAGCGCCGCGGGCGGGGCCGGGTGCCGGTCTGGGTCCTGCTGGTGGCGTTCCTGGGCGCGTTGAAGTGCGCGGGTGATGGCCGACTGGGCGACGCCGTACCGGCGGGCGAGCTCGGCGCGGGTCATTGGTGGATCGGTCACGGTGCTCCTTGGCGGCGGTCCGGGCCCGCCAACCGCGGGCCCGGCGGGGATGGTCAGGCGAACGACAGCAGGTAGTCGGGGTTGTCGTTGCAGCGGGCGCAGACCTTGCCCTCGATGCCGGAGGAGTCGAACCGGGTGTAGCGGGCTCCGCCGCCGTGGCATTCGGCGCACTCGCCACCCGGCTCGTACGGCTCGCGGGCCGGCGGGGTGTACTTCAGCCGCTGGTAGGCGATGCGGGCGGTCGGCTTGTAGTGGTAGATGGCGCTGCCCTCGGGGTCGTCGCCGCCCCAGTCGCCATCCACGGTGAAGCTGCCGACGGTGCCCCCGGTGTAGGTGACGACCGCCCATCGGGTGGTGGTCGTTCCGTCCGACAGGGTGTCGACGTACTCGTCGAGGCGGGCCCGCTGGCCCTCGCCGAGGCCCTTGTCGTACAGGTTGCTGACCTTCCGGCTGGTCACCTTCAGATCCTTCACCCGCGCGGCTTCGGCGTCGGCGGCGTCCCGGCGGGCCTGCTCCCGGCGGGCCTTCGCATCCTCCCGCTTCTGCGCAGCCGCCTGCCGCGACTGGAACGCGGCCTGCTCCGCGTCACGGGCAGCGGCGTCGCGGGCGCGCCGCTCGGTCGCGGACTCCAGCCGGTTCTCGGTGCAGTTCAGGCGGGCGGCGTGGCGGGGCTCCCAGTGGCCCGTACCCTCGCGGACCATGACGACCTCGGCCGGGTCGGGTGCCCGGTAGCCGTTCGCGTCGAGCAGCTCGACACCGCACAGCCCGCAGTTCAGCGGGCCGTTAGCGAGAAGCCGGGGCGGGCAGGTCTGCCAGTGCTCAACCAGCAGGTCGTCGCCGTGGCCGACCAAGTGACCGGCCTGCGCGGGCACCCGGTTGTGACACCAGCGGCAGGCGCCGTCCTTCCGGTTCGGCCGGCGGGCTTCGGTGACGACCGTTGCCGGGCCGGTGGGTGCTGGGTGCGCTGTGAGGGCCTTGCGGATCTGGGCGCGGGTCGTCGCACCGAGCGCGGACGTCGAGTCCTTGAACGCGCGGGTCCAGATGGTGGTGAGGCCGTCTTCGCTGGCGCGGTGGAGGGTGACGGTTGCCGCGTAGCGGGCGGCGCCGTCGGAGAAGCGGGATACCGGCGCGTGGCCGATGAACGTCTTGTCCACGGCGATGATCAGCATGTCGGCGGGAACGTCGACGATGTCGCCGGGCTGCAGCCACTCGCCGGTGATGGCGAAGCCGCCGCGGGCCTGGTCGTTCAGGGCGGTGATGGTCTTGCGCCAACCGGTGAGCCGGTCCGGGATGGGCGGGACGGTGATCCGGGTCATGGTGTGCTCGCTCCTACAGGGGTGCCTTCGACGTGATCGAGCATGACAGGCACCACCCGTAATTAGCAAGCCAGCTTGCCAATTTTTCTGCAAAGGAAACCGGCCCGGAGGAGCTGCTGTCGAAGGCACCCCACCGGACCGGCCAGCACAGACTACTGGCGCACCTCAGACCGACCGCAGTCCCGGCCGCGGCGCGGGCCCGGCGGTCATCCGCCAGGACGACGTCCGCGGCCGTCGCGGCCACACCACGACATCGCCGCGCCGCTCGGGCTGCACACGTTCCAGCACCTCACCCGGCCGGTCCCGGCCGATAGCCCGGCCTGCCGGGTCCACCAGCGCGGCGACCAGCGGCCACACCAGCCGGGCCAGCAGCTCCCCGAGCTCCACCGCGCCGGTCAGCAAGTCTCCCTGGGCGTCGGGAACGAGCTTCGCCGCGGCGTTCGTGGCCATCAGCCGGGCGGCGTCCTGGGCCGACCAGCGCACCGTCGGCTGATCGGCGTGCACAGGAACCGCGACCAGCCCGTCCCATGTGCCGTCGATGTCGGCGAGGATCCGCAGTTCGGGCGCCCCGCCTCGGGCCGCGTCCCACTCGGTGTGCACGAAGAAGCCGCAGGGCCAGAACCCGGCCGGCGCCGCGGTGGGGGGCTCAGGTACCAGCACGTACGGACACCAGGACGGCAGACCTGTCAGCAGACGCTCCCGGTCGATGCGGATGTCCCGGTCTGGCGCGGGAATGTGGCGGGAGGCCAGATCCTCGTCTACCTCGATCACAGCGCGGTCGAGCCACCACGTCGACACCGCGGCCAGACGGGCAATGTCCTCCGGGTGAGTTGCGGCACTCGCGGCTGCGGCCATCGGGAGCCAGCACCACTCCGGCCACTCCGGCAGCGGCGGCACCCCCCGCTTTCCCGCCATGTCCCGCAGCGCACCGAGAAGATTCGGGTACCGGTTCCGGACCTCGACGAGGAACCGGTCAGGGTCAGCAGCCATGCGGGGAGCGTAACCAGTCGGTGTGACTGGTCAGCCGTTGAGGCGGATCGGCATCAGCAGGTACCGGTAGTCGGGGATCTCCGCCGGGTCGCCGCCGGTCTTGCCGGTGAGGATCGCGGGCTTCACTGCGGCGATCTCAGGCTCCTCGGTGGCGAACCCGAACCTCACCAGGTCGTCTTCGATGGCGCCGGCCGCGTCGAGCAGGTACGCCGGGTTGAACGAGACCTTGAGCTCGGGACCGTCGTAGGCGACCGCCAGCGTCTCGGAGGCTTGGGCCTCCCCGCCGGCGCCGGCTTCGAGCGCGAGCAGGCCGGGGGCGAAGGTGAGCTGTACCGGGGCGGTGCGGGATGCCACCAGCGCCACCCGCTTGACCGCGGCGGCCAGCGGCGGGATCTCGACCTCAGCGATCAGCGGTGTCGAATCTGGCAGCAGCTTCCGGTACGGCGGGAACGTTCCCTCGATGAGACGGGTCGTGGTCTGCCGGCCGGCGACGTCGAAGCCGGCGGACGCGGGCTCCCCGCTCCCGCGTCCTTCGGCCTTCTTCTGGCCGGCCGCGGCGATGGTGATCCGGCCTTCTCCGGCGGCGCGTGCGATGTCCGAGAGGGTGCGGGCCGGGATCAGGAGGGTGAGTGTCAGGTCCGCGTCGGGCGCCGGCTCCCAGGGGATGGTGCGGACCGCGAGGCGGTACCGGTCCGTGGCCGCGAGGGTGATCGTCTTCGGGGAGAACTCGACCCGTATGCCGGTGAGTACCGGAAGGGTGTCGTCCCGGCCGGCGGCGATTCCCACTTGGCCGACCGCGGTCACGAACAGGCCTGCGTCCACGGTGCCGAGCAGGTCCGGCATCGGGGGGAGGGCCGGGTAGTCCTCGGAGGGCAGCATCGGCAGCTTGAAGCTCGCCGAACCGGATGTGATCGTCAGCCGGGTTCCGTCCACCGCCAACTCGACGCGGGCCTTCGGCAGTGACTTGACCAGGTCGGCGAGCATCTTGCCGTTGACCAGTGCCCGGCCTTCCTCGACAACGCGGGCATCCGCGGCGCCAGTGGTAGCCACCTCGTAGTCGTAGGCCGACACCCGAAGCGCGCTGCCATCCGCTTCGAGGAGCAGGCCGGCGAGCACCTGCAACTGGGTGGTCGCTTTGGAGGGCAGAGTTCTGGCAGCCCAGGGGACGAGATCGGCGAGGCTGTCACGGTCGACGGTGAGACGCACCCTCCCATTGTGCGCCCCGGGCGAACGGATGTTCGGGTGGCGGGGCGGTCAGACCTTCACGGCTCGGGCAGTCCAAGCGTCGCGGGTGATCGTGTAGACGTGGTGGTCAGCGCCGTGGAGGAACTCCGTACGGGCGAGCGTCATCCCCAACCGCAGGGCCACCCGGATCGACGGCGTGTTCGCAGGCGCGATGGTTGACACCACCTCGGCCAGCTCGGGCCGGAGGTCGAACGCCCAGTTGATCGCTTCAGTGGCGGCCTCGGTGGCGTAGCCGCGGCCCCACCACGTACGGCCGATGAACCAGACGGCTTCGACGCCGGGCCAGTCTGGTTCGTCCCACAGGCCTGCCCGGCCGACCAGCTCGCCGGTTTCGTTCGAGATGACCGACCAAGGACCGACGCCGGTCAACGCCCAGCATCCGATGTTGCCAGCCATCGCATGCCAGATCCCGTCCCGGCTTGGGGTCGAGCCGCCGCCGATGTACCGGGTGAACTCGGGATCCGACCAGATCGCCAGGTAGGCGGGAACGTCGTCGTTGTGGATCGGGCGGAGGGTCAGACGTTCGGTGGTGAGCGTGGGGATCGTGGGGATCGTCACTGCACGGACGTTCCCACAGGAAGCGCGGGCAACGCGCGCCAGCCGTCAAGGAACGCGGCGACCGCAGGAAGCTCCCGATCGCCTGGGTGAAACGCTTCGGCGCACTGACGGAGCCTCGTGATCACGGTGTGGGTCGGTCTCGCGGCGAGGACGACCTGAGCGATTCGGGCCGCTTCCTCTGGCTCGGTGGCCCTGTGGCGGCCAGCCACGTGTGCCAGTGCCATCGTCACATCAGCGTGCTGTGACTCCTCGACGGTGAAGTCGCCGCCGCCGCGGCGGTATCCCTCGACCGCGAGTGGAGCCCACTCGGTGGCCATCGTCCGGTCGCCGAGTGTGATCGCGACGCCAGAGCGGAACATGGCGACGGCGGCCGGGCCGACAGGGGTTTCGCCAGGGATCGGGGTGTGGGTCGACGCGGTCCGCTCCATCCGGTCCAGGGCCTGCCTGGCAGCGTCATGGTCTCCGAGCTTCGCGAATGTGCGTGCCTCGTAGGCGGCGACCCTGGCGTCCATGTAGGGATCGCGGACGTTGTGGACGCGGTGCAGTGCGGCGGCGGCCTCCTGGTACCTGCCGGTGTGGTAGGCGATGCTGGACCACAGTGTCGCGACCGACATCAGGAGGACCGGCTCTCGTGTCTCCGTGGCGTACATGTCCGCGAGCCGGGTGAACCGGCGGGAGGAGCGCATGTCACCGGCGTTGAATGCCAGCCGGCCGAGGAAGTAGCTGAATTGGCCGCCCAGGGTGACCACCCGTGGTCGGGCCTGCGGGCTGATCGGGCCGTCGAGAATGTCCCGGACCTGCTGCCAGCGTCCACCGACCTCGGGCAGCAGCGCCGCATGTGGGGCTGACCCGTAGGCCCGCGCGATTTCATCCGCGTCAGCTTCGAGTTCGTCGAGGGTCGCGTCTTCCACGGCGCTGTTCATGCGCTGGTGGGTGGAGAGGGCGAGCGCGGACAGCGCACCGAGCTCGATCACCTGTCGCCGGTCCGTCTGTCTCACCTCCTCGTCGGTGTCCCTTGTCGGAGTCTGCGTGCCTGCGTCTGCCCGAGCCTGCATCGTCCGCATTCGAACGAGAGTTCGTGCTGTTCGGATCCGCTGGCCGAGGTCGGCGAGCTCCGTGCCAGTCCCGAACTCCTCGTCGTATGCCTGCAGGACGTGATGCGCGGGGAGCCGGCGGCCACCGGTGCGGATCCAACCCACGTTCTTGCGGCTGTGCAAGGTGCGGGCTTCGAGCTCCACTGCGGTAAGGCGGTGCTGCGCCTGTAGCTGACGAAACCGCTCAGCGAGCTGTTCCGTCAATGCCTCGGCATCGTCAGCGTGCACCACGTTCCCCCTCGGCCGGTCACGCGCCAGGGGTGGAACACGATGTTCCACCCCTGGAACAGACGATCTCACCCTTCACGACACAGGTCACGCACAGTGTGATTGGTCCTGCACGGCGGGACACACGCCGGCCACTTCCCCGGACCTGTAGAGGAGCGCACGTGGACAGCAGCACGGATGCGCCCGGCGGGTCCGCCGGCCGGGCGTCCGCCGAGGGCCGCCCCGAGACCACCCCATCGCCTCACCGCCTGGTAAGCGGTGCACGGGGCCAGGCCGCGGGCGGCCATGAGGTGGGGAGGGAGCCGGTCATTTCGGCCGTTGACAGTGCTCCCTCCTCACCTCTCCCGGTGCGGGTGCCACACACCAGCTGGCCGGCGGGGGTGCGCCGGCTGTCCGCCGATGGCCGCCGGGCTGTCCAACCGGTCAGCGGCCGGGCTGGCACTGGCGCCGACGAGCGGAAGTGGAGCGTGGTCGTGCTCGACGACGACGGCGACCCGCTGGAGACCGTCACCGGGTTCTCCTCGCTGGATTCGGCCGACGGCTATGCCCGGCTCAGCTGGGAGATCGTGCGGTGGACGGTCGTGCCGTCACGGCCGGTCGTCCCCGACCGGATCCCGCAGGACTGAGCCGCCCCGATCGCCACCCCACCCGCAAGTACGTAACCCCTGATGCTCCAGAGATCTCCTGACGCAGGGCATTGCGTGACCAGCTCGTGGGTGGGGTGGCCCCCGCCTGACCCGGTGCCGGTGCCGACCCGCCGGGGCAGGCGGGCTCAACCAGGAAGGACCGCCGTGCCTCTCCCAACCCCGAGGACGCCCGTCACCGAGTGGCGGTCGCCGAGTCGCAGGACGCCCGGTGTGGTGGCCCCGGTCCAGGTGGCGCGCGGCCCGTACATGGTCACGCTGACGACGTCGCATTCGCCCGTGGCCGTGGGGATGACCCCGAAGGCGTGGCTGGATTTCATCGACGCCGTGAAGCGCGGCGAGTTCGACGACTTCGCCCACCCCACGATCAACATGGAGGACGGCTCATGCCCGCAGCCATCGCTGCCCGAGTAGACGCCCCGCAGGTGCCACGAACCCTGTCCCTGGAGATCACTTACGGGTGCAATCTCGTGTGCGGCCACTGCTACGCCGAGTCGGCTCCGGGCCTGGGGCACGGGACGATGAGCCTGGGCGACTGGTACGCGCTGATCGACCTGGCGGCCAGTGTTGGGGTCGCCCGAGTGCAGCTCATCGGTGGTGAGGCCGCGTTGCATCCGGACCTGCCCGCGCTTGTCCGCCACGCCCTGGGGGCGAACCTGGGCGTCGAGGTGTACACGAATTTGACGTTCGTCACTGACACGCTGTGGGAGGTGTACGGCCTGCCCGGGGTGTCTGTCGCCACCTCCTATTACTCTCCGGAGCCTGCCGCCCATGACCAGGCCACCGGCCGGCGTGGGTCGCACGCGAAGACACGGGCGAACATCGTCAAGGCGGTGGAGCTCGGGCTAACGTTGCGTGTGGCCGTGATCGAAACCGCCTCGGAGGCCGACGCTGCTGCCGCCGAGGCGGAACTTCGCGTCTTGGGCGTAACCAGGGTCGGCCGGGACCGGGTCCGGTCGTTCGGCCGCGCCGCCGCGGGTGCTCCTGACCCTGCGGGGCTGTGTGGACATTGCGGCACTACCAGGGCTGCGATCCTCCCGGACGGCAAGCTCGTGCCGTGCGGGATGGGACGCTGGCTGTCCGGGGGAAACGTGCGGGACACGCCGCTCGACCAGCTGCTCGCCGGCGAGCAGTGGCGGACGGCGCTGGCCGCAGTACCTGCCCCCCGCGCGGCCTGCAAACCGGATGACGACAGCTGTAAGCCCAAGCTCGACGGCGGGGACTGTCCACCGGCGGAGCAGCAGGCCTGCCAGCCGGACTGGAATCGCCGATGAGCGTTGAGGAGTGGCGGGCGCACGCCCGCGCGCTGGCCGACCAGGTGACCCATCCTGGCTCCCGATGGCACGAGCAGATCGCGAACACCCCGCGGCATCTGCTCGTGCCATCCTGGTGGGAGCGGGACGGCGACGGCGGGGCGTGGATGCCACGGCACGGCGACATTGCCGGCGCCTACGCGAACCGTTCGCTGGTGACCCGCATCGGGTCGCTGCACGCGGACCATGCGGACGGCGGCGACCGGCCAAAAGGTCTGCCGACGTCGTCGTCAACGGAGCCGTCTCTGGTCCTGACGATGTACCGGTACGGGCATCTGACCCGGGGCCTGGACATTTGCGATGTCGGCACGGGCTCCGGGTACGGCGCAGCTCTGCTGGCTCGCAGGTATGGCGATCAGCATGTTGTGAGTCTGGACGTAGACCCCTACCTGGTGTCCGCCGCGGCGCGGAGGCTGGCCCGGCTCGACCTGCACCCCACGGTGCTCACAGCGGATGCGACCGCCCCGCTGCCAGGCCAGTACGACCGGATCATCTCGATGATGTCCGTGCCCAGCATCCCCCCAGGTTGGCTGACCGCGCTTCGCCCTGGCGGACGGCTGGTGACGACGATCCGCGGCACGTGGATGATCCTCACCGCCACGAAGACAGCTGACGGGGTACACGGGCAGATCGAGCGGGACTGGGCCGGGTTCATGAGCGCCCGCAGCGGCCCGGACTACCCGGCCACCATCCCCGTCGCCTGGAGCGTCCTCGCCGAACGGGAGGGCGAGAAGGTCACCACCGGCCGGTATCCGGTCCTGCACATCGCGGACGCCTGGGAGCTGTCCACCATGCTCCACCTGGCGGCGCCGGGGATCGAGCACCACTACTGGAGGGAGGACGACGGCAGGCACACGGCGCTGATGGCCCACCCTGACGGCTCCTGGGCACGCGCCACCGCGCTCGACACCGAGCCGCCGACAGTCCACCAGAGCGGGCCCCGGCGGTTGTGGGACATCCTGGATGAGGTTCGGGACGAGTGGCTCCGCCACGGCATGGCCCCGTTCCTGGGCGCCAACGTGATGATCCGCGAGGATGGGGCCATCGCGTTGCGCCGCGGGACGTGGCGGGCGGTCATCCCCGCGGCCCCGGCCCTGTAGTTACAGCTGTGGCCCGGTACCGCCCCCCGTGGGTCGGTACCGGGCCACAGTCATGCCCCCGGGATGGTCAGCTGCGGTCCGCAGCCTTGGCTGAGACCAGGCCGACCACCGTATGTGCGCCATTGAGGTCGACGGTTCGTAGCGTCATACGGTCTCGATGCGCACGCATGAGCGCGGCCTGAATTTCGAAAACGGTGGCTTCTGGGTGAATCCAGATTGCTGATATGTGCTGCTGGTATGAGCAGAATCCGCCGTCCGCGTCGGGTCTGCGGGTTCGCAGCCTGACAACGATCTTGCCTTGGCTGTTTCGGCATGCGTCCATAAAAACGAACGCCGAGAATCGGAACTGGTCCAGAGCTTCCGCCGCGGCGATGGCGCTTGTACCGGCGTCCAGGGTGACGGTAACTGCGCCGGGGGACGTGTGGATGGTGTAGGCCGCCGTCATCCGGCCCTCCTCCCGCAGGTGGGACTACTGCTCCTCCCCGTCGGGAGATGAGGCCACCATACGCCGAGTGCTGCGTCTGTGGCATACGACGTATGCCCCTATGGTCGCAAACATGGATGGTCTCGCGGAGTTGGGTGAGCTCGTCGACTCCGTAGACATACGGGTGATGCTGGGGTGGGCGCGCGGCGGAGAGCCCGTCAATAGGTCAAGCGCCGCGAAAGTGGTCAACGATTACCGGTTCCCGCGTCCGGCGCTTTCTCACCCGCCGGATGATCCCGAGAATCCTCGTTACCGGCTCTGGTATCTGGCAGACGCGGAGCGGTGGCTGGACGCCAACCGGACCGGTTGGCGCAGACACAGGCCGGTGGTAGACCCGCCGGTGCCCGAGGATGCGCCGACGACACGGGCGCAACTTGCCGCTGGGACGCAGAGCCTCCGATAAGGCGCCCCCGGGGGTGGCCCCGGGTGCCCGACGCCAAGACAGGGGGGATAGTCGGCGGCGTCGGACACCCGGCTGTCGGCCTACACCGTGCAGCTCGCCCCTCCGACGAGCTGCGTGGCGTGAAGTCGACGTGCACCTTCCATAACGCCACCCCCAATGCTGTGGAACCGTGCGACTTGCGTGACGGAGAGCATCTGCCCAGGTCATTGCCATGTCGATACCGACTCGGATCTGTTGTTGACACGTAGCTAACAGTCGTCGGCTATGTCCAATTTTCGGGGGATCAGCCCGGATCCTCGCGTGTGCCTGACACTGCGTCAGGCTGCGCGAGGCTGCTGTCAGGCTCGGCCGGCGTGCCGGCGGCGTCGAGGTTGACGCACGGCACGTCGAGGTCGGGTGCGCCCACGGGCATCGCGCGGAGTTTCACGCCGAGTTCGGCGGCGGCGCGGACGAGTGCGGTTTCGAGCGCGGGCCAGAGCGCGAGGGGTGCGGGCCCGGCTTGGATGGTGATGCCGGTGCGGCGGCGCGGGTCCTCAGTCATGGCGCTCCTGTCCGAGGGCCTGCCGGGCCCGGTTGATGATGTCGGGCAGGGTGACGATCCGGGTGCGGGGATCGGTGACGTCGTCGAGGCCGATAAGCCAGTCGGCCAGTGCGCGGAGCTTCTCGTCCTGCTCCAGGCGGGCTTCGTACTCGGCGGCGGGGACGGATGCGCCCATGCCGCCGATACCGAGGGCGTCGAGGGCGTCGAGCATGGCGTCGACGGCGGTGTCTTCGAGGCCGGCGGGGACTTCGGCGGTGACCTCGACCATGCGGGGTGCGCGGGCGGCACGTGGCTCAGGCGTCGGCACGATCGCGCGGCGGCCGGCGTCGGTCAGGGCTGCCGGTGCCGTGCCGTACTTCCGGATCGGGCCGGGGCTGGCGAGCAGGCCGGCGAGGATGAGCGCGCTGACGGCGCGGGAGTTGATCCGCTCTACGGTGATGGCGTCGTGCAGGGCGGGTACGTCCTCGTACCGCCGCCACCGCCCGTGGCCGGCGGCGACGAGTGCGAGGACCTCACGCTGACGCGGGGTGAGGCGGTCAGTCGGCACGGGTGGCCTCCAGGTCGGCGACATGGGTCCGTACGGCGGCCACCTGCGCCTCTGCAATGAGCGCGGCGTCAAGGGCCTCTCCCTGTTGCGCCAGCTCGTCGACGGCGGACTTCGCGCGGCGGCGGCATTCGGGGCAGGTGGCAGGCCAGTGGTAGTCGGCGGGTTCAGTCACGGCTGCACCGTCCACTGCCGCCCGCACTGGCAGGTCTGGACCACGGTGCGGCTGAGGCCCGCACGGCGGGTGGTGAGGGCGTCGGCCGGGTGCTGGCACGGCGTGGCCGGTGGTGCGGTCTGGGCCTGGCGTGGGCGGAGCAGGATGATCACGGCTGGGTCTCCTGCCACTCGGTGACGATCACGCGGCGCCAGACGTGGTCCTGCGGGTAGCCGTTGATCGTCGGGTTGTCGCACGGCGTGGACCGGACGGGACGGTGCTGGCCGCTCAGCGGTGAGTCCCAGTCCATGCACAGGTGGACGTCGTCGGCGTCCTGGAACCGTTCGCGTCCGGGGTAGGTGGCGGCGAGGCGGTGGCCCCATTCGATGCGGGTCTCGGCGATCGGTTCGGGTGTGGGCGTGGTGCCCTCGGTGGCGCTCACCGGCCGTCTCCCTCGGCGTCGCGCAGCTCCTCGACCTGGTCCAGCAGGCGCCGTCGCCCGTCGGCCCAGCCTTGCCGGTACGCATCTCGGGGCGCGGCCACGACCAGCGTCACCGGCCCGCGTGCTGTCACGTCGTCCCAGGTCGGGTGCTGCTTGGTGGCTCCGGGGGGCATCCGCTTCCGATCCCACATGATCCAGAACTCGCCACCGAGCGGGTACCAAGCGCCGATGTTGGCGCCGCTTCTGACCCACACCTCCTGCCTGCGGTAGTCGCCGTAGTGGACCACCGCGAGGGCGCCAGACCCGGCCGCAGGCTCGGGATCGCCCGCAGTGAAGACCTGCATTGTGATGGCGTCAGGCACGGCGCTCGGCATCCTCGGTGCGGGCCAGCAGCTCCCGGAGTAGCGCGACCGGGACCGCGACCGCTACCAGCTCGGCGCCGTCGTCCATGCGCCCCTGCGCGTCGAGCTCCCAGCCTTCCTCGTCGTCGGCGTCGAGTTCCCACCAAGCCCAGGCCTTGTCCCCAAGGCGGATTAGGTCGACGTCTTCGCCGTCGCGGGTGTCCCGGACGGTGGAGCCGACGGGTGCGGCGTCGGCGGTTGGCGCGTCGAGCAGGGCGCGGAGTCCCGCGATGGTCAGCTCGGTCTCAGGCACGGCTCGTCTCCTCGGCTTCGGTCCGCGAGTCGTACGCGCACGACCGGCACCACACGCCACCAGCGGGCGGGTCAGGCGCCTGCTCGTTGACGGGCGTTCCCTCTCCGCAGACCGCACAGGGTCGTTCTCCCTCGCTGGTCTCCTCGGCCGGGGCGGGCATGGGCTCGAACGTCCACGTCTCGGTCCGGCGGCCGTAGGCGGTGCGGAATGTCCCGTTGTCGACGTAGCGGTCGAGGCGCTCGGCCGCCGCGGCCTGGTGGTCGTACGGGCCGCCGAGGATGCGGTCACCGGAGAGGGCGAACCAGCCGGGCTGACGGTCGCGGTCTGCGCGGGCGATGGCGTCGGCGGCTTCCCACGCCTGGTGGACGGCGGCGGCTGGGCTTGCCCACCCGATGGCGATCACGTCGCCGGCCGGGTTGCGGGCGCACCAGCCGGCGTCACCCTCGTTCTTGACGGTGTAGCCAGGTGGCGGGTTGCGGCGGTCACTCACCTGCGGTCTCCTCGCTGGCGGCCGGGACCGGCATCCCGCCGCGCAGCACGAGCGTCACCCGTGGCGGCATGCCAGCCCAGGGCCACCACAGATCCCAGACCGCCTCACGGTCGGTCAGGAGCGCCCACGGGTCCTGCTCACAGCGGCTATGCCGGTCGGGCAGGTACGCCCATGCCGGCTGCGGGTTCTCGGCCAGCAGCTCGCGCCAGAGGCCGCCGGGGCCGACGAGCTGGGGTCCGTCATAGCGGACGACGTCCCCGTGCTGGAGGCCGGACCGGGCTGCCGGGTCGGTCAGGTCAATCTCGATCATCGGGTCTCGGTCTCCTCGCTGGTGGCCGGGGTGAGGGTGATCCGGTAGCTGGCGACCGGCTCCGGCAGGTCCTCCCAGGCGTGTACGAGGTCGGCGTCGGCGGGGAGCAGGTCGAGGACGGCCGTGGTGCGGCGGACGGTCAGCTCCATGTCGGCCTCGTACTCCAGCCGAATCCCGCCTGCGTACACGATGGTGACCGTCTGGGCGCTGCGCACTGGGCGCCAGTCGCCGGCGTAGTTGATGCGGTCGCCGGGGCGGATCTGGTCCGCGCGGACGGGGATCTCGCGCTCAGCCACGGCCGGTCTTTTCGCTGGCGGCCGGCGGAGATGGATAGCACGCGGATTGCACAAAGGGCGCCAGCCATGACCAAACGACACCTGTCGGGACCGGACAAGAGTTGAGCGAAACCCCAGGTAGGCAAACTGTGGCCGTCTGGGCCAGGCTGGACCTTACGAACCCAATCGAACTGCTAATGCGGTTTGGGTCTACAGCCCATCCGGGGTTCAAATCCCCGAGCCTCCGCCCTTGACCAGGCGCTTTGAACATTTGTTCGAAGCGCCTGGCCGCTTCTAGAACCACTTTCAAGATCAAAACCCTCTCTGGATTGCACATGGATTGCACATTCGGTGCGGACCTCATCCAGACCCCGCCCGCCGCCGGTTCCGCCGGGGAACGAACGCCTCGATCGCTGCCGCCGCGGCCTCCGCCAGCTCCTCCGCCACGACCGCGTACACGTCTCGCGTGAAGTTGGCGGAGGCGTGCCCGAGGACGTCCGCCACGAGCTTCATGTCGGCTCCGGTCGCCAGCAGCATCGTGGCGGCGCCGTGCCGGAGGTCGTGGAAGCGGATCGGGGGGAGCGGCATCGCCGCGACGATCTGGACCGCCGCCACCGGACGCCGATGCCGCCGGGCGACCCGTTCG
>NZ_ADGX01000129.1 GCF_000177675.1 Parafrankia sp. EUN1f
CGCCAGGTCGGCGGCGGCGGCGCCGAGCAGGGCGGCGTCGGCGACGCCCTGCGCCCAGGCGGGATCGGCGTCGGCCTCGGTCCGGCCGAGCAGCACGAAGTGCGCCGGGACACGGGCCGCGAGCGCCCGCACGCAGTCGGCGGTCACCCCGCGCCCGCCCCCGGTGACGATCACCGTGTCCTGCGGGCTCAGCTTGGTGACCTCGCCGTCGTCGATGGACGCGGTCTCCAGGTCACGGTCGGCGGTCGCCGTGGCCGGGCTGGCGCCGAAGGGGCCGGGCCGGACCGTCCAGCGGGTGCCGGCCGGGTCGACGCCGACCTCGAGGAGGTCGACGGCCGCGTCCCACAGCTCGGTCAGCGCGATCCGGGCCAGATCCGCGGGCGCCACGGCGGGATCGACGTCCAGGGCCCGGCAGAACAGCGAGGTCTCCTCGCGGGCCAGGGTCTTCACCACTCCGGAGACCCCGCCGACGAGGCGTTGCACCGCGGGCTCCGGGCCGCGAAGGCCCAGACCACCGTCGAGGCGGGTGATGGTGAGGAAGGCGGCCCGGTCGCCGCGCGCGGCCGCGCGGCGCAGCGGTCCGGCGGCGTGCTTGGCCACCAGGACGGCGTCGGCGAGCCGGCGGATGCCGTCCGTCCAGCCGGAACCTTCATCTGGTCCGGCCGGCGTGCCGACCAGCAGGAGGCACAGGTCGGCGGTCTCCACCGCGCCGAACGCGTCGGTGAGCGCGCTCTCGACCGCGGCGGCGTCCCATTCGTCGAGCGGGTCGGCCGGCTCCTCGGCGGTGTCGGTGCCGGGCTCGGTGCCGCCGGCGGCCGCGGGCGGGCCGGCCGGCAGCCGCACCGTGCGGACCGTGAAGCCTCGGCCCACCAGCTCCTCGTCCAGCGCGGCCAGCGTCGCGGCGTCCGTGCCGGTGGCCGAGGCGTCGACGACGACGGCGACCGGGTCCGACCCGAACGGTGCGTCGTCCAGGACGTCGACCGGGGCGGTCGCCACGAGCTCGACCCGGCGCCGGGGCAGCGGTGCCCCGGCATCGAGGGACTCGGCCGCGGCCGGTGTCACGGGGTCGAGCGCGCCTGCGGACGGCCCGATCGGCCCGGTGAGGCTGGTGAGGACGTGGTCGGTGATGTGGTCGAGGGTGCGCATTTCGGCGAGGCGTTCGGGGCCGACTGCGGGGAGGGTGGGGAAGTGTTCCTGGAGGGCGCCGAGGATCTGGACGCGTTTGATGGAGTCGACGCCGAGGTCGGCTTCGAGGTCCATGCCGGTGTCGATCATTTCGGCGGGGTAGCCGGTGCGGTCGGCGACGACACCGAGCAGTGCGGTGCGGACGGCGTCGGGGGAGACGGTGGTGGTGGCGGTGCCGTTCGCCGTGGCGGTGGCCGGTCCGGTCGTGCTGGCGGTGGAGGTGCTGCTCGCCGCGCTGGTGAGGCTGGTGAGGACGTGGTCGGTGATGTGGTCGAGGGTGCGCATTTCGGCGAGGCGTTCGGGGCCGACTGCGGGGAGGGTGGGGAAGTGTTCCTGGAGGGCGCCGAGGATCTGGACGCGTTTGATGGAGTCGACGCCGAGGTCGGCTTCGAGGTCCATGCCGGTGTCGATCATTTCGGCGGGGTAGCCGGTGCGGTCGGCGACGACACCGAGGAGCGCGGTGCGCACCTCGTCCACCGTGGGGCCCGCGGCGACCGGCGCGCTGGCAGCAGGGCGCGCCGGGGTCTCGGTCCCGACGGGCTCGCCTGCGCCGAGGGCCGGCGCCCCGGGCCGGTACCCGTTGCCGTTCGCACTGCCGTTGCCAGCGGTGCTGCCGTTGCCGACGGCAGCGCCGTCACCGGAATCCTGGGTGGGGATCCAGGGCACCACCGGGGCCGCCGAACCGGCCGGCGCGGCCTGGGTGAGTCCGGCTGGTGCCGCGTGAATCGGGGCCACCGGCAGAGCCGGGGCCGGGGCGGGGCGGGCGCTGGGAGGAATGGGTCCTCCCGAGCCGGGAGCCGCAGGCCGGCGAGGGCGGCGAGCACCTCGTTGGCGCGGGTGTGGGTGCGGCCGGCGGCGAGGCTCTGCTCGGCGACCTGCTCGATGGCCGCAGGGATCCAGGCGGGCTGGTCCGTGCTCGCGCCTGAGCGCAGCAGGGCGACCAGCTCCCCGGTGATCTGCAGCTGACCGTCCAGGTATCGGGTGTGCAGGTCCAGGTGCCGGTTCACTGCCTCGGTCACCAGCGCCGGGTCCAGGTCCGTGCCTGCGGCCACCACCGGGCTCGTCGCCGCGGCGCCCACCGGCGCCGCGGCGGCGCCGGTCACGGCCAGACCGTTCGGGGCGGGTGGGCCGTCGACCGCCGGCGCGTGGCTGCCGGCCGACAGGTCGCCGTTGGCGCTGGTGGTGGCCGTGCCGCCGAGGACGGAGCCGCCGTTCGCGGTGGGGGCGCCGTTGGCGGTGGGGGTGAGTGTGGCCGGAGCCAGCGCCGCCGAGGTGAGCGTGGCCGGCGTCACGGCGGCGACCGCGGCGGCGTCCGCGGCCGGTGTGGCGGCGGTCGGGGTCGCCAGTGCGCTGACCCGGAAGCCGTCGGTGAGGCCGGCGTTGTAGAGCGCGCGGCGGGAGTCGGGGATGTACTCGGCGCCGGTGAGCGTGATGGTCATCGCGGCACGGCGCGCGGCGGCCTGCCCGCCCTCGGCGTGCGAGGCCGGGTCGTACCGGTTGATGTCGGTGATCGGGAGGCCCAGCACCGCGAGCTGCACGGCGGCCTGCTTGAGCATGACGTCGCCGTCGCGCAGCGGGCCGCCGTCCGTGGAGACGACCGCGATCGGCTCGTCGCCGAGGATGCGGCGGGTGAGCTGGGCGAGCACCTGCTTCGGGCCGAACTCGACGAAGACGTTGCAGCCGTCGGCGCGCATCGCGCGGACACCGGCGACGAAGTCGACGGGTGCCAGCAGCTGGCCGCCGAGAACCGCGCGGTTCGCCGCCGGCTCGGTGCCGTAGCTCGCGCCGGCCGTGTTGGCGTACACCGGCGCGGTCGGAGCCCCGATCTCGACGGAGGCCAGGTCCGCGGCGAACCGCTCCACCGCGTGCCCGACGTAGCGGGTGTGGAACGCGGCGGAGACGGGCAGCAGCCGCCCGGTCAGGCCGCGCCGGGCCAACTCGGCCAGCACCTCGCCGACAGCCTGGGTGCCGCCGCCGACGACGACCTGGTCGGGGGCGTTGTGGTTGCAGACGACCACGTCGGGGAAGTCGGCGAGGATCCGCTCGATCTCCTCGCGGCCAGCCTGGACGGCGGCCATCGTCCCGGGATCGGAGCTCGCCGGCTCGGTGGGGGAGGCCTGCGCGTCGGGCGGGGCCATCGCGGCGCCGCGGGCGCGGGCGAGGCGGAAGAAGTCGGCGTCGGTCAGCGCGCCGGCGGCCCACAGGGCGGTGAGCTCACCGAAGCTGTGGCCGAGGTGGCCCGAGCAGTCCAGGCCCAGCTCGGCGAGGTAGCGGAACTGGCCCACCGACAGCGCGCCGATGGCGGGCTGGGCGTACCGGGTGGCCCGCAGCCGGGACTCCTGCTCCTGGCGCAGCTCGGGGTCGAACACCGGCGGCGGGTACATCACCGCGGCCAGCGCGGTCGCGTCGCCGTCGAACACGGCGTTCGCGTCGTCGAGGGCCTGGCCGACGGTCGGCACGCCGAGCACGGCGTCGAGGCCCATCTCCAGGTACTGGCTGCCCTGGCCGGCGAACAGCGCGCCGACGCGAAGGTCCGCCAGGGCACGGCGGCGGTAGTAAATCCCGGCGGGGTGCGTCCACTGTTCGGCGTCGGGGGACGCGGCGAGCTGGGCGAGCGCGATCCGGCGCGGCTCGGCGCCGTCCGGGTCGCCGGCCGGGGTCACGAACCCGACCCGGGCGTGGTCGGCGGGGATGGGGCCGTCGGTGGGGGCGGCGCCGGCCTCGAGCGCGGCGCGCAGCGCTGCCGGGTCCGGGGCGTGCCACACCCAGGCACGGGCGGTGCGGTGCACCATCCCGTTCGCCGGGCGCAGCGCGCTGTGCTCCTCCAGGACGACGTGGAAGTTCGTCCCGCCGAAGCCCATCGCGGAGGCGGCGGCGCGGCGCACCGGCCGGTGCGGGTCGCGGATCCACGGCCGGGTGCGCGTGTTCACGTACAGCGGGGTCGCGTCCTCGGCGAGCGGGCCGTTGGGGCGCTCGACGTTGATCGTCGGGGGCAGCGTCTTCTGGTAGAGGCTGAGCGCCAGCTTCATCAGGCTGGCGGTGCCCGCGGCGCCCTTGGTGTGGCCGATCTGCGACTTGACGCTGCCGATCGCGGCGAAGTGGGCCTGGCCGCCGGCGGCGGCGCGCAGGACGCCGTCCAGTGCGGTCAGCTCGGTGCGGTCGCCGACGGCGGTGCCGGTGGCGTGGGCCTCGAACAGCTCGACGGACGCCGGCGAGCAGTCGGCGTCCGCGTAGGCGCGCCGCAGCGCGCGCTCCTGGCCCTCGGCCCGCGGGGCGTAGATGCTCTTCGAACGGCCGTCGCTGGATGAGCCGAGCCCGCGGATGACCGCGTAGATCCGGTTGCCGTCGCGCTCGGCGTCCGCCAGCCGGCGCAGGGCGATCATGCCGACGCCCTCGCCGATCAGCGTGCCGTCGGCGCCCTCGTCGAACGGGCGGATGCGGTCGGACTTCGACAGCGCCTGGGTCTTGCTGAAGCACATGTATCCGAAGATCGAGTTCTCGGTGTCGGCGCCGCCGGCGATCATCATGTCGGAGCGGCCGTCGACAAGCTCGGCGATCGCCATCCGCACCGCCGACAGCGACGCCGCGCAGGCGGCGTCGACGGTGCAGTTCATGCCGCCGAGGCCGAGGCGGTTCGCGATACGCCCGGCGGTGACGTTGGCGAGCAGGCCGGGGAAGGAGTTCTCCTCCCAGGGCGCGAAGGCCTCGGCGTAGCGGGTGGCGATCGCCTGGGCGTCGTCCTCGGTCAGCCCGCAGGCGCGCACGACCTCACGCAGCACCGGGGTGGTGAGCCGGGCGCCGAGCGGATGCATGAGCGGCACCGGCCCGGTGACCCCGAGGACCACGCCCGTGGTCTCGGCGTCGTACCAGGTGGAGTCGGTGGCGCCGGCGTCGCGCAGCAGGTCGCGGGCGACGACGAGGCTGAGGGTCTGCAGGGTGCTGGTGACCTCGAGCTGGTTCGGCGGGAGGCCGAACTCCAGCGGGTCGAAGTCGACGTCCGGGACGAAGCCGCCACGCCGGGAGTAGGTGTGGTCGGGCCGGGTCGGATCGGCGTCGTAGTAGTCGTCGATGTTCCAGCGGCTGGCCGGGATGTCCTCGATGCAGTCCCGTGCGTCGACGATGTTCTGCCAGAACTCACGGACGTCACGGGCATGCGGGAAGAGACCCGCCATGCCGACGATGGCGATGGGTGTGTCGGCGAGTCGCCGGGGCGGTCCGCTCTCGCGCACGATGAACCTTTCATCAGGTGGTGGGGGCGGGGCGCTGGATGGTCAGCCGCGCCAGGCCGCGGGGCCTAGGGGCCGCGAGGCCGGTGGGCCGGTGCCGCCAGGGGATGACGGCGGCACCGGCGGCACAGGGCACGGCGGCAGGCCGCGCGGCGGGCGGGCACAGCGGCCGGCGGCGCCGGGAGGCCAGGGCCTGGGGGAAGGGGTCAGTAGGACAGGAGGCCGGCCCCCGCGCCGGCGCCGACGGGTTCGCGCCCGACCGGCGCCATGCCCGTGTGCAGGCCGACGAAGTCGGCCATGGTGTCGGCGAAGTGGCGGTGCCCGCGCGGGTTCGGGTGCAGCCCGTCGGGGTCCCACAACGCCGGCCCGCGCCATTCGGCCGCGGCCGCGATGTCGAGGCAGACCGCGCCGACGGCCGTGGCGGCCCGGGTCAGGTCCTCGTTCGCGCGGGCGAAGCGGTCGCGCAGCAGGGCCCGGAACGGCGCGGGGATGTCGAGGTTGCCGGGGATGTCGGGGTAGGTGGCGGTGAACAGGACGGTGTCCGGGCCGGCGAGCCGGCGCAGGATCGCCTCCAGGTTGCGCGCGAAGCGGTCGGGGTCGTAGTCGCTGACCAGGTCGTTCACACCACCGATGAAGCCGATCATGGTGGCCTTGTTGACCAGGGCGGCCGGGACCTGCCGGTGCAGGATGTCGGATGTGGTGGCCTGGTGGGTGCCGAGGTTGCGGTGGCCGCCGCGCGGGACGGCGAAAAGGTCGGCGAACAGGGGCACCCAGCCGCCGTACGAGCCGTCCGGCCGCGGATCGCCGCGGCCCTCGGCGAAGCTGTCGCCGAGCACGGTCAGCCGGGCCCGGGTCACCGGTCACCCCCGTCGGTCGGGCCCGTGCCCGTGCCGGAGCCCGCGGTGGCCGCGGCGGGCAGCCGGCCGCTGGTGATCCAGGTCGCGGCGGCCTTCCCGATGACCGCGCTGTCCTTGATCCACGCGAAGTGGTCCCGGTTCTCGACGCCCGAGGCCGCCACGACGTGCCAGCGGGTCAGCCGGGACGCCGGCATCCGGGAGCACAGGAAGTCCACGTTCGAGGCGGGGCCGAGACGGTCGTCGTCCAGCGAGATCGCGAGCACCGGCAGGCTCAGTGCCCGCAGCGCGTCGTCGTGGCGGCGCGACGAGCCGCGCGGCCGGCACCAGCTCGTCCGTGACTGCCGCGCCCAGTCGACCATGACCTGGCCGGACATCGCGCCGCCGATGAGCATCCCGCCCGGCCAGTGGCCGCGCAGGCGCGCGACCAGGCCGATCGTCTGGATCTTCCAGTAGGCCTCGAGCCAGTTGCGGCGTCCGAAGGCCCGCCAGTAGGGCGTGCCGGTGCCGATGGTGATGATGCCGGCGACACCGGCCGGCGCGGACGCCGCGTGGAACAGCGCGAGCTGCCCGCCGAGGCTGTGGCCGAACAGGTACAGCGGTGCCTCGGGGAAGCGGGCGCGGATCGCGGTGACGACCGCCGGGACGTCGACCTCGATCAGCTCGCGGTAGCCGAAGTTCGGCTGCTCGCGCAGACCGGGGGTGCTGTCGCCGTAGCCGCGCTGGTCACACAGCACCACCGACAGGCCGGCGCCGAACAGCGCCTTCGCCAGCGGCACGTAGAACTTCGCCTTCAGCGCCATCGCGGGCAGCAGCGCGACCACGGGCACGGCCGGGTCGGCCTGGGCCATGATCCGCAGCCCCAGTGTGACGCCGCCGCCGACCGGCACGGCCACCTTCTCGGCGGACGAGCCCTGCGCCGAAGCCTGCGCCGGTGCCTGGGACGGGGATGACGCCGTCGACTCGGTGGTGGCCATGGTCAGTCACCGCCGATCGCACAGACATAGTCGAAGCCGAAGCGGGCCACGATCACGTCGTCGTCGTCGTAGAGCACGGCGCGGACGTCGAGGTCGAACCGCTCGGGCCCGGTGCCGGCGAGGACGCGGCGCGCCTCCCGCTCGTCGACCATGCCGATCGCCCGGATGCGTCCGCGGGCGGGCCGGCGGAAGGACGAGCGGGCGTCGCGCACGACGAGGCTCTCGAACCGGCTCAGCCGCGCCGCCATCGCCCCGGCGACGGCGGCCGCCCCGGCGAGGTCGGCGGCCAGGAACAGCGCGCCCGCGTGCACGGTGCCGAGCTGGTTGGTGAGGTCGGGCCGGGCGGGGATCTCGACGACCGAGTGGTCGGGGTCGACCTGGGTGATGTCGATGCCCACGAACCGGCGGAACGGCACGATGGCGTTGGCGATCTCGCAGATCCGCGCGAAGTCCGGTGCCGACGGATCGGCCGTCGCCGGGCCGAAGATGGAGAACGGCCCGGATCCGCCGGCTCTGGCGCCGGCCTGCTGCGTGGCGGGCGGCGTGGCAGGTGCGGATGTCGATGTCATCGGGCCTCCTCCGGGTTGATGGGAGCCGGGCTGCTGTGCGCGCGCAGCACCCGGCGGGCGATCGAGGCACGCAGGACCTCGGACGAGCCCTCGTAGATGCGGAACCCGCGGGCCTCGACCAGGAAGCGGGCGACCAGGTGGTCCTCGCAGATCCCGAGCCCGCCGTAGAGCTGGACCACCCGGTCGAGCACCCGCCACACCGCCTCGGCGACGAACGTCTTCGCGATCGCGGCGCCGTGGCGGGCGGCGGAGCTGGCCAGGCCCTCCTCGTCGAGGACCCGCGCCACCGACCGCACCAGCGCCCGTGCGGCGGCGATGTCGATCTCGTTGTCGGCGACGTGCGCCTGCGCCATGCCGTGGTCGGAGATCCGCTGGCCGAACGAGGAGCGGCCGGTGATCCAGGCGGCGGCCATCTCGTGCGCCCGTGCGGCCAGGCCCAGCCAGGCCATGCAGAACGCCAGCCGGGACGGGGCGAGGCGCACCTGGGCGTAGCGCAGGCCGGCGCCGACGTCACCGAGGACGGCGTCGTCCGGGACGAAGCAGTCGGCGAAGGTGACCTCGCAGTGCCCGCCCGCGGCGCTGTGGTCCAGGGTCGGCATGCGGCGCCCGACCCGCAGGCCCGGGTTGTCCTGGTCGACCAGGAACATGGTGGTGCCGCCCTCGGTGCGGGCGATGCAGATGGTGAACGCGGCGCCCTCGGCACCGGTGATGAAGTGCTTCGCCCCGTCGATGACCCAGCCGCCGTCGACCGGGACGGCGCTGGTGCGGACCATCGACGGGTCCGAGCCGGCGCCGGGCGCGGGCTCGGTGAGCGCGATCGAGGAGCGGGTCTCACCGCGCAGCAGCGGGTGCAGGTAACGCTCGGCCTGCGCCTGGGTGCACACCGCGGCGAGAAGGTGCATGTTGCCGTCGTCGGGTGCGGCGCAGTTGACCGCGGTCGGGCCGATCAGGCTGCGCCCGGCCGCCTCGAGCACCTCGGCGAGGCCGGCGTTGGACAGGCCCAGCCCGCCGAGCCCGACCGGGGTGAGCGGCCCGAACACCCCGGCCGCGCGGGCGGCGCGCTGCAGGTCGACCCGGATGTCGTCGTCCATGTGCCGGCCCGCCACGACCAGCTCGCGCTCGACGGGCAGGACGTGGTCGTCGACGAAGGCACGGGTGCGCCGGGCGAGCTCGGCGACGTCGCCCGCGGGTGGGGACGAACCGGCGGGCTCGGGCGTGCCGGCGGGCGCGGGTGGACGCGTGGCCGGGGCGGTGGTCATCGGGGGGACGCCTCCTGGGTGTCTGGGCTCGGGCTCGGGCTCAGGCGGCCGGCAGCAGGCGCTTGTCGGCCGGCGTCCCGACCTCCTCGTACAGCTCGGCGAGGCTCTCCCGCTCGAAGAAGTCGTGGCCGTCGGCGCCGCCGGCGATCATGGCGAAGAACTTCTTGATGTACCGGGGGCTGGCCGCGGTGGCGTTGAAGACCGAGTCCAGGAAGGGCGGCAGGACGAGCTTGGACAGCGTGCAGGTCAGCTCGAACGTGCCGTGGCTCTCCTCGTCGCGGATCTTGACGTACTCGGCGGCGGCGTCGTCGAGCGTCCGCTCGCCGGCCAGGCCCGCGTGCAGACGGTCGGCCAGCAGCTGCGCCTGCAGGAAGGCGTCGGTGATGCCCCAGCCGGTGAACGGGTCCTTGTGGTAGCCGGCGTCGCCGACCAGCGCCCAGCCGGGCCCGTTCGACCGCCGGTAGTAGTTGTCCGGGTAGCGCATCGGGCGGAACTCCTCCACCCGCCGGCCCCGGGCCCGCAGGTCCTCGCCGAGCTCCGGCAGCACGTTGTCGAAGATCGCCTGGAAGCTGCCCTCGACGTCGGCGCGGAACTCGCTGAACGCCGCGCGCGGCCGGATGATCGACAGCAGGTGCTGGCCGTCGTTCGTCGGCCAGGTGCCGAACTGCTGCTCGCCGAGGCCGGTCCGGTGCTGCATCGCCCAGTCCAGGCCCTCGAAGTACGAGTAGTAGATGAAACCCTCCGCCGGCACGACCTTGTAGAAGTCGGCGCCGACCTTGTCCGCCACGGTGGACGTCCGCCCGTCCGCGCCGACCACGAAGGCGGAGCGGAACTCCTGCTCGGGCCCGTCGCCGACCTGCCCGCGGATGCCGGTCACCCGACCGGCGTCGAACAGCAGGTCGGTGACCGTGAAGCCTTCGATCACCTCGGCGCCGGCCTCGCGGGCGGCGTCGACCAGCAGCTTGTCCAGGACGGTGCGCCGCGGGCAGTACACCGCGTCGATGCCCTCGATCGGGTCGGCGAAGCCCTCGACGAGCATGCCGGTGTAGTAGAAGGTCAGGTTGCGGATCGGCGGCACCCCGGTGGCGATCAGCCGGTCCAGCAGGCCCCAGTCACGCAGCCGGGCCAGCCCCGTCTGGTGCATGTAGTGGGTCGACACGGTGTCGCTGGGGAAGGTCGACCGGTCCACGACCAGGACCCGGTGGCCCTGGCGGGCCAGCAGCATGGCCAGCGGCGATCCGGCGCAGCGGGCACCGACCACGATGACGTCGTACATCCTTGGGAACTCCCGTCGTACAGGCGGGTGGAACAGGACTGGGGGCCTTGGCTCTGGTCAGGCGGCGGAGGTTGCCGGTTCGGTCGGCGCCGGGCCGGCCGGCTCGGGGGCGGTGGTGTAGAGCTCGTCGATCTCGGCGGCGAACGCGGCCTCGATCTGTGCGCGGCGCAGCTTCATCGAGGGCGTCAGATGGCCGTCGGCGATGGTGAACTGGGTCGGCAGCACCCGGATGCGCCGGATCGACTCGGCGCGGGAGACCAGGCTGTTCGTGTCGTCGACCGCGTCGCGCAGCCGCTCCGCCACGGCGGGATGCTCCCACCAGCGGTCGGCGCCGAGGTCGAGGCCGGCTTCGGCGGCCAGCTTCGCCAGCACCGCCGGCTCCAGCGTCACCAGCGCGGCGACGAACGGGCGGCCCTCGCCGACGACCATGCAGTCGGCGACCAGCGGGTGCAACCGCATCCGGTCCTCGAGCAGGGTCGGCGTGACGTTCTTGCCACCGCTGGTGACCAGGATCTCCTTGCGCCGGCCGGTGATGACGAGGTAACCGTCGGCGTCGAGCCGGCCCAGGTCGCCGGTGTACAGCCAGCGGGGCGCGGCGTCGGTGCCGTCCTGCGCGGCGGCGCCGGCGGTCAGCGGGTCTGTTCCTGCCTTCAGGGGGTCTGTTCCTGCCTTCAGGGGGTCTGTGTCTGCCTTCAGAGGGTCTTGGCCGGTCCGCCAGTAGCCGGGGGAGACGTTCGGGCCCGCGACCAGCACCTCGCCGTCCGGTGCGATGCCCACTGTCGTTCCCGGGATGGGCTGGCCGACGGTGCCGACCCGGTTGGTCTCGGGCTGGTTGACCGTCACGGCGGTCGCGGCCTCGGTCAGGCCGTAGCAGTTGAGGATGTGCACGCCGAGCCCGCGGTAGTAGGCCGCGGTCGTGCTGTCCAGCGACGCGCCGCCGCTGATCACGTGCGTCAGCCGCCCACCGAACACGGCGCCGACCCGGGCGAGCAGGGCTTCGTCCGGGCGGCCGCCAGGCTCATCGGTGCCGGTGCCGACCTGTGCCAGCCCCGCGGCGACCGCGGCGAGCTCGGTGTCGGCGTCGACGGCTGCCCGCAGGCCCTTGCGGATCTTCTCCAGCCCGTACGGGACCAGCGCCAGCACGGTCGGTCGGAAACCGGCCATGGCGGGCAGCAGGTCGGTGACGGCCGAGAGCAGCCCGGTCCTGGTCCCGGCGTACAGGCAGGCGACCAGGATGGTGCGTCCGAACACGTGCGCCAGCGGCAGGCAGAGCAGCGTCGCGGCCTGCTCGGTCACGACATCGCTGTCGTCCGCGCCGTTTCCGTCGGCACCGGTGCCGACGGTGTGCTCCGGAGGCCACACGCGGAACAGCCCGCCGGTGTGCTCGACCGTGTTCGCGCTGGACGCGAACAGGTTGCCGTGGGTGAGAATGCAGCCCTTGGGCATCCCGGTGGTTCCGCTGGTGTAGACGATCGTCGCGATCGAGTCCGCGCGGACGGCGTCGCGGCGCCGCTCGAACTCGCCGGCGCCACCGTCGCCCGCGGCCGGCACCTCGCCGTCGGCGCGGGCGGTGTCGTCGGATGCCGTCAGGCTGTCGAGGTCCGCCAGCGGCCAGGGGGCCGCCCGCAGTGCGCCCGCCGCCGCGCCGGCCACCAGCTCCTGGTGCTCCGGTGTCTCGGCGAAGCACCACGTCATCCCGGAATCGGCGACGATGTGGGCGATCTGGGCCGCGGAGGCGGTCGGGAAGATCGGGACGGTGATCGCGCCGATCGCAAGCACCGCGAGGTCGGCCACCACCCACTCGTAGCTGGTGCGGCCCAGGATGCCGACGCGGTCGCCCGCGCCGACTCCCCAGTGCAGCAGGACCGCCGCGACCCGGCGTGCGTGGGCGTCGAGCTCGCGGTAGGTGATGTCCTGCCAGCCCGATGCCGCCGGGCGGCTCAGGACAACCAGTTCGGGGGTGACCCGTACCCGGTCGTCGACGAGGGAGTAGAGGCCACGGTCCTCAGGAAGGACGAGGCCCGCTCCCAGGGTGTACTGCGACACACCGACCACCTGTTCCGTGACGAGTTCCGGGGAATTCCTGGTGGATTTGCCGGACTCAGTCTCGAACGGTGCGCCGCGGTTGGCAATGCGATTGTGGCGAACGATCCGTAAACGACATCAATCGTCGGAGTGTGATCGAATGCGATGGATCGATGGAAACAATTTATCGGTCTCGCGGGCGGTCCGCCCTCTTCATCTCGCGGTCCATGGTCGGGGGTGGAAAAGGATTGAAAACTGGTTTCAGTGCCGCTCGAAAACCAACCGGTGCACCAGGTCGAGGGTGTCTGCGACGGTGGTGTGTTCGATCGTCTGCCAGCCAAGCACCCGGGCCGCGGCGCAGTTGGCGCCGAGGTCGTCGATGAGCAGGCAGGATTCCGGCGGCACGCGGAAGATCGATTCGGCCAGTCGGAAGATCGCCGGATCCGGCTTGCGCAGGCCCACCTCGAACGAGTTGACCGTCACCTCGAACGGGTCGACATCCGGCGCGAGGGCCCGCCGGTGCGGCTCCCATTCACGGACGCTGTTCGTGAGCATTCCGACCCGCACGCCCTGGTCGCGTACCCGCTCCAGCAGCGTGAACAGCTCCGTGCTGACGGTCCGGCCGACGTACCAGTGGTCGCCGAAGCGGGTCAGGTCGATGCGCGGCGTCCAGCGGGGCGCGAGCGCCGCCGTCACCCGCAGCCCCCATTCCCGCTGCGGCAGGATGCCCAGCTCGAGCGGCTCGATCAGGGTGCCGCCGAACGGCTCGGCGACCTGGCGGATCGCCGCCATCAGGTCCGGCGCGGGGACCTCGGCGGCCGCCGCGACCTGGGTGAGCGCGTCGGCGACGGGGGAGGTCAGGACACCGCCGTAGTCGCACCACAGGGCCCGGACCGACGGCGCGTTGCGCGGTGCGCGCACGGTCAGGGCCGCAGCGGCGCCGGGCGTCCGGTGTCGCCGCGGCGCGGTGGGCGCCGTGCTGAACGGTTCAACCACGGGGCGCCAGCTCCGTACCTGACAGCTCGGCACCTGCCCGCCCGGCACCCGCCAGCTCGGCACCTGCCAGCTCCGTGCCCGGGGGGATGGGCACGAGCACGTCGGGGTCTCTCGTCGTGAAGCGGGCCGCGGGGGCGGCCAGATGGACCGGACCGGCGAAGACACGCTCCGCGTCCGCCTTGCGGGCGGCGAGCCAGGCCCGTTCCGCGGTCACGAAATGGGTGAGGACGAGCTGGTCCACCCCGGCCGCGGCGGCCACGGTGGCGGCGTCGGCGGCGCTGAGGTGGCCGTGGCCCGTGGTGTCGGTGAGCTCCAGCGTCGCCTCGGCGAGCAGCAGGTCGACGTCACGGGCGAACGGGACGAGATCCGCCGTCACCCCGGTGTCGCCGGTGTAGGCGAAGCTGCCGGTTCCGCTGTCGATGCGGGTTCCGCAGTTGGGCAAAGAATGGCGCAGCTCATGCAGGCTCACGGTGGTGTCGCCGACCTCGAAGACGTCCCCCGGCGCGTACTCGCGGACGTCGAAGGCGACTTCGAACGCGCGGTCCAGCCGTGGGATCGTCGCGACCGGGAACAGCGCCGCCAGCGCCGTCAGCCGCTCCCGTCCGCCCGCCGGGACGTACAGCGGCACCGGGGCACGCTCGACGCGCTGGGCCAGCGACGGCAGCGTCGGGAACAGGTCGGCGAACTGCCCGTATCCGGCGAGCAGCGTCTTCCCGAGGGGAAGCAGGTCGTAGCAGTGGTCCAGATGCAGGTGGCTGATGACGACGGCGTCGAGCTGGTCCGGATGCGTGATCGTGCTGAGCGCGGTCGCGGCCCCGGGGCCGCAGTCCAGCAACAGGCGAGCCTTTTCGCTCTCCACCAGATAGCTGGAACTGCACTGGCCGGCGCCGGGCATTCCCGACCGGCATCCGAGGACCGTCAACTGCATGTCCGTGTCCATTCTGTTGGACAGCGTCCGGAGCGAACAACGCTGTCGTGGGCGGCGACCGCGGTCGGCACGTTCACCGCGGCGGGCACCGGCCCGGTCGCACCGACCTGGGCGGCGGAGCGACCTGGGACAGGAGCGGGCCGGCCAGCCTCGGCGATCACGCGAATCCGACCGTTTGAGCGATGTTCCGCGCCCACCGGATCATCGGCAACACAGGAATGCCGAACGAACTATTCAGAATGTCAATCGCGAAACGCGGCGCCGCGCCGGGCCGGTTCGGGCAGGAACACGCACATGGCTACCGCCAGCGCCGGACGAAGCACAGGACGGTGAACGGGGCCGAGATACCGTGCGTGTCGGCGATCGCACCGAGGGCGGGCGCCGCGAACCCACCGGCGCTGACGGCGAGGCCGAGAGTGACCCCGGAGGCGGTTCCCGGCCGCTGACGCCGAACAGCAGCACCGACCGGACGATCTCGACCGCGGTGAGCAGCAGGAACGGGCGCGGGCGGTCGGGCGTCGGTGCGGCCGTGCCCACACCCGTGCCCGACCGCCGGGCCACCACCCAGAGTCGCGGCCAGCGCCAGCCCGGACGCGGCGGTGGCCATCGCCTGCGGTTACAGCAATCCGAGCTCGTTCACGGCGGCGTTTCGCGACGCCTTCGGGGTCACGCCGGCGCGCTACGCCCGCGGCGCACGCGCGGATGGCACCGCCCCGGACGGTGCGGTACGGGTTGGCGCCGCCCCGGACGGCGCCGTGGCGGTTGGCGCCGCCCTGGATGACGCGGTGGGGGATGGCGCCGTGCCGGCACGGGCCGAACCGTGATCGGCGGCCTGCTCGGAGAAGGGCCCGGCCGCCTCCAGGCAGTCCAGGAAGGCGCCCACGACCGGCTGCGGGTCGGGGCGCCACACCGCGTACATCCCCACCGTCGGGACCGGGTCGACCAGACGCACCGCGGACAGCCCGTGGCCGGGCGGGTGCGCCCCGCGGGCCGCGGAGGCGAAGCCGACGACCGGCCTGGTGGTGACCACGATTCCGGTGGCGCCTGAGTCGTCCACCTCGTCGGAGATCGTCAGCGCGATGCCGCAGCGGTCGGCCGCGGCGAGGATGGCGTCGTGCATGGCGGGACTCTGCTCCCGGCGGAACAGCACGCAGGGCTGGTCGGCCAGCTCGCGGAACGGGACCTCGCTGCGGGTCGCCCAGGGGTGGCGGCGGCTGACGACCGCGACCAGCGGTATTGTCGCGACCCGCTGGGAGCGCAGCTGCGCCGACGGCGGCCCGGCGAAGACCAGAGCGACGTCGAGGCGGCCCTCTGTCAGCGCGGACAGCTGCGGACCGCTGCGCGCCTCCCACAGGGTGGTCGACACACCGGGATAGTCGGCGGCCAGCCGCAGCAGCGTCGGCTGCAGCACCCGCTGGCCGGCCGGATAGTTGAACCCGATGCTGATCATTCCGGTGCGCCCGGACGCCGCCTCCCGGGCGACGGTCACGGCGCGGCGGGTCGCGTCCAGCAGCCTCCTGGCCTCGACCTCGAAGGCCCGGCCGGCCGCGGTCAGCTTCACCTCATGGGAGCTGCGCGAGACCAGCTCGACGCCGATGTCGCGCTCGAGCCGCTGCAGCTGCTGACTCAGCGACGGCTGAGCGAGGTGCAGCCGGGCCGCCGCCCGGCCGAAATGAAGTTCTTCGGCGATGGCCAGGAATGACGTGAGATATCGCAGCTCCATGGCCGTCCTCCCGGTGAGCGCAGACCACGTTACCGGCGAGCGCTAACCACCGGTAACGCGCACATGTGGACGGCGGAACGGGAACATGGCGGGCAGTCGCGCCGGCCGGCCGGGCGGTCTTCGCCGGCCGCGACCCGCCGGGTGCCGCCGCGCTCCCGCGCGGGCCTGCCATGTACGCGTTCACACCTCCGTGCATTGCCTGCCGGCGGAATCCGCGACCGGCGTGCGGCAGCATCCGTTGCCGCTTCGCCCGGGATGCGGACGATTAGCGGCGCCGATGGGCCAATTGCGGTCGAGAAATCGTGTTTGACCGGTGGGTGAGCGGCGGGCAAGCATTTCCAGGGAACGGGTACGGCCCGCGGACGGTACGCGGAGAAATCAGGCGCACGGTGGCCGGTGTCACGCGGAGAAAGCCGCATGGCGCGGCAGCCGGGCGAGGTGTTTCGACGAGAGGACGCCGGTGGTCATGCGGGTATCCCTGGACGAGGTGGTGCCGGACACGACTGCCGCCGCCGCGCTCGCCGCCGGCAGCGTGCACGGGGCGCTGGCGGCCGTGGCGGCCCGCCGCCCCGCCGTCCGGATCGACTTCCCGTCCTCGGGCGACTCGCTGTCCTACCGGGAGCTGGTCGAGCGCGGCGACGCCCTCGCCGCGGCGCTGGCGCGCGGCGGGGTACGGCCCGGCGCGCGGGTCGGCCTGCTCAGCGAGAACGCCCCCGACTTCCTGGTCGCGCTGGCCGGGGTGAGCCGGGCCGGCGCCGTGACCTGCCCGCTTCCGCTGCCGACCTCGACCCGGGACCTGACCGGGTACGCGGCGCGGCTGGCTCGGGCGGCAGCCGTCGCCGACATCGGCCTGGTCCTGGTGGGCGGGCGCACCGCCCGGCTGGCCAGCCGGTTCGCCGCGGCGTTCGACGCCGGCGCCGTCCGGGTCGTCACCGTCACCGAATACACGGCGTCCGCCGACGCCGGCGCGGACGCGGACGCGGGTGGCCCTCTGCCGGACGAGGTGCCCCCCGGCGCACCGGCGCTGGTCCAGTTCACCTCGGGCAGCACCGCCGCGCCGAAAGGCGTCCTGCTGACCCACCACAACATCCTCGCCGGGCTCGCCGCGATCATTGACGGCGTCGGGCTCACCGAGAACGACGGCGGCGGAATCTGGCTGCCGCTGTTTCATGACATGGGGCTGTTCGGCACCCTCGCCGGAATTCTCACCGGAATGCCGATGACGGTCTGGTCCCCGGCGGGTTTCGTGAAGGATCCGGCCGGCTGGCTCACCGACTTCCTGCGCCGGGGCGGGAGCATCGCGCCGATGCCGAACTTCGCGTACGACTACCTCGCCGACGCCGTCCCCGCGCCCGTCCAGGCCGGGCTCGACCTGAGCGGCTGGCGGGTCGCGTTCAACGGGGCGGAGCCGGTGTCCCCCGCGTCCGTCGACCGCTTCCTGGCGATCTTCGGCCCGGCGGGGTTCTCGCCGGCGGCGATGATGCCCGTCTACGGCATGGCGGAGGCGACCCTGGCGGTGACCTTCCCGCCGCGCGGCCGGGCGCCGGTCTCGCGCTGGGTCGACCGTGATCTGCTCGCGAGGCGGGGGATCGCCGTCGACGTCCCGCCGGACGATCCGGCCGCCCGCGGGCTGGTCGGCGTGGGCCGGCCGGTGCGCGCGATGAACGTGCGCGTCACCGGCACCTCCCCCGGCGCCACCGGGCCGGCTCCCGACGACCAGGTCGGCGAGATCCAGATCCGCGGCGAGGCGGTCACCGGCGGCTACCTCACCGAGTCCGGCGCGGTACCCGCCGACGCCTTCACCGCGGACGGCTGGCTGCGCACCGGCGACCTCGGCCTGCTGCGGGACGGTGAGCTGTTCGTCACCGGCCGGGCCAAGGAGATGATCATCGTGCGGGGGGTGAACTACTACCCGCACGACGCCGAGGATGCCGCCCGCGACGTTCCCGGGGTCCACCGCCGGCGCTGCGTCGCCTACGCCGACATCGCCCCCGACGGAACCGAGGCGATGACCGTGCTGGCCGAGACGGCGCTGGAGGACGACGCCGCGCGTGACCTGCTCACCACCGGCATCCGCACCGCGGTCGGTGCCGCACTGGGCCTCGCCGAGATCGCCGTCCACCTCGTCGGCCCCGACGCCCTGCCGCGGACGTCCAGTGGGAAGTTCCAACGTCTCGCCGCCCGCGACGCGGTCCCTGTGGCGTGAGCGGGCAGCCGGCCCGACCGGGTGGCAGGGCCGGGCTGTCATCCCATCCGACCATCCACGATGTCCCTTCCCGACCGCGGCCCGCGCCGCGGCCCGCACGGGCCGGCGCGTCCGGGGCCCCCGTCTCCGTCCCAGGCAGGTGCTGGCACATGCACAGCTACGACGTGTTCCGCCACTATGAGCGCCAGGTGTGGCGGCTCGCCGACATCCCCTTCGACGAGGTGCGGCCGCAGGACGTCCGCCCCGAGTACATCCGGATCGCGCGCGGCGCGGTGATGGGCGAGGCGAACTCGATCGCCGCCCAGCACGGATTCTTCGACGAGTTCGTCCATGACTACGACTTCTCCGCCTTCGTCGCCCTGTGGGGCTACCAGGAGCTGCAGCACCACTTCGCGTTCCGGGCCTGGCTGGACGTCGTCGGCGAGCCGGTGTCGGCCGCGCCGATCGCGGCGATGCGCGAGCCCTACGCGCCCGGCACGACACCGGCGGCTACGCTCGCCACCAACATCATCTCCGAGCTCACGGTCAACCACGTCTACCGCGCGGTCGCCGGCTGGGTCCAGGAGCCGGTACTGCGCACGATCATGACCAACGCCAGCCTCGACGAGGCCGCGCACGCCCGCGAGTTCATCCACTACACCCGGCGGCGCCTCGCCGAGCACCCCGACGAGCTGGCCTCGGTGCTGGAGACGCTGTTCGTGTACACCGCCGAGCAGCGCATCAAGCATCCGGTCGGGGTCTTCAAGGGTGAGCTGGAGGCCCTGCGCGACCACGACACCATCGACACAGGCTTCGAGTTCTTCCTCTCCCAGGTCGCCACCGAGGGGGAGCTCGCCCACCTGCAGGACAAGATCCGCCGGGCGTTCGGCGCGATGACCGGCCTCGACCTGGCCACCAACGCGCGGGTCCGGCGCGAGCTCGCCGAGGTGCTCGGGTGACCGCGTCGACCGAGGACACGCGCACCGCGCCCGCGGGGACGTCCGGGAAGCCGCTGGCCGACGTGCTCGGGGGCGCGGCCGCTGACGACGGGCACCTGCGGACGCCGTGGACCGTCCTGGAGGACTACCAGTGCTTCGGGTGCTCACCGCACAACGCGCACGGCCTGCGGCTGCGCTTCCGGGAGCGGCCCGACGGCATCTCGACCACCTTCCAGCTCGGCCCGACACACGAGTCCTACCCCGGAGTCGTCCACGGCGGGCTGCTCGGCGTGATCTGCGACGAGACCATGGGCAACCTCATCGTGCTGCGGGTCGGCCAGCCCGCCTTCACCACGGCGATGCGGGTGCGCTTCCTGGCGCCGGTGCTGGTCGGAGCCGTGCACGAGTGCCGGGCCCGGATCATCCCGGGCGCGGACGGCTCCACTCTGATCAACACCGAGGCTGATGTCGTCGACGCCGCGGGCACCGTCGTCGCCACCGCCCGCGCGACCTACCGGCCGGTGGCCCTGGAGGCGGCCCGCGACCGCATCCAGATCAGTGACGACGCCGCCGGGCGCCTCGCCCGCGTCCTGGCCGCGACCGCGGACGCCACCGGTCGGCCGCTGGCTGACCAGCCGGTGGGTGACGAGCCGCGCGGCGGCCAGCTCCCGAACGTCCCCGCATCCGAGGAGTCCTGATGTCCACGACCGCCGCCGAGTCGGTGCTCTCGACCATCACCGGCATCGTCGCCGCCGAGCTCGCGACCGCCCCGGGCACGATCGATCCGGACCTCGACCTGCGGTCGGTCGCCGGCGCCGACTCGGTGAAGGTGCTGCGCATGATCGCCCGCATCGAGCGGGCCTACGACATCGAGCTCGATGACGAGACCGTCTTCACGGTGACCACGGTCCGCGAGGTGACCGAGGTCGTCGAGCGTGCCCTCGCCGAGGGGGCCGCGGCGTGACCGTCACCTCCACCGGCGCCGCGGCACCGACCGTGACCCCGCCGGCGACCGTCGCTGCGGCACCCACCGCGGACCCGGCCTCCATCGCGGACACCAACCAGCACTACGACCTCGACCCGGAGATCTTCGGCCTGTTCCTGGACTCCCGCCGCAAGTACTCCAGCGGCCTGTACCGGGCGGACGGGGTGACGCTGGAGGAGGCCCAGCTCGCCAAGCTGCGCTTCGTCGCCGACCGGCTGGCGCTGCGCGGCGGTGAGCGGACGCTGGACGTCGGCTGCGGCTGGGGTTCGGTCGTCCTGCATCTCGCGCGTGAGCTGGGCTGTCACGCGGTCGGGGTGAGCCCGGCGGGCCGCCAGCACGCCTACATCGCCGACCGCGCCGCCGAACTGGGCGTGTCCGACCTGGTGCGGACCCGTCAGGGCCATTTCGAGACCTTCGACGTGGAGCCCGCGTCCTTCGACGCGGTGTCCCTGCTCGGCTCGATCGTGCACATGCCCGATCTGGACCTGGTGTTCCGCCGGGCGCGCGCTGCGCTGCGCCGTGGCGGCCGGCTCTACGTGTCCGAGTCGTGCTTCCGCAACGGCGCCGCGCACGCGGAGTTCGACCGCCGCGGGGGCACCGAGTTCGTCCGTAACTCGATCTTCGGATGGGGCGACATGCGCCCGCTGTCCGAGCTGGTCAGGGCGGCCGAGGACGCCGGGTTCTCGATCCGGTCGGTCGACGACCTGACCGAGGACTACCGGCGCACGATCGAGGACTGGCTGGCGAACGTCGCCGCGAACGCGGGCCGCATAGACGCGATCCGGCCGGGCACGGCCGCGCTGCTGACCCGGTACCTGCAGGTCGCCAACGCCGGCTGGGGCTTCACCACGAAGCACTACGCGCTGGTCTGCCAGAAGTCGCGCTGAGGATCGGGAGCACACCGACGATGACCAGTACACCGACGATGACCAGCGCCCCCGCGGTGACCGGTACACCGGCAGTGAGCGGTACCCCGGCAGGCGGGCCGGTCCTGCGCGGCCCGGTGCGGGGGCCGTTCCTGGCCCCGGGCGAGCTCGCGCAGGCCGTGACCGACTTCCATCTGGCCTCCAGCCCCGCACGGCGGTGGGACGTCGAGACCGCCGTCGACTGGGCCGCCGCGGACGCCGACCGGCTCACCGACGGCCAGCGTTCCGCCGTCCGCTTCGTGACCCTGATCGAGGACCATCTGCCGGGCTATTTCGCCGTCTACACCCGCCGGTTCCCGCTCACCGCGGACGTGGATCCGGCCGAGTTCACCCACCACCGCGAGCTGTACCACTTCACGGTCCGCTGGGCGGTGGAGGAGGACAGCCACGCCCGCGCGCTGTTCCGCTACCAGACGGCGGCCGGCATCGCCGAGGCGGACGCGCTGCGCCACGAGCTGGCGCTGGAGGGGCGCAAGCCCTTCGAGCTGCCGCACGACGACGCGGTGTCGCTGTTCGCCTACGCGCTCGTACAGGAGAAGGCGACCCAGCTCTACTACCAGCAGCTGCGTGCCGTCGTCGGCGACCCAGTGCTGGGCAGGCTGCTCGCCCGGCTCAGCCGGGACGAGGCCCGGCACTTCACCTTCATGGCGGACGTCATCGAGCGCTACCTGCGTACCCACGGCGACGCCGTGGTGGAGCCGATCCGTGAGGTGATCGCGCGGTTCCGGATGCCGCTGGCCGACACGATGCGCGGCTACTGGCGCTGGGCACTGCAGATCGCCGACACCGCCCGTTATGACCACACCGACGCCTACGACCATCTGATCCGGATCATCAACCGCGCGGTGGACGCGCGTTCCGACCGGGTCGAGGAGCTGACCAGGTTCGTCGCCAGCTGCCGTTCGGGCGCGACCGCGTCAGCCTGAGCGCGACCGCGTGATCGGACGGCCGCGGCGGGACCGCGCCGCCGGCCGCCGTTGTGTGACACTTCCGCCGAACATCGGAAACGGTTAGGTTTGCTTCCGGTTTCCACATCGTCCCTCCGTGGGTGCCCCGACGAAACCGACGGTGGGACCGACGGAGGGACACGCGGTGGACGACGTCAGCTACGCCCGGCGAATTCGCCAGCTCGCCGAGGAACATCCGGACGAGCCGGCCTTGCGACACATCGCACTGGACGGCTCGGAGCCCGTCCTGACCTGGTCTGACCTGGACCGACGCTCCAGTCAGCTCGCGGGGGCCCTGGCGGGGCGGGGGCTGGGCGGCGGCGACCTGCTGGGGCTCGGGTTACGCAACTCGCCGCAGTTCGCGCTCAGCGCGCTGGCTGCCTGGAAGCTCGGCGCGGTGCCGGTGCCGATCCGCTGGGACCTGCCGGACTGGGAGCTCTCCCGGCTGCGCGAGACGGTCGGCGCCCCCGTGCATCTGGGGCCGGCCGACCTCCCCTGGATCGACGCCACGGCCGACCTGGACGTCCCGGACCTGCCCGACGCGACCTCGCCGCAGACGAACGGGATCTGCAGCAGCGGCTCGACCGGCACGCCGAAGGTCATCCTCAACACCCGGCCGGCCGTGTTCGACGCACGCTTCACCACACCGTTCATCGACCTGTGGCGGGCCGACGACCCGGTGCCCCGGCCGCAGGTCATTCTGGTGCTGGCGCCGATGTACCACGCCAACGGCTTCTCCACCCTCTACAGCCTGCTCGGTGGGGACCGGCTCGTGGTGATGGAGAAGTTCGACGCGGCTCGGATCGTCGACGTGATCGAGCGTTACCGGGTCACCACCTTCACCGCGACGCCGACCATGCTCAAGCGCATCGCGGATCTCCCGGACATCGAGGGGCGGGATCTCTCCAGTCTGGAATGGATTCTGCAGGGTGCGGCTCCGATGCCGCCGTCGCTCGTTCACCGGTGGGCGAAGCTGATCGGCGCCGAGCGCATTCTGATGGCCTATGGAATGACCGAGGCAATCGGCATCACGGCGTTGCGTGGTGACGAGTGGATGACCAGGCAGGGCAGCGTCGGGCGCGGTATGCGGGGTACCGAGGTGAGTATTCTCGACGACGCGGGGAATCCCCTGCCGGCGGGTGAGATCGGTGAGATCTTCCTGCGTACGCCGAAGGCGAGCTACGGCGGTTACACCTACCTCGGAAAGGCGCCGCAGCTGCGGCAGACCGGACACGGTTTCGAGACCGTCGGAGATCTGGGTTATCTGGACTCCGACGGCTATCTCTTCCTTGTCGACCGGCGTGTCGACATGATCATATCGGGCGGCGCGAATGTTTTCCCCGCCGAGGTCGAGGTGGCGCTCATCGATCACCCCGAGGTTCTCGACGTCGTCGTGATCGGGCTTCGTGATCCCGAGTGGGGTCGGCGGGTGCACGCCGTCATCGCGCCGGTCGACCCGTCGCGACCACCGACCTCCGCGGAGATCATCTCCTTCGCGAAGAGTCGACTTGCTGCCTACAAAGTACCCAAAACGGTGGAAATCGTGGACGTGATCCCGCGCAGTGAGGCGACGAAGGTCAACCGCGGCGCGCTCGTGGAGGCGCGCGGCGGCTGACCGATCCGGACCGGGAGTCCGCCTCCGCGGCGGGACGTGGCCGCGGCCGCGGACACGAGACCGGATGCGGCGAAGCCGAGGGAACAGGCAGGAAAGGCGCCACCACGATGTGACAGTCGGGTGTCGCCTTTTCTCGTCTCATCGGGCGGGCAAATGGTGCGGGTGAACCGCTCGCGGTCCGCGGGCGGCGCGCACTCGAAAGGGAGACGGGCCGTTCCGAAATTCGCGGGTGTCGCTGGGTGTCGGCACTGTTCGCGGGCGTCGGGATCGCTCCGGTGTGGCGGTGTGACGACAGGCACACCACCACGACGCCGCGTGTGGGTCTGAGATTTTGTGTGGAGCGTTCCCCGAGGCGCCGACCCGGCAGGACGCTGTAAGGCCCATCGACTACCGTGGCGGGGCCCGCACGCCACGCCGGCCGTGCCTTGATGCGCCTGACCAGGTCTGACCAACCGCGCTCCGGCTGACCAACCGCATCCGGCTGACCAACCGCATCCGGGCGCCCTGGCCGGCCGGCCCGACGAAGGAGTTTTCGAGAAGAATGCCTCTGCGTGCTCGCCGGTCATGTCTGGCTGTTCCTGGCTCGAACCCGAAGATGCTGGGCAAGGCGCAGGGCCTTCCCGCCGACCAGATCTTCTGCGATCTTGAGGATTCCGTCGCCCCGGACGCGAAGGAGTCGGCGCGCGGCAACGTCGTCGCCGCTCTGAACGAGGGCGACTGGGCGGGCAAGACCCGCGTGGTGCGGGTCAACGACCTGACCACCAAATGGACCTACCGCGACGTGGTCACGGTCGTCGAGGGCGCCGGCGCGAACCTGGACTGCGTGATGCTGCCGAAGGTGCAGACCGCGGCACAGGTGCAGTGGCTCGACCTGCTGCTCACGCAGATCGAGGAGGTGATGGGCTTCGAGGTCGGGCGGATCGGCATCGAGGCCCAGATCGAGAACGCGCTGGGCCTGTCGAACGT
>NZ_ADGX01000128.1 GCF_000177675.1 Parafrankia sp. EUN1f
CAGGTCCGCCAGGCCCGCGGAAGACCAGGCCACGGGCCCGTCCCGCACCGCCGCCGGGCCATCACCTCCCACACACCTCACATCTCCGGTATGAACCGATTTCAGCGGTCCATACCGGAGCAGATCGGGTGCGATCAAGCGGATCTCGATTCCTCGGGATCGACCCGGTCGAATTCATATTCCGGCCGGTGAGAGGTCGGAACAGCGGGTACACAACCTTTGGCCTTGCCACGTCAATGAGGTCGGGCCTGCATCAGTGATCACCTGTGCCGATAGCCGTGTTCCGAGTCCGCGGGCGATTCACACGACGCGGATGTTCGCATCGGCGCTCAGCTCAGCGGGAGGTTCAAGAATGGTCGGTCGATCGAAGCGTTTCGCTGTTGTCGCCAGCATGGCCGGTGTCCTCACCGGAGGAGCTGGAGCGGCTCTCGTCGCGGCGACTCCGGCACAGGCGGCCAACGGGAGCTACGGCGCCGGCTGGACCTCGACCACGACGACGGACTGCCCCCCGGGCCGCCCCTGCACCACCACCAACACCTATCAGTGCACCTGGACGAATGCCCATTGGGAGTCGTACTACAACTGGACCTGGCACAGGTGGACGACTCGCTGGGTGCCGGCGAAGTGCGTCTGAGAAACCAGAGTGACGGGTCTCAGGGCGGGGATCGGGTCCGCCCTGAGACCGGGCCGGCGGCGGCGCCGCGGCTGGTGCCGCGAGAAGCCGTCGACGGCGACGAATCTCGAATCGGGTGATTCGACTTCGCCGCGTCAGGGGTGGTGTTCGCGGTGTTCGCGTGCGCCGGCGGGCCGGGCGGGCTTTCGTAGGTCGTGCCGCGGTGACGGGCGAGGCGGTCGCCGCGGGAGGGCCGCGGTGCGGCGGTGCGGTCAACCGGGAGGAGAGGGTCGGTGACTACGGTCGGCGTCACAGGCGCAGCCGCGTCCGAAGAGGGCACTGCGGCGATCATGGCGGCGGTGACGGCGACGCGGCTGCCGGACCCCTACCCGCGGTACCGGGAGATCCGGGAGTCCGGGGCCTTCATCACCGGCGAGATCGGGGGCCGCACCGCCACGCTGGTGACCCGGCTCGCGGAGGCGTCCGCGGTACTCAGCCATTCCGCGGCCGGGCACGGCTTCAGCGACGGCATCAACTACCGGGCCGGGATGCGGGACGGCCTGGGGTCACTGCTGCGGGCCGACCCGCCCGACCACACCCGGCTGCGGCGGCTGGTGGGCAGGGCGTTCACCCCCGCGGTCATCGAGTCGCTGGCCGCGGAGGTCACCTCGCTGGCGAACGAGCTGCTCGACGAGGCGCTCGAGCGGGCCGAGATCGACGCGGTCACGGCGTTCGCCCGTCCGCTGCCGTTGCGGACGATGTGCCGGCTGCTCGGGGTGCCGGCGGCGGACGAGGAGGAGTTCGGCGGGTGGGCCGACGCGCTGACCCGTGGGCTGGACCCCTACTACCTCCTGACCGAGGAGGAACAGGCCGCCTGCCATCGGGCGGGGAAGGCGTTCGACGCCTACTTCGTCGATCTGATCGCACGCCGCCGCGCGGCGCCCCAGGATGATCTGCTCAGCCGGCTCGTCGCCCTTCACGACGACGGCGACGTGCTTTCCGAGCGGGAGCTGCTGGAACTGTGCACCCTGCTGCTGGTGGCGGGTTATGAGACGACCGCCAACCTCATCGCCGGCGGGATTCTCGCCCTCGCCCGCAATCCCGAGCAGCTCGCGGCCCTGCGTGCCGATCCCGGCCTGGTCGGTTCCGCCGTGGAGGAGATGATCCGCCACGACGCCCCGGTGCAGTTCGTCGCACGGACCTTTCTCACCGACGCCGAGATCGCCGGGCGGTCGTTCGCCCGCGGTGACGGCGCGATCCTGATGCTCGGCGCCGCCAATCGGGACCCGGAGGCATTCGATGATCCCGACCGGTTCCTCCCGGCGCGCTACATGGGGTCGGCCCGGGCCCGGCGCCATCTCGGGCTCGGCGTGGGCATCCACTACTGTCTCGGCGCGCCACTCGCCCGGACGGAGGCGGAGATCGCATTCCGGGTGCTGCTGAGCCGCACCCGGTCGTTCGCGCTGGCCGCGGAGACTCTCGCCTACCGGCCCCAGATCGTCGTCCGCGGGCTGAGCGAGCTTCCGCTGCGCCTTTCGGCCTGAGCCGGCCACGGCCACCGGACCGGCTCAGGCGCCGGAGCCGTCCGCGCAGAGGCAGCCCTTCCGGCCATCGGGTCGGCACGGTCGGCGACTCTCGCGGGTCGTCAGGTCGACCAGTCGGAACAGTCATCCAGGCGCCCCCTGCCCGCGGACGTCAGACGCGCGTCCCGCCCATGCACTGGACCGGCCGCGGCGACGGGATTCCCGTCGTCGGCTCCGCCCCGGGGTGACCGGGGTGGTTGGGGTGGCCGAACACCCATGGCCGGGGCCTACGTTTACCGGGGCCAGACCCGGGCGAAGGTGAGGAGTTGGTCGACCATCAGGTCCAGCCGCTCTCCCAGCGACGGCTCGCCGGGCGGGCCGGGGGCGTCGAGCTCCACCGGCACGGCCGAGTTGACCGTGAGTCCCAGCGGGGTCGGCCAGCCCCGCAGCGCGTGGACGATCGAGCGCAGCGAGGTCAGGGTCGTCCCGCCGGCCTGTGCGCCGTGGGCGCACACGATGAGGCCGACGGCCCGGCCGTCCAGGTAGGAGCGGGTGTCGCCGCGCAGGTCCTCCAGGTAGTCCAGCGCGTTCTTGACCAGGCCGGACACGCCGCCGTGGTAGCCGGGCGAGGCAACCACGACGGCGTCGCTGGCGGCGACCGCGGCGATCAGTCGCCGGGCCGCGGGTGCTCGGTCAGGCCGCTCCGGCGCGTAGATCGGCAGGTCGAGGTCGGCGGAGGCGAACAGGGTCGTCTGGGCACCGGCCGCGGCGGCCCGGTCGAGCGCGGCGGCGACCAGGCGCTCGGTCGTGGAGCCCGCCCGGCCGGTGCCGCCGATGCCGACCACGCGCAACGGCCGGCTCACGGGCGCGGCGCCTGGGATGTCTGGGACGCCTGGGAGGCGGCGTGGTCTTCGATGGCCTTGCCGATCGCGGTCGCGGTCTGGTCCTTCCAGGTCTGGGAGAGGCTGACCTGCCAGTCCTGGGAGCCGAGCGGCCCGGCGGACGCGCCGGTGAAGTGCGGGACGACCTCGCGGGCGAACAGCTCGTAGCTGCGCCGGGTCGCCTCCTGGTCGGCGAGGTCGGCGGCCAGGATCAGGTAGGTGCCGAACCCGCCGGACTGCTGCCACAGCCGCTCGATCTGTTCGATCGCCATCTCCGGGGTGCCGCAGATGAAGGAGCCGGTCTCGTTGCCCCGCCGGATCCGGTCGGCCAGCGGGGTGCTCGGGTCACCGGGGATCGGCAGCACCTTCGACTGGTAGGTCTGCACGTCGACGAGGCCGTACTCGACGTCCTTCGCGGCCTGCTCCATGGTCTCGGCGAGGTGCATCTGGCCCATCAGCCGCCAGGATCGGCGGTCGACGGTCTGCCCGTGCTGCGCGGCGACCTCGTTCGCCACCGACCAGTGCGAGCCGAGCACGTCGAAGCCGCCGGCCTGGCTGGCGGCGATCGACAGCATGCCGGCGCCGAACCGCCCGGCGGTGCGCGGGCCGGCCGGGGAGAAGGTGGCCGCCACGGCGATCTCGGGCCGGGGCCGGGTGTAGGGCGCGAGCTGCAGCACCGCGTCCTGCAGGGTGAACCAGTCCGTCTTTCGGGTGACCGGTTCCCTGCCGTCGAACAGCGCGGTGATCGCCTCGAGCGACTCCTCCATCATGGCTCGCTGGCGGTTGGTGTCGATGCCGAGCATGTGCGCGTCGGAGGCGAGCTGGCCGGGGCCGACGCCGAGCATGATCCGCCCGCGGGTCAGGTGGTCGAGCAGCACGATCCGGTCGGCCACGTTCAGCGGGTGGTGGTACGGGAGCGAGACCACGCCGGTGCCGAGCCGCAGGTGGCGGGTGCGCGCGGCGGCGTGGGCGATGAACACCTCCGGTGAGGCGATGATCTCCCAGCCACCGGAGTGGTGCTCGCCGATCCAGGCCTCGTCGAAACCGAGCCGGTCCAGGTGCTCGAGCAGGGAGACGTCCTGCTCGAGCAGGAGGGTGGGGTTGCGGCCGGCGCGGTGGAACGGCGCCATGAAGACACCGAACTTCAACGGCCACCGCTCGCCCGCGGCCACCTCGGAGGAGATCTTCCGGGCTAACGACATGTGATCCTCCTGTGCTCGCCTTCGACTGGCCGGCAGACTCTCAGTTCGCAGGAAGTGAATCAAGAGTCGCACTATGCGAACGCTGGACGACCGGGACGTCTCACCCGTCCCGGCGGCGGCCGTGCGTGGCGGCGGTGACGGCGTCCGCCGCGGCTCGCACCTGCTCACCGAGCTCGATGACCCTGGCGCCGGACAGGAGCCCGGTCACCCCGCTCCCCCGGCCCTCCCTGGCGTCCCGGCCGGAGCGCCCGATGATCAGGCACAGCACGACGGAGACGGACCCGCCCGCGTCGAAGACGGGCGCGTTGATGGACGTCGGCCGGTACTGCGCGTCCGGGTCGACGGTGGCCGGCAGCGTGTCGGCCAGGTTGAAGGCGCGCCCGACATCCGCCATCAGCCGCCGCAACGCGGCGGTATGCGTGTGTGTGGGCGCCGCCGCGGTCGCCGGTGGCCTGGTGCGCGCGGCGACTCCCGCCTGCTCCTCCCCCTCCAGGTCGGCGACCAGGGAGCTGAGCCGTTCGTAGAGGTGGTCCTCGATCTCGACCGCCCAGCCGCGGGAGCGGATGCCGGCGAGCCCCGGTGCCAGCCGAGCCAGTGCGTCAGCCGGCCGGTCGGGCCCCAGCCGGGCGAACCACGCCTCGGCGGCGGCGTCGTCGGCCCACGCCACGCACACCGCGCCGAGCGGTGGACGGGGCTGGATCCGGTCACCGAGGCGCAGCCAGTAGGCGCCGTGCCGGATTCCGCCGGGCGCGGTGTCGCCGGAGGGGGCGCTGACGGGGGCATAGGGCAGGCCGATCTCGCCGACGAGCAGGTCGTCGTCCTCGCCGGGGATGCCGCCGGCCACCAGGGCGACGCAGGGTATGCCGGTCGCGGCGGCGAGCTCACGCGCGACGGGACGGGCTGCGTCGATCGCGGTACCGCCCTGCGCGGCGGCCCGCCCGGCGGCGATCAGCGCCGGGCCGAGGCGGTAGGTGCGCAGCTCCGGATGCCGCAACAGCCATCCGCGCCGGGCCAAAGCGACGATCATGGGGTGGACGGTGGCCTTGCTGACACCGGCCGCCCTGGCGATCTCGGCCAGGGTGAAGCCGTCGGTGGGCCGGCTGGCCAGCAGGTCGAACAGGTCGAGAAGCCGCTCGGTCTGCGGCGATGGTCGGCTCATGGTGCCGCGAATGTAACTCGCCGGGCGGCCCGCGACAGCCGCCGGTGTTCGCATAGTGCGACTCTTGATTCGGTGTCTGCGTACCGTCAGGCTGTCCGACGTGGTGAACCGGATTGCGGGAAAAGTTGCCATCGTCACAGGAGCGGCCAGCGGGATCGGGCGCGCGGTGACCCGGCGGTTCGTCGACGAGGGCGCCCGGGTGGTCGGCGGTGACGTCGACGAGGAAGGGCTCGCGGCGCTGGCCGCCGAGCTGGGCGACTCCTTCGCCGGCGCCCGCTGCGACGTCACCGTCGAGGCCGACGTCGCGGCGCTGGTGGAGCTGGCCACCAGCCGCTTCGGCCGGCTGGACATCGCCGTCGCCAACGCCGGCGGCGGGACCAACGCCGAGATCGTCGACCACGACTTCGCGGAATGGCGCCGGGTCGTCGACCTGTGCCTGCACGGGGTCTTCCTCACCGTGAAGCACGCCGGGGCGGCGATGCGCGCGGCCGGAGCCGCCGGCGGCGGCAGCGGCGGCAGCGGCGGCAGCGGCGGCAGCGGCGGCAGCGGCGGCTCGATCGTGACAATCGCCAGCCTCAACGCCGTGCAGCCCGGCCGCGGCATGGGGGCCTACTGCGCGGCCAAGGCCGGGGTCGTGGCGCTGACCGAGGTGGCGGCGATGGAGCTCGGCCCGGCCGGGGTGCGCGTCAACTCCGTCGCCCCGGGCCTGGTGCGCACCTCGGCCACCGGCCCGATGTGGAGCCTGCCCGGGCTTGTCGACGAGTACATCGACAACACCCCGCTCGGCCGGTTCGCCGAACCCGACGAGGTGGCGAGCGTGGTGCTGTTCCTCGCCTCCGACGAGGCGGGCTTCGTCTCCGCGAGCCTCTACGGCGTGGACGGCGGCGCCCGGACCAGGCGCTACCCGGACCTGATCGGCACCGCCGCCCGGCTGCTCGGCTCGGGAGCCTGACCAACCCCGGAAAGCCAGACCAACCCCTGGCGGAAAGCCAGACCAACCCCTGGAAGGACGTGCCACCCGCGATGCGAGCTGCCCGCCTGCACGGTCCGCGCGACCTGCGGGTCGACGACGTCCCAGCCCCGTCCGCCGGCCCCGGTGAGGTGCTGCTGCGGCCCCTGTTCACCGGGCTGTGCGGGTCCGACCTGCACATGTGGCACGGCGGCACGGGGGCGTCCGCCGAGCCGATGACGCTCGGCCACGAGTTCTCCGCCGAGGTCGTCGAGGTCGGCCCGGACGTCGACGACCCCCGCGTCGCCGCCGGGCAGCTGCGCCCCGGGGCACTCGTGTCCGTCGAGCCGATGTGGACGTGCGGCCACTGCGGCCCGTGCCGCGCCGGTGCGTACAACCTGTGCCGCAACATGGTCTGGCACGGGCTTTCCGACCGGGCCGGCGCGCTCGCCGAGCTGACGGTCGTGCGGCCCGGCATGGTGCACGTGCTGCCCCCTGGCCTGGACGCCGTCCAGGGCGCGCTCATCGAGCCGCTCGCGGTGGCGCACCACGCGGTGGGCCGGTGCGGCGACATCGCCGGCGGCAGCGCCCTGGTGCTCGGCGCCGGCCCGGTCGGCCTGGCCGCCGCGCTCGACCTGGTCGCCCGAGGTGTCGAGCGGCTGATCGTGACCGAGCCGTCGAAGGTCCGCCGCACCGCGGTCAGCACCGTGCTGGCCGCCGTCGGCGCGGGCACCGCCAGCGTGGTCGACCCGACGGAGACCGACCCGGTGGAGCTGGCCAGGGAGCTGACCAAGGGCGAGGGCGTGGACTGTGTCGTCGACGCGGCCGGCGTCGAGCCCGCGTTCCAGTCCGGCCTGTCCGCACTGCGCCCCGGCGGAACGCTCGTCACCGTGGCGACCTACCTGAAGCCGGTGAGCCTGCACCCGCTGCTGACGATGCTCAGCGAGATCGACGTGCGGGCCTCCCTCGGCTACCGCGACGACTTCCCGCCGGTCGTCGAGCTGATGGCCGCCGGTGCCTTTCCCGTCGACGGCTGGGTTCGCCGGGTACCGCTCGCCGACGTCGCCGGAGCGTTCGAGCTACTGGACGCCGGCGCCGACATCAAACTCCTCGTCGACGCCAGCGCGTAGCGCGCCGCCCGCACACCGGCACCACCGGCCGCCTCTTCCCACCACCCCCATCAAGATCGTTAGCGCTGGCCGCACCGTCAACATCGTTGACTATCTTGAGGGTGAATGGGTGATGCGCCGGCGTGGTGGCGGTGCGTGGCAAGCTGGACGGCTATGGGCATCGGGGATCCCCCCGCCACACCGGACACGCCCGCCGCGGTGGATGTGTTCGTCTCCTACACGGCGGCGGACGAGGCGTGGGCACTCTGGGTCGCCGCGGTTCTGGAGGCCGAGGGCCGCAGGGTGGCGATCGAGGCGTGGGACGCCCCGGCGGGAACGAACCTCATCGTGTGGATCAGCCAGCAGATGGCCCGCGCCGCCCGCACCGTCGCGATCTGCTCACAGGCCTACTTCACCTTCCACTGGCGCACCACCCAGGAATGGACCGGCGCCCTGGCCAGCAACACGCTCATCCCGCTGCGGGTCGAGGAATGCGCACTCCCGCCGGTGCTGGCCAGCATCGCCTACCGCGACCTGCACCACGTCGACGAACCCACCGCCCGCCGCCGCCTTCTGGAGGCACTGGGCCTGGCCGCCCCCACCCGTGTCTCGTCCGGGTTCCCCGGCGGCGCCGCCCCGGCGCCTGCGGCCGCGGCGTTCCCGGGCCAGCCACCCCGGGGCGCGGCTGGCATCCCCGCCCGGCGGATCCGGGTCGGGATGCCGCCACGGGTGGCTGACCATTTCCAGCACCGGCCCGCCGTCGACGATCTGGCCCACGCGGTGGACGGCGCAGGGACGGCGGTGGCGTGCCAGGTCCTGGCCGGGATGGGCGGGGTCGGCAAGACCCAGCTCGCCGCCCACCACGCCCACCAGATGTGGCAGTCCGGGGCAGTGGACGTGCTGGTGTGGGTGGTCGCGGCCAGCCGGGAACAGATCCAGACCGTCTACGCCCGCGCAGCCGCCGACCTCACCGGCACAGACCCCACCGACCCCACCGCCGCCGAGGCGCTGCTGGGCTGGCTCGCGGATACCGAGAAGCGGTGGCTGATCGTCCTCGACGACGTAGCCGACCCGGCCGACCTGCGAGGACTGTGGCCCCCAGACCGACCGAACGGGCGGGTGCTGGTCACCACCCGCCGCAAGGACGCCGCCCTCACCGGCCCCGGCCGGCACCGGGTCGACGTCGACCTGTTCACCTCGGAGGAGGCCAGCGCCTACCTCACCGCCATCCTGGCCGTCCACGAACGCGACGACGACCCGGCTCAGATCGATCGACTGGCCGCCGACCTGGGGTATCTGCCGCTCGCGCTGTCCCAGGCCGCCGCCTACCTCGTCGACCAGGATCTGGACTGCGCGACCTACCGGGACCTGCTCGCCGACCGCGCCCAGCCCCTGGCCGACCTCGCCCCCGACGACAGCGGCCTGCCCGACGATCAGCAGGCCACCGTGGCTGCCGCCTGGTCGTTGTCCATCGACCGCGCCGACCAGCTCCGGCCCGCCGGCCTGGCCCGCCCCATGCTCGAACTCGCCGCCGCCCTGGAGCCCAACGGCGTCCCCGAAGCCGTGCTCACCAGCCCACCTGCCCTGGAGTACCTCACCGCCCACCGCACCCCTGGCAGCCCTCCGGACCGGGACGCACGACCCGTCGACACCAGGGACGCCCGCAGCGCACTACGGGCGTTGCACCGCCTCAGCCTGCTCGACCATGTCTCCGCAAACCCTCACCAGGCCGTCCGCATCCACCAGCTGATCCAACGTGCTGTCCGCGAGCAGCTGCCACCCGACCGGCAGCACACCCTGGCACGCGCCGCAGGTGACGCACTGCTCGCCGCCTGGCCCGAGGTGGAACGCGACACCGACCTCGCCCAGGCCCTACGCGCCAACACCACCACACTGGCCGCCCACAGCGGTGACGCCCTGTGGCAACCCGGCCTGCATCCCGCGCTGTTCGTCGCCGGCAACAGCCTCGGCAACGCCGGCCTGGTCGCCGCCGCCGTGGCGTTCTTCGAGCACCTGAACACCGCCGCCGACCACCACCTCGGCCCCGACGACCCCGACACCCTGATCATCCGAGGCAACCTGGCCTTCTGGCAGCGGGCGGGAGGCGATCCGGCAGGCGCCAGCCGGGCCTTCGAGGTGCTGCTCGACGACTACCTGCGCCTGCTCGGCCCCGACCACCCCGACACCCTCATCACCCGCCACAACCTGGCCCTCTCCCGGGGGGAGGCAGGAGATCCGGCAGGCGCCGTCGAGGCCTTCGAGCAACTGCTCACCGACCGACTACGGGTGCTGGGCCCCGACCACCCCAGCACCCTGGCCACTCGGCACAATCTGGCCTTCTGGCGGGGGAAGGCCGGGGATGGAGCGGGCGCCGCCAGCGCCTTCGAAGAACTGCTCGCCGACTACCTGCGCCTGCTCGGCCCCGACCACCCCGACACCTTGAAAACCCGGCACAACCTGGCCTTCTGGCGGGCGGAGGCGGAAGATCCGGCCGTCGCCGCCAGCGACTTCGAGAAACTGCTCACCGATCAGCTACGCGTACTGGGACCCGACCACCCCGACGCCCTCGCGTCCCGTAGCTACCTGGCCGACTGGCAGGCGGTGGCGGGGGATCCGGCCGGCGCCGCCGCCGAAACTGAGGCGCTGCTCACCGACCGACTGCGCGTGCTGGGACCCGACCACCCCGACACCCTCACCACCCGGGAGCACCTGGCCTTCTGGCGGGGCGAGGCCGGGGATGGAGCGGGCGCCGCCAGCTCCTACCGGGAGCTGCTCACCGAGCAGTTGCGCCTGCTCGGCCCCGACCACCCCGACACCCTGACCGTGCGGGGCCGCCTGGCCTTCTGGCGGGGGGCTGCGGGGGATCGGGCTGGCGCCGCGAGCGCCTTCGAAGAACTGCTCGACGACCAGCTACGTCTGCTCGGCCCCGACCACCCCGACACCCTCACCACCTGGGACCAGCTGGCCTTCTGGCAGAGGGAGGCGGATCCGGACGCCATCGCCGACTTCGAGGAGGTGCTCACCGACCGGCTGCGCCTGCTCGGCCCCGACCACCCCGACACCCTGCGGAGCCTGAGCCAGCTGGCCGCCCTGCAGGGGTGGGCAGGGGATCAGGCCGGCGCCGCCAGGGCCGCCGACGACTTCGAGGAGTTGCTCGACAGCTACCTGCGGGTGCTGGGACCCGACCACCCCGACACCCTGGCCACCCGGGACTACCTGGCCTACTGGCGGGAGCAGGCAGGAGGGTCCAGGAGGAATCAGGCAGCCGACGGCGCCAGTGGTGATCTTCAACAGCCACAGTCCCCACGCGGCGACCACCACCCCGACCCCGGCCAGGAGCACGCCGGCGACCGCGAGCCCGACCCGCCCACAAGCTAGTCCCACCACTCCCTGAAGCCAGGAGGTTTCGGGTCTCTTACGGGGGTCCCGGGGGCTCGATCGAGCGATCAGGTTGCGGCAGCCCGGTCGTAGGCTGCGATGGCCTCGCGGACTGTGGCCTCGATGTCTTCGGCCAGCAGGAACCTGGCGGCGACGAGGCGCTCCGCCGCGGCCCGCACGGCCGTCTCGTAGTCGTCGCGGCTCGCGAAGGGAGGCGGGCCGGTGAGCAGGGGCAGCCTGCTGCCGAGGAACTCGTACAGCGGGGTCGGGAGGCCGGGAACCGACCGGCGCGGATTCCACCCGGTGTAGGCCGCCACCGGTACCGCGACAGCCGGCAACGCCACCCCGGCGATCTCGTTGCCGCCGGCGTCGATCGCCGGGACGACCGCGGGCCTCGCCGCGCCGAGCCGCAGCGGCCACCGCCCGACGCCGGCCGCGGCCTGGGGGCCCAGGTCGACGTCCCGGGTGATGTTGAGGGCGTCAAGGTCTGGCACCGCCACCCCGGAGGCGGCGAAACGCTCCAGCACGGCGGTGCGGGTGGTGGCCGTTCCGTCGGCGTGGCGGGGCACCTCGCTCAGCGGAGGCTCGGTGCCGTCGCAGGCCCACTGCACGAGCGCGACGAACAACGCACGCAGGATCGGGTCGACGTCGAGCGCGTGGACCGGGTTCGCCGCCGGCATCAGCTCCTTCAACGCGGTCGGCATCGCGCCGAAGTGGTCGGTGCCGGCCAGCAGATACGCCCGCGCGTCGGGGTCGTCGGGCAGGTCGTCGCCGGTGTCGGGGTCGATGTGCACCAGCGCGCCGTCGCCCCGCCAGTACTCCCACGAGCTGTTGGTCAGGAACAGCTTCGGGACGGCGCCGAGTGAGCGCTGCGGTTCGAGCAGGCGGGTGGTGTCGTACGGCGGCAGGTTCGCGAAACCGAGCGGATGGGTCAGCGACGGCTGGGCGTACCGGTGGTTGAACTCGCCTCGCCGGCCGCCCGCGATGTGGGCGAGGACGCCGTCGAGGACCGGCGCGCCGTCCTCGTCGACGTTGCGGCCCTCGTGCAGGAACTGGCGCAGGAACCGGCCCGACTGGGAGACGCCGTACCCGAACGCGTGGGTGAACGAGCCGTCGCGGCGCAGCCACGACACGGCGTCGCGCACCGCGAGCAGCCCGGTGCCGACGACCGGGCACAGCGACGTCCGGTAGGTCAGCGTGTACCAGTGGAAGGCCTGGAAGCCGCCGTCGAGGGCCACCGTCCGCTCGTCGACGAACCGCCAGCGCTCGCGGCCGATGGGGCGCGGCGGCGCGTCCGGGGCCAGCTGTTCGGTGAGGACCGCCTCCGGATCGTCGATGTCGGCGGTCGGGTATTCGGTGAAGGTGAAGAACAGCGACGAGTCGGACAGGGCGTGCGTGTCCTGGTTCGTGTCAGGCCGGAACTCCACCCGGATCCGTCCCGGCTCGACGCCGGCCGCTGTCGGCGCGCGCAGGCCTATGCCGGCGGCGCTGGCAACGCCAGTGGCACTGGTTTCGCCGGCGCCGCGCGTCACGTCCCACTGCCAGCCGCACCAGGCGATCGTCCAGCCCTGCGCCAGCAGGAAGCCGTCGCCCGGGTCGAGTGCGTCCAAGGCGGCGATCTGCATCAGCGGTGTGCCCGCGGAGAAGGGCACCCCGCCGAGCAGGCCGCGGTTGGCGACGACGAACAGCAGCCGGCCGTTGCCAGCCCGCCCGCTCGGGCGGAGCAGGCGCAGGTCCGCGTCGAAGCGCACCAGGCCGTCGGGATCCGCGGCGCGCTCGAGGTCGACGATCCCGTGGTTGGCGGCCGCGCGTGGGTCGACGGCGAAGTCGGCGACGGCGGACACCGCCTCGTAGGAGCCGTGTGGCCCCCAGACCCGCCCTTCCGCGAACGGGCGGACGCTCTCGTTTCGAAGGCCGGTCAACGCCACACCGGGATCGTGACATAGCCGGCAGCAATCGGGTGAGTGTTGCGGGGGTGGACCGGGCCCCGGGGGTGACGGCGGCCGCCGCACCAGCGTCGGGCAAGAGTCCGAATCCGGCTGCGCGGGCCGCCCACCTCGCTACGCTGACCAGGTGGACACTCAGGCGGTGCACGTGGACGCTTCGGCGGCGAACTCCGACTCCGTGATCGCGGCCGATCCCACCGGCTCAGTCGGTGACGGCGACATCATGCTGCGCCTTCGCCGTGCCACAGCGCTGGCGCACGCAAGGGTCGAGGCCTGCGTCGGGCTGGACAATCCCGACATCTCGCAGGCGCGTTACCGCGACGTGATGATCGCTTTCTACCGCCTCCACCTGGTGCTCGAACCGCGGCTTGACGCGTTGTTCCGCGAGTTCGAAGATCCACTGCTGGACTGGCCGGGGCGCCACAAGCTCGGCAGCCTCATCCAGGACCTGCACGCCCTCGGCGTGACACCAGACACGCTGACGGCGCTTCCGGCGACGGCGATCCCCGCCATGGACGACGTGGCCGCCGGGTTCGGCGCCCTTTACGTCACCGAGGGCGCGACCCTCGGCGGCCAGCTGATCGCGCGCTATCTGGGCGCCCGGGCCGACCTGGCCGGCGCCTACTCCTACTTCACCCCGTACGGGGACCAGGTCGGCCGCCGCTGGCGCGACCTGCGCGTGGTGCTGCGCCAGTGGGTGGGCACGGACGAGACGCGGGCGGAAGCGGTCGTCACGGCGGCGCTCGCCACCTTCCTCGCCTTCGAGGCCGCCCTCAGCTGAGGAGACCGACCAGCATCCAGGCTGGCCAACGGTCGGCGTGGTCACCGACGGTCGGACTGGTCACCGACGGTCGGACTGGTCACCGGTCGAGCGCCTACTCTGTGGCTGTTCGAGCGCGAGGAGCTACCAGCGTCCGAGCGAGGCGCGGGCCTGCTCGTAGCGGTCGCGGCCGGTGTCCGTGGCCCGAGGCCCGCACAGCGCTTCAAGGGCGTCTGCGAAGAGGTGCCGCTTGAGTGCCTCGATCACACCCGCGTTCTTGTAGGCCATAGGCCGGGCGAACTCGGTCGCGGCCGTCAGCACGGGTTCATCACGGACAGCCAGGTCGACGAGACCGCGTTCCGCCGCGGTTTCCGCATCGTATGTCCGGCTGGTGGTGGTCATCTCCAGTGCCGTGAACGGGGGAAGCTTCGCGCGCAGCAGACTGATCTCGCCCCAGGTATAGAAGAAGCCGGCATCGGCGTAGGGGAGGCCCATGCGGCCGCGGCCGCGCTGCATGAGGCGGTAGTCGTGCGCCAGGGCGAGCATGACCCCGTTGGCGAACGCGTGCCCCTGGAGCGCCGCGACCGAGATCATCGGGAGGGAGACAAATCTGGCGTACAGCCGGAGCACGTCGGCCGCGAAGGACTCGAGCCCGCTTTCTCCGATCCCGAAAATCCATCCGATGTCGGCGCCGTTGCACCAGTGCTTCCCGGAGGCGGTGGTGATGAGGGCGCGCGGTGTCCGGGCCTGCTCCACTTCGTCGAGGAGACTGTTGATCCAGGCGACCCGGTTCCCGTCGAAGAGATTCTGATCAGAACCGAGATCGAGTATCAGCAGCTCTCCGTCCTGGCGCAGCTCTGGGCCGGGTGACGCATGTTCGCCCACCGCTCGCTCCTCCCCCAGGTGCGGCAGTCCAGCCTTCCACTGTCTGTGATCGTGACGCCACTCCTGCGGGCGCGCAAATCGACGACTGCCACCCGGCGGACGTCAGCACGCCCGGCGCGCCCCACTCGACCACGAAAATGCCGATCGCTCGAATTCTCTATATATTAAGCGTGACGATCCGGCACCACTTCGTCTCGACCGACTGGCGGGCTCCGAACTCCGCCATGGCGCCACCACCCTCGATCCACCGAGGGCCACGCACGTCCGAATCCGGCCGGCCCGGCTCCGGACCGGATCGGGGACCCGGGGCCACCGGGATGGAGCCGGCGCCCGCCGCGTGACGGGGGTTGCGTCGCACCGCCACCCGACCGTACGGTGAATATCTAGATATTTCACTCCGGAGGATCGGCTGGTGATGGGCCGCATCCTCGCCGCCCTCACCCACCGCGTCCCGTGACGCCCCGCAGACCGGAGTTCTGATGCCCGAGCAGCGCATGTTGATCGACGGCAGGCTCGTCGACGCCGAGGGCGGCCGCGTCTTCGACAACATCAACCCGGCCACCGAAGAGGTCATCGGCGTCACCGCCGACGGGTCACGCGCGGACATGGAGCGCGCTGTCGCCGCTGCCCGCAAGGCGTTCGACCGGTCGGACTGGGCCCGTGACCACCTCGGGCGCAAGAAGGCGATCCTGCAGCTGCAGGCCGCGATCGAGGCCGAGGTCGAGGAGCTGCGGGCCGAGCTCGTCGCGGAGGTGGGCTGCCCGGTCATCACGACCTACGGCCCGCAGCTCGACGCACCCCTGCGGGAAGCACTGCGCTGGCCCGCCGAGCAGATCGAGTCGTTCCCGTGGACGCGTTCGCTGCCAGACCACGACGCCTTCGGCATGGGCTTCGCCTCGGCCCGCGAGGTGTGGAAGGAGCCGATCGGGGTCGTCGGCGTGGTAACCCCGTGGAACTTCCCCCTCGAGATCGCGCTGAACAAGCTCGGCCCCATCCTCGCGACGGGCAACACCTGTGTACTCAAGCCCGCCCCGGACACCCCCTGGAACACCACCCGGCTGGGCCGGCTCATCGCCGAGCACACCGACATCCCAGCTGGTGTCGTCAACATCGTCCCGTCGTCCGACCACCTGGTCGGCGAGGTGCTCTCGACCTCCCCGGACGTCGACATGGTCGCCTTCACCGGCTCGACCGCGACCGGCCGGCGCATCATGGCGGCCGCCTCCGCCACGGTGAAGCCGACGTTCCTCGAGCTCGGCGGCAAGTCGGTGAACCTCGTCCTGGCCGACGCCGACTTCACGAAGGCGATCCCCACCGCCGCCATGGTCTGCATGCACGCCGGGCAGGGCTGCGCCATGCCGACCCGGCTGCTCGTCCCGAACTCCCGCTACGACGAGGCGATCGAACTCGCCCGGGCCGCCTTCGAAGGCGTGAAGTACGGCGACCCGACCGACCCCTCGGTGCTCCAGGGCCCGCAGGTCTCACGCCGCCAGCAGGATCGAGTCCTCGGCTACCTCGAGACCGGGCGCCAGGAGGGCGCCCGGGTCGTCGTCGGCGGCGGGGTTCCGAAGGACCTCGACCGCGGCTTCTTCGTGGAGCCGACCCTGTTCGCCGACGTCACACCCGACATGACCATCGCCCAGGAGGAGATCTTCGGCCCGGTCCTGGTCGTGATCGGTTTCGACGATGACGACGACGCCGTCCGCATCGCCAACAACTCCGCCTACGGCCTGTCCGGGATGGTCACCTCCGCCGACCTGGACCGGGCGAAGGCGGTGGCCCGGCGGATCCGCACCGGAACCCTCGGCATCAACGGCGGCATGTGGTATGGCGCGGACGCCCCCTTCGGCGGCTACAAGCAGTCCGGCATCGGGCGCCAGTGCGGCATCGAGGGCCTGGAGATCTTCACCGAGACCAAGACCGTGGGCTGGCCGGCGCAGTAACGTGCGGACACAGGCGGCCTCACTCTAATATCTAGATATATATTCGACTAGCGACAGGTGACGACGTCCCATGCAGTTCCGCCTCGACGACGACCAGCTGGCGATGCGCGACGCCGTCCGGGCGTTCTGCGCTGACCACTTCCCCCTCGACGACCTCGCGGCCCGCGAGGGCAAACCCACCGACGCCGCGCTGTGGCCGGCACTGGCCGAGCTCGGAGTTCTGGGGCTCCTCCTCGACGAGGGCGAGCCCGGTTCGGAGCCAGGTTCGGGGCTGGGCCTCGTCGAGGCCGCGATCGCGTTCGAGCAGCTCGGCGCGCACCTCGCCGGCGGGCCGGTGCTCTGGTCCACCCTCGCCGCGCCGTTCGTCGACCGGGTGGCCGAGGGATCCGTCCGGGTCGCCGGCGTCGCGATCGACGGCCCGGCGACCGGCCGCGCGACCGGCACAGCGACCGGCCCGACGACCGGCCCGACGACCGGCTCGCTGGTCGTCGAGCACGGAGACGAGTGCGATGTGCTGCTCGTGGCGTACGACGACCGGCTGGACGTCTGCCCCCGCGCGGAGGTGGCGGCGTCCGTCGCCGGGACGCCGCTGGACCCGCTGACGCCCGTCGCGGTCCTCCCGGACATCCCCGCCGCCACGGTGGTCGGGGATGCGCCCGAGGCGGGCCGGCTGCGGCTGCGTGGCGAGATCCTCAGCGCCGCGGCGTTGGTCGGTGTCGCGCAGGGCGCGCTCGACGTGGCCCGCGACTACGCGCTCGAACGTGAGCAGTTCGGCGTCGCGATCGGCTCCTTCCAGGCGATCAAGCACATGCTGGCCGACATGTACGTCCGGGTGGAGCTGGCGCGGGCCGCGGCCTACGCCGCCGCCGCGGTCGCGACCGACCCCCGTGCCGGTGACCCGCAGCGCGCCGCGAGCGCGGCGAAGCTGCTCGCCGGCGAGGCAGGGATCGCGAACGGGCGCGCCGCCGTGCAGGTGCTCGGCGGCATGGGCTTCACCTGGGACATGCTCCCGCACTACTTCCTGAAGCGGGCCTGGGTCCTGGAGAACCAGTTCGGCACTGCGTCGTCCCACGCCGCACGGCTCGGCGCCGCCGTCGGGAGCGAGGTCGCGGCGTCATGACCAGGTCGCATCCGACGGCGCCGTCCGTAGGTGGCCGGGAGACCGTCAGCGCGCACTGGCGGGTCAGGCCTCGACCGGAACGGCGGTACCGATGACAGCCCAGGACACAGCCGAGCTTCCGGCGCTCAGCGAGCGGCTCGGGAAGGTGCTCGCACTCGACCCGTCCGCCCCCGCGGTCGAGTTCGAGCGGCGCTGGCACACCTGGGGCGAGCTGGCGGCGACCGCCGACGCGCTCGCGTCGCGGGTGCGGCCGGGTGAGCGGGTCGCGGTGCTGCTGCGCAACCGCCCCCCGCAGCTCGGCCTGCTGCTGGGACTGCTGCGCCACGGCGCCTGCGTGGTCGCGGTCAACCCGGGGCGCGGGGTGGTACGGGTACGCGCCGACCTGGAGTCCCTCGCGGTCGGGACCGTCGCCGGTTCCTCCGCGGACCTCGCCGCCTTCGCGTCCCACGCATCGGTGCGCCGGTTCGTCAGCGACGACCTCGGGGTTGTGCACATCACCGGCGAAGGGCCGCCGGTGGGTGACGGCGACCTGCGCGCGCAGACCGCGGTCGAAATGCTCACCAGTGGGACGACCGGCCCGCCGAAGCGGGTTCCGCTGACCTACGAGACCTTCTCCCTGGTGCTCGCCGGGGCGAAGCACTACGAGCGCAACCCGGACGCCGGCCTGCGGCTTCGCCGCGGCGTCGTCGTCGTCAACGCGCCGCTGGTCCACCTCGGCGGGCTGTTCCGCGTTCTGCAGTGCGTCAACGACGGCCGCGCGTTCTGCCTGCTGGAGAAGTTCCGGGTCGACCAGTGGGCGGACGCGGTACGCCGCCACCGGCCCTCGACCGTCAGCCTGGTCCCCGCGGCGCTGCGGATGGTGCTGGACGCCGATCTCGACCGCGACGACCTGTCGAGCGTGCGGTCGGTGATCTCGGGCACCGCGCCGCTGTCCCCCGAGGACGCCGATACCTTCCAGCGCAAATACGGCATGCCGGTGCTGACGTCCTACGCGGCTACCGAGTTCGGCGGCGGGGTGGCCGGCTGGAACCTCGCCGACCACGAGCGGTACTGGACGGCCAAGCGCGGCAGCGTCGGGCGCGCCCATGCCGGCTGCGAGCTGCGGGTCGTCGACCCCGATACCGGGGCCCCGCTCGCACCGGACGAACCGGGGCTGCTGGAGGTGCGGGCCCGCCAGCTCGGCGAGCAGGCCGGGTGGACCCGCACCACCGACCTGGCGCGGCTCGACGCCGACGGCTTCCTGTGGATCCTCGGCCGCGCGGACCAGGCCATCATCCGCGGTGGGTTCAAGATCCTCCCCGACGATGTGCGGGCCGCGCTCGAACGTGACCCGCGGGTGCGGGGCGCGTCCGTCGTCGGGCTCGACGACCCCCGTCTCGGGGCCGTCCCGGTGGCCGCCGTCGAGCCCCGTCCCGGGATCATCGTCACCGCCGAGGAGCTCCTCGCCGACGCGGCAGGCGTGCTGGCCCGCTACGAGCTGCCGGCACGGCTGCTCGTCGTCGAGTCCCTGCCGCGCACGCCGTCGGGCAAGGTCGACCTCAGCGCGGTGCGGGCGCTGTTCACCCAGGCGCCCTGATCCCCGCGGACGCTGATCACCGGGAACGCTGATCACCAGGCGCCCTGATCATCCAGGTACCCCTAGGAGCACTGAATGGACCTGACCTACAACGAGGAGGACGAGGCGTTCCGCGCCGAGCTCCGCACCTGGCTGCAAGCCGAGGTGCCCGCGCACGGAGCGCCGCCGCCTCCCGGCGACTGGCCCGCGCGCCGCGCCTACGACACCGCCTGGCAGCGCAAGCTCCACGACGCCGGCTACGCCGGCCTGCACTGGCCGGCCGCGTTCGGCGGCCGCGGAGCGCCGGTCACCCAGCAGCTCGTCTACCTGGAGGAGTACGCCCGCGCCGGCGCGCCGTACATCAGCGTGAACTTCGTCGGCATGATGCACGCCGGCCCCACCCTCATCGCCGAGGGCACCGACGCCCAGCGCGCCTACCACCTCCCCCGCATCCTGAGCGGCGAGGACATCTGGTGCCAGGGCTTCTCCGAGCCCTCCGCCGGCTCCGACCTCGCCTCGCTGCGCACCAGCGCGGTCCGGGTCGGCGACGAGTACATCGTCAACGGCCAGAAGATCTGGAGCACCCGCGCGCACGTCGCCGACTACTGCGAGCTGCTGGTCCGCACCGACCCTGACGCCCGCAAGCACCGCGGCATCAGCTGGCTCATCCTCGACATGCGCTCCCCCGGCGTCGAGGTCCGGCCGATGCGCACGATCGACGGTGAGAGCCACTTCTGCGAGGTGTTCCTCACCGACGTCCGGGTGCCCGTGGCCAACCTCGTCGGCGCGGAGAACGACGGCTGGCGGGTCACCAACGTGACGCTGCGCTTCGAGCGCGGCACCGCCTTCGCCCAGCACATCATCACCCTGCGCACCCAGCTGCGCGACCTCGTCCGGGCGGCCCGGCTCGTCCCCGCCGCCGGCGGCGGCACCGCCTGGGACGACCCGGCGCTGCGCGCACAGGTGGGCCGGCTGGAGGCGAGCGCCGACGGCCTGTGGCGGATGACCCAGAAGGGCATAGCCGAGGCGGAGGCCACCGGGCTGCCCGCGCCCACCGGCTCCGCCGTCAAGCTGCGTTTCAGCGAGCTCAGCCAGGAGCTCAGCGAGCTCGCGGTGCGGGTGCTCGGCCGCGCCGCCGTCGGCGGTGTGCAGGGCGCCGGCGTCGACGGCGTGGAAACCGCCCGTGCCTACCTCTGGTCGCTGCAGTACAGCATCGCCGCCGGAACCTCCCAGATCCAGCGCAACCTGATTGCCGAACGGATCCTGGGGATGCCCCGCGCGGCCTGAACCGCCCCGGATCGTAACTGAGCCTTTTCCATCGTCGGCTCCGACCTGCCGCGACAGCGCCCGACAAGCGTGAGATGGAAAAGGCTCACTCCACACGAGCGGAGCTCAGATGGATCTCGGAGTACGCGATCGCGCGTACGTCGTCGTCGGCGGAACGGCCGGCATGGGGCTGGCCACCGCGCAGCTACTGGTGGCCGAGGGTGCCCGGGTGGCGGTCGTCGGCCGCGGCCGCGAGCGGGCCGAGGCCGCGGTACGCCAGCTCGGTGCGGCCGCGACGGCGGTGGTCGGCGACGTCAACACCGGGGGTGAAGCTGACCGGATCCTCGCGGAGGCGGTCGACGCCCTCGGCGAGCTGGCCGGCATCGCCGTGACGACCGGCACCGGCCAGGGCTCGCACCGCGGGCTGGCGGCCGCCTCCGACGCCGACTGGGCCAGCGCGTTCGACGACATCCTCATGGGCACGGTACGCGCGGTGCGCGCGGCGGTCCCCCACCTCGTCGCTGCCGGCGGCGGCACCGTGGTCACCACCGCCGCGTACGGAATGCGCGCCTACCACCCCGACCGGCTGCCCTACATAACGCTGAAAAGCGGCGTCGCCGCCTTCACCAAGACCATCGCCCGGGCGTACGGCGCCGCCGGCGTGCGAGCCAACTGCGTCTGCCCCGGCGCGATCGAGACGGACTCGCTCGCGGGCCTGCGCCAGCATCTCGCGCGGGAGCGCGGGGTGCCACCGGAGGGCCTGCTGGAGCAGGTCATGGTCGACGAGTGGCACATGGACGTCGCCCTGCGCCGCCCCGGCACGCCGACGGAGGTCGGCGAGCTCTTCGCCTTCCTGCTGTCCCCGCGCGCCGGCTACCTGACCGGCGCGGTCATCAACATCGACGGCGGAACCCAGTTCTGACGGACCCGGCCTGGTCCGCATATACGGAACCAGAAGGCCCGTTCTGGCGCGGACTCGGCGAGCATCCGATCGGCGCGGACCTGACACCGCCGGCGATCCCCTTCCTGATCCGCTGACGAGAGCCGGGGTGTCGTTCAGCCCCTGGGCACGTGGCGAGCAGGCACGCGAGAGGCATTCCTGTACATGGCGCGGGTCGCCGGCGACCCGCAGCGTGCCCTGGAGCACCGTCCACCGACCGGAGAAGTCGGCGAGCCGGGTCCGCCGCCGCGCCGGCGACCGCCGAGCGAAGGCTCCGCGGAGGATGCCCTGACCTCGGCGTTGTTCGCGATCAGCGCGGCGCGGCCGGCGAACCGTGCGTCTGTCACGAGGTCGGGCCGGCCGATCACCTCGCCACCCGGACGGACACACCCCTTGACGACCGCAATAATCTCTATATATTTTGCCCGAGATCGACACGGCGTGGCGGACGTCACAAGCTTCCCACAAAGCCATGGGTGCTGGGGGTGAGGAGCGTGCACCGCGTCTCGCCGCGGAGCCGCGAACGCCCGCACGAGCCTCGAACGAGCACGCCCTCCGGGAGGAACAACGATGAAAAGGTCTGACTGCTGGTTACCCAGCATGCCCGCACGAAGTCGTAGCAGGAACCCGCAGGGCCGTCGTCTGCGCGGCCTGGCGGTCCTGGTGGCTGGGCTCCTCCTGGCCGTGACGGCATGCTCGAACTCGTCAGGCAAGGTCGCGGACACCTCTGGCACCAAGGTGCCCGGCGGGGCGCAGGGAACAACCAGCGGGCCCGGGGTCACCGACAGCGAGATCCGCTTCGCGATGCTCGGCACGAAGAGCAACAACCCGCTGGGCACCTGCATCCTGGACTGTTTCGCCAGCGGCGTGAACGCGTACTTCGCCTATCGCAACAGCGAGGGCGGGGTCCACGGCCGCAAGCTGGTGATCTCCGAGACGGTGGACGACCAGCTGGGCAAGAACCAGCAGGAAGCACTGAAGATCATCTCCGCGAACGAAACCTTCGGCACGTTCTCGGCGCCGCTTCTCGCCACCGGGTTCGGCGCCTTCGCGGAGGCGGGAGTCCCGCTCTACGCCCTGCCGGCGAACGCCAGTGACATGGTCGGAAAGGATTCGGCCTTCTCCAGCACCGGCTCCTTCTGCATCGAGTGCACCCAGACCTACTGGTCCTATATCGCGAACCTCGCCGGCGCCACCAGGATCGCGGCGCTCGGAATCGGCGTCGCGGCGCCGTCGAAGAACTGCGCGAACGGGGTCGTCCGGTCGATCGAGACGTTCGGCGGGAAGTTCGGCCAGAAGGTCGTCTACATGAACGACAGCCTGGCGTACGGCCTGCCCAACGGCGCCGGCCCCGAGGTGACGGCGATGAAGAACGCCGGTGTCCAGCTGGTCATCGGATGCATCGACCTGAACTCGATGAAGACCTTCTCCCAGGAGATGGAACGCCAGGGCGTCGGCGACGTCCCGATGGTGCACCAGAACACCTACGACCAGAAGTTCGTGGCCGCCGGCGGAGACCTGTTCGAGGGCGACTACGTGCTGCCCCGCTTCCGCCCGTTCGAGGCCGACGCCGGCTCCTCCGGCCTGAAGACCTTCAGAACCTGGATGGAGAAGAGCAAGACCGAGCTCACCGAGTACGCCATGCTCGGCTGGATCGACGCCGACCTCGCCTACCAGGGCATCAAGGCCGCCGGCCCGTCGTTCACCCGTGCGTCCGTCATCGCCGCCACCAACAAGATGACGAACTACAGCGCGGACGGCCTGATCGACCCGATCGACTGGAGCCGCCAGCACGAGCCACCCACCGAGGCGGACCCGGTGACCCACGGCTACAAGCAGGAATGCATCACCCTGGTCAAGGTCCACAACGGCCGGTTCGAGCCCGTGGGCGACCCGAAGAAGCCCTTCATCTGCTGGCCGGTGACGAAGGAACGGACCTGGTCCGAACCCACCTTCATCAACTTCACCTAGTACGGGCGGCCACGCTGCTCGGGGCCGGGAGACCGGCCCCGAGCAGTTCGATTCCGGTGGCGAAGAAGGAGGTCCGGCCGCTGGCCGCCGCAGCTGCCAGCGGCTCGCGGCTTCTGGCGTCCGCGGCGGGCGGGTAGACCATCCCGGCCATGGACGTCGTCACCCCGTTCGCGCCGGTACTGATCCGTCTGCCCTCCACGCGGCAGCCCGGGTGCCCCGAGCGACTGAGGTCGGACCTCCGCCAAAAATGGCGATATTTCCGAGCCGGACGGACGTTACCCGAAACCGGGCGGCCCGCCCGCACGTCGGCCCGCGGCGGTGCCCCCACCCCGATGACGACGGCCACGTCCCTGCTCGTCGACCGCATACCCCCGTTCCGCCGGGCACCGCGGTGGCCATATGCGCAGCTCGTTCTTGAGGATCTTTCCCCGGGTCAGGCCGTACCGACGACCGCGCGGGACGGGCGCGGGAGCGCGCGGCCGTCCCGCGGCAAACACCTGGGCCTCCTGGCCCTCCGCCGGGCCGAGGGCCCCTATGTCGATTCCCGGCGACACAGCGATCTCCCGGCGGAGGCCGACAACCCACCATCAGGGTGACGACACTCACCGACCGTGAAATATCTAAAGATTTCACCTAGGATGGCCTACGACCCAGGGCGCAGCGGGAGAGGGAAGAGCCGTTGACTGACGAACGCGTGCTGATGGAACGGGAGCCGGAGTCCGGCATCGCCCGCATCACGATCAACAATGCGCAGCGGCGCAACTCCTACGACCCGTCGATGCGCGACCAGCTCGCCGCCTACCTCGACGAGCTGGCGACCGACGACGACATCAAGGTCGTCCTCCTGCGCGGCGCCGGCGGCTACTTCTCCTCCGGCGCCGACATGCGCAACGCCTACGGCTGGTACGGCGAGGGCACCGACCGGACGTCCCATCGCAACGGCGACGGAAACGCCACCGGCGGCGCCGGCAGCACCGCCGGCAACGGCGACGGAAAGGCCACCCGACGACGCCGACCCAGCCAACGCCGCCGCCTCGCCGTCGACCGCCAAACCTTCGCCTTCTACCACGAGTTCCTCGGCTACCCCAAAGCCACCATCGCCCAGGTCGAAGGCCTCGCCCTCGGCGGCGGCTTCGAGATCGCCCTCATGGCCGACATCGCCGTCGTCGGCCAGAACGCCCGCCTCGGCATGCCCGCCACCCGCTTCCTCGGCCCCGCACTCGGCTCACTCCACCTGTTCTTCCACCGACTCGGACCCGTCCTCGCCAAACGCATGCTCCTCACCGGCGACCTCCTCACCGGAACCGAACTCGCCGAACGCGGAATCTTCACCGAAACCGTCCCCGACACCGACGTCCCCACCCGCGCCGAATGGTGGGCCCGCAAAGTCTCCCGCATGCCCGCCGACGGCATCGTCATCGCCAAGGAAGCCTTCCGCCTCGTCGAACAACTCCAGGGCTACCAAGGCGAAGAAGTCCTCAGCTACCTCTTCCACGCCTACGG
>NZ_ADGX01000127.1 GCF_000177675.1 Parafrankia sp. EUN1f
GCCGCCTGCAGCGGGTTCACCGCGATCACCTGGTAACCGGCGGCGACCAGCGCGGACACCCACGGACCACGGTCCGTCTCGATCCCGACCACGACCTGGCCAGGGTCAGCGTCCTCGGGAAGATACCGCCCGACCATGGCGTGCAGCCGGGCGATGCCCGCCGCACCCTCCGGCACCCTGGCCTTCGTCAGCCGCCGGCCGGTCTCGTCCTGCACCTCCACATCATGGTGATCTTCCGCCCAGTCGTCCCCGACGAACAGCACCCAGGCCTCCTTCGCACCGGCAGCAGTTCCGGCAGCCCACGGGAGATCCACCACGCCCTAATGGTCAAGTGGTCACGTCTTGCTCGACGGCCACGACATCCCATCAGCAGTCAGCTCTCCCGACCACCGGCAGGGGCACGGTCTGACCTTAGGACTCGACTTCGGTCCAGAGGCGCGGAGTGCTCACCTACCAGCGGCTACCGGCACCGAGCCTGCCCTACAGCGACCCGGTACGTCCCATTAGAGGTCCTGCGCGGGACGGTCCGGTGTCAGGAGTGCCCGTACGGCTCGGGGTCCGCGGAGTCGGCGCCAGGTGTCCTCGTGGTGTCCGGCACCGACCCCGGGGTGTGCGCGGCCACGCCGACGAGCTCGATGTCCGTCGGCACCAGATCCGAGGGGTCCTCGTCGAACGGCACCGGCTCGGGATGGGCCGACGGCGCCACCAGGGCCTCGGAGTGCGCGCCGCAGCCGTGGTCGATCGCCGTCACCCGGCCGTCGTCGGGCGCGAACTCGTTGGCACAGACACCGAACATCCGGCCCAGCACGCCGGCCAGGCGGACGTGGAAACCACAGGTCAGGCAGGACGCCGGTGCAACCTTGGCGATGGAGGCCTCCGGGCCCGCCTCGCCCCCGTACCAGCGCTGTGCGGTGTCCTCACGGCCCGCCGGCGACAGGATCCGCGGGCGGCCGAGCCCCAGCTCCATCCAGACGTCGGCGTCGTCCAGCTCAAGCGCGTCGGCGGCCCGCAGGGTGAGGCGGGAGTCGTCCACCGCGGTCGGCAGCAGGTCCCCCACACCGACGTCTCCCGGCCGCAGACGCTCTGACCAGGGAACCCAGGCCGGCGCAAGCAGCGCGCCCTCGCCGGGCATCAGCACGACGTCGTTGACGGTCGGCTTGCGGATCCTGGAGGCGCGCGCGACGGCGACCGTCCAGGCCCAGCCCGCGTAGGCCGGCGCAAGGCACGCGAACCGGTGCAGCACCAGCCGCTCCGCCTCCGCCTCGACCCCGAGGTGCTCACCGACCGCGCCCGCGTCGCCGGCCTCTTCCTCGGCCGCGGCGCGCGCGAGGTCGACCGCTGCGGCGCACACGGCGTCGGGCGCCACCTCCCGGGCGGTGCGGGACGCCCGACCGGCCCGTGGCCGCGGCGGAGCAGCCTCCGCTTCCGCGCCCGCGTCGCCGGCCGCCACAGCCTCACCGGCCGCTCCGGACTCCACGGCCGCCAGGGGTTCGGCCTTCACGGCCGGCTCGCCCTTAACGGCGACTTCGGGTTTGGTCTTCACGGCCGGCTCGGCCTTCACGGCCGGTTTGGTCTTCTCGGCCGGTTTGGTCTTCACGGCCGGTTTGGTCTTCACGGCCGGCTCGGCCTTCACGGCCGCCGCAGGCTGCGCGGCGGGAACGCCGGTGGCCGGCTCGACAGCCGGCTCGGTGCCGGCCGCGTCAGACGCCGCACGGGCACGACGGGGCGACCGGCGGCGCGTGGGCCGCGTCGGTGCCGAGTCCGGCGAGCCGGTCGAATCCGTCGAGCCCGGTACAGCCGACCCAGTGGCCTCACTGTGATCCGCCGCAGTGTCGGCTGCCGGCCCGTCGGCGCCTGACGACGGGGCCCGAGATGCACGAGTCCCAGCCGACTCGGAGCGAACGTCGAGTGTTTCCACGCACGTATTCTCACTCACCGACTGCCGCCCCGCCCGATGTGGTCGTGGTCTCGGGCGGTGACGGCGAGCAGACTCGTCAGGGTGAAGTTGGGAAGCACGCTCGCCCAGGGAGTGAACCGCCTGCGTGCGACCATTCGCCGCGACGGCGCGCAACAGTCCGGGCTCTCCGCGTTGACCGAGCTGTCGTTCGTCAACGCGGCCGGTGATGCGCTTGTCACAGTCGCACTGGCCGGATCGTTGTTCTTCGCGGTACCGACCGGTGAGGCCCGTTCCAAGGTCGCGCTGTACCTGTTGATCACCATGGTTCCGTTCGCCCTCCTGGCGCCGATCGTGGGTCCGCTGCTGGACCGGGTCGCCTACGGCCGGCGCACCGCGCTCGCGGCCATCTGCCTGGGGCGCTGTCTGCTGGCCTGGCAGCTCGCCGGTGCCCTCGACGGTCTCGCCGTCTACCCGCTCGCGCTGGGTCTGCTCGTGCTCTCCCGGGCCTTCGGTGTCGCTCGCAGCGCTGTTGTTCCGCGCGTCACGCCGTCGGAATTGACCCTGGTGAAAGTCAACTCGCGGATCTCACTGGTCAACATCGTGGCCGGCGCGATCGTCGCCCCGCTGGGCCTTGGGTTGGCCAACATCCCATTCGTCGGCTATCCGTGGGTTCTACGGGTCTGCGCGCTGGTCTACATGGTCGGCGTTCTGCTCGCCTTCAACCTGCCCGGTCATGTCGACTCCGCCGCCGGCGAGCGGACGCTGCGCGAGCTGACCGGTCCGCGCCGCCGAGGCAGCCTGCGGAACCGGGTCGTGGCGGTGCTCGGTGCTCTTCCGGTAGCGCTGCGGGCAACGCTCGTGTTGCGCGGCCTGGTGGGCTTCCTCACCTTTTATCTGGCTTTCCTGCTGCGAACGAACGGCGGCAACAACCTCTGGCTCGGCGCCCTGGCGGCGACCGCCGGTGTCGGTAGCGGCATCGGCGTGCTGATCGGTGGCCGGCTCGGCCGCCGCCGCCCGGAGGGCATCCTGGTGCTGAGCCTGCTGCTGCCGACAAGCGGCTGCCTGCTGGCCGCGGTGACCTACACCCGGCTGACTTCGCTGGTGGCGGCGCTGGCGGCGATGACCGCCGGCTCGATGGCCAAGCTCGCCCTGGACGCGATCATCCAGCGCGACATCGTGGAGGACACCCGCGGCTCCGCCTTCGCCCGCTCGGAGACAGCGCTGCAGCTCGGCTGGGTCCTCGGCGGAGCACTGGGGCTGATCGAGATGCCCGGAGCGCTCGGTTTCGCCCTCGCGGCCGCAGCCGTCGGGCTGACGCTGATCCTGCAGGCCCGTGCCCTGCGCCAGGCCAGGGCACAGGCCCGCGAGCGGCAGGTGCGGACTGCGTCGGCTGCCGCCCCGGCTGGCCCGGCGGCCCCACCAGACCTCCTGGCACCACCGACCACGCCAGACTTCCCTGCCCCACCGGCCATACCGCACCCACCGGCCACGCCGCACCCGCCAGCAGCCCCGCACCCGACAGGCGCCCCGCACCCGACAGGAGGGCCCCTGCCAGCGACCGGCCACGACGGGTACGCCGTGGCGGCCATGGCCGATCCCGGCCCGGTCGGCGCCGCCCCCGACCAGCGCGCCGACGTCCCGGTCGGGTGGCATGATCCGCGGGGCTGGTCGCGGGGATCACGGCCGGCGGCCGGAAACCCGACGGTTCCGGACCTCACCATTCCTGATCTCACGATTCCCGACCACACCGTGCCGGATCTCGGCGTCCCGGCGCCGGACCGGGACGACCCGGAACCTGTGGCACCGGATCCGTCACGGCCGGTGGGCGGCCGCCCGGGACGTGGCCGCGCACGCCGTGGCCGCCAGCCCTAGCACCAAGGGCGTTCGATCGAGCCGCTGTGGGTGCCGCCGAGCCACCGGCTGTGATCGTGTTGACGCTGACAGCGGCGTGACACGGCTCGGCGATCCGGCCGCAAGCGCGGATGCGGCCGCCGAGATCTTCTACGCCAGTATCGAGCGGCGCTACGGATCGCCGGCCGTGCGGGGCCGAAGATCCGAGGATTTCGGTCCTCCCAACGACCACAATCCTCAGATCTTGCCCGGCAGCAACGGCAATCCCAGGCCGCCGCCCGAAGATTGAAGGATTTCGGTCGTCCCAATGACCACAGTCCTCCGGGCTTGCCCGGCAGCAACGGCAACCGGGAGCGCGGCCGCCGGGAGCCGGGAGCCGGGAGCATCGCCACACGCGGTTCGGGCGACCGAGATCCTCGACTCCTCGCGGAGGCCCATCCGTTTCAACGCGACACGCCGACACCCGTCGGGCCTTGACAGGCTGTTACTCCACCGTCCGAACGCCCTCGGCGCCAGCCACCCATATCGCACACTTTTCGTGACAGCAAAATCACAAAGCGTACACAGGGCCACGGAGGGTCGATCGCGGTGCTAGGGTCCGTCAACTAGTCCGGTTTGCACCACCTCCCAGGCATCGTGGCGTTACTTCGCCGTCCGGCACGGTCGCCTGCCCGCAGCCGGCAGCCCATCGGCACGACGGCACACGAAGGACACATCCACAACATGATCTTGAACGGGTCATGACCCGCACCCTCATCGTCACCGCGGTGAACGCCGAGGCGGACGCGGTGTGCGCCGGTCTGATGGGGAGCTGGTCGCGCAGCCGCGCACGTACCCCGTCCGGCCCCGGGGGGCTCGTCTCTCCGGACTGGGACCGGCAGCTGCTGACCACCTCGACCCTCGGCCCATACGTCGGCCGGCGGCGTGGCCCGGTGACCGTGCTCGCGGCCGGTCCGGCCGGTGCGGCGGCCGCCGCCGGAACCGCGGTGGCGCTGTCCGTCGCGAGCGCGGCGGGCGAGCCGTTCGGGCTGGTCATCGCGATGGGGGTCGCAGGCGGGTTCCGCGGCTGGGCCGAGATCGGCGACCTGGTCATCGCCGACCAGATGGTCGCGGCCGACCTGGGCGCCGAGTCCGGGCTCGACGAGCCGGCCGAAGTCATCCCCCCGGTCAGGATCAGTGAGATGGACCGCAACCTGGGGTTCCATCCCGCCGGAGCACCGGCGGCCCAGCCGGGTCCACCGGCCAGCCCGGCTCCGACCGGCGCCTTCCTGACCATGGACGACCTGGGGCTGGGATCGTCGACGGTGCGGCCCGACCCGGGCCTGGTGCGGCGGATGACATCGGTGCTGGGCGTCACGGGGCGCAGAATTGTCAGCGGCACCGTGATCACCGTGTCGACCGTCACCGGAACCGAGCGGCGAGCCGCCACCTTCACCGCGCGGCTGGATCCGATCGCGGAGGCGATGGAAGGCCACGCTGTGGGCGTCGCGGCCGGGGCCTTCGGAGTGCCGGTGATCGAGATCCGGGCGATCAGCAATCTGGTCGGCCGCCGGGACCGGGCGTCCTGGAACATGCAGGCGGCGCTGGGCAGCCTTCGCACGGCGGCCGCGGCGCTCGTCGCGCACCCGGAGGGCCTGGTGCCCGTCCTGGACGCCGAGTAGGACGGTCCGGCGCTGGATCCGTCGGCGACGGGTCCAGCGGCACGCCGGGCACGACGGGCCCGGCGGACCTGGCGGACCTGGCGGACCTGGCGGGGGCGCAACGGGGCAGGGGCACAACGGGCAGGACGGAACGAGGAGGCTCGCCATGGGTACGTCATCGGCCGCGGCAACGGCCAGTTCCGCGGGCGGCTCACCGGCCGTCGACACGCTGGCCCTCGCGATCTCCCCCTGCCCGAACGACACCTTCGCCTTCCACGCGCTGATCCACGGCCTGGTGCCCGCGGCGCCCGCGGTGTCGACGACCTTCGCCGACATCGACGTGCTGAACGCCCGTGCCGCCCAGGGCCTGGACGACCTGGTCAAGGTGTCGTACGCGGCCCTGCCGTGGCTGCTCGACAAGTACAGCCTGCTCAGCGCGGGCAGCGCGCTGGGCCGCGGGTGTGGTCCGCTCGTCCTGACCGCGGGGCGGACGGACCTGCGCGGCGCCTCGGTCGTGATCCCGGGCACCCGCACCACGGCCTACCTGCTGTTCCGGCTGTGGGCGGAGAAGCTCGGCATCGGCTCGATCGAGGTCCTGCCGTTCGACCAGATCATGCCCGCGGTACGGGACGGACGGTTCGACGCGGGGCTCGTCATCCATGAGTCCCGGTTCACCTACCCGTCCTACGGTCTGACGGCGGTGGCCGATCTCGGCGACTGGTGGGAGGGCCACACCGGGCTGCCGATCCCGCTCGGCGGCATCCTGGGCCGCCGCGGGCTGGACCCGGCCGCGCTCTCGGAAATGGTCCGGGCGAGCGTCGCGGCTGCCTTCGCCGACCGGTCCGCGAGCGCCTCCTTCGTGATCGAACACGCGCAGGAGATGGCACCGGACGTCGTCAACGCGCACATCGAGCTCTATGTGAACGACTTCTCGCTCGATCTCGGGGACGAGGGCATGGCCGCCGTCGGTGAGCTTCTCGGGCGGGCGGTGGCCGCCGGCCTCGTGCCCGCGCTCCCGCCCGGATCCCTCGACACGTGGCCCCCGCGAATCTGACCCAGCTGTCCGCTCCGGTGCGACACTGGCGTTCATGCCGGAGCTTCCCGAGGTCGAGGCGTTGGCGGCCTTCCTGCGGGAGACCGCTGCCGACCTGACCGTGGCTCGCGTCGAGCCGGTCGCGGTGAACGCCCTGAAGACGTTCGACCCGCCCTTCTCCACGCTGGTCGGCGCGGCGCTGGTGGCCGTTCAGCGGCACGGCAAGTTCCTCGACCTCGTGTTCGCCGCGGCCGACGGCGAGCGGCTCGACCTGGTCACCCATCTCGCCCGCGCCGGTTGGCTGCAGTGGAAGGCGAAGCAGCCGCGGACCCCAGCCCGGCCGGGCCGTTCCCCGCTGGCACTGCGCGTGGTCTTCACCGATGGTTCCGGTTTCGACCTCACCGAGGCCGGCACGCAGAAGCGGCTGGCCGTCTACCTGGTGCGCGACCCCGCGCAGGTCGACGGCATCAGCCGGCTCGGCGTCGACCCGCTCTCCCCCGAGTTCACCCGGGACGTCCTCGCCGCGCTGCTCGCCGAGTCTGGGCGGGCGCAGATCAAGGGCGTCATCACCGACCAGTCGAAGATCGCCGGGGTGGGCAACGCCTACTCGGACGAGGCCCTCTGGGTCGCCCGGCTCTCGCCGTTCCGGCCCGCCGCGGCGCTGACCACCATGGAGGTCGACCAGCTGCACGCGGCCGTCACCGGGGTGCTGCGCGACGCGGCGGACGCCGCCCGCGGCCTCGCCGCCGCCGACCTCAAGGCGGAGAAGAAGCTGGGGCTGAAGGTGCATGGCCAGACCGGGCTACCCTGCCCGCGGTGCGCGGACACCATCCGGGAGGTCTCCTTCTCCGACCGCTCGCTGCAGTACTGCCCGACCTGCCAGACAGATGGACGTCCGCTGGCCGACCGGCGGCTGTCGAAGCTGCTCAAGTAGCGTGACGGCCCATCCACTGCTCGCCGCGGCGGGTGGCAGGATGGCGCTGTGAGTCCCCAGCAGATACCAACTGTCACCGTGCCGGAGCTTCCCGTCCAGCTGCCCGCCGAGGGCGGCCCGCTGCTCGTCGACGTGCGTGAGCCGGATGAATGGGCCGCCGGTCACATCGACGGCGCGCTCCACATCCCCATGGGCGACTTCCTGGCTCGTATCAACGAGGTCCCCCAGGATCGGGATGTCGTCGTCGTCTGCCGCTCCGGGCGGCGGTCCGCCGAGGTCACCGCCTACCTGGCCCGCGGCGGGTGGCAGGCGCGCAACCTCGAGGACGGAATGCTCGCCTGGCAGGCCGCCGGGCGCCCGATGATCAGTGAGACACCCCTCGCGCCCACCGTTCGCTAGCACCGGGTGCCGGCCACCCCGCACGGGGCGGCCGGCGACCGGCGTGGGCGACGACGTCCGTTCTGCGCCCCGACGTCCGTCCCCGGGCTATGACGTCTGTTCCACCCGGACGACGTAGTCCTCGATCACCGGATTGGCGAGCAGCGTCGACGCGAGGTGCTCGATGCGGGCGAGCACCTCGGCGTCGGCCTCACCGTCCAGGTCGAGCTCGAACCGCTTGCCCTGGCGAACCCCGCTGATCCCGCTCACGCCGAGCCGGGGCAGCGCGGTAAGCACCGCCTGGCCCTGCGGGTCAAGGATCTCCGGCTTGAGCATCACATCCACCACAACCCTGGTCACACTCGCGGACCCTACCGGCTCCGGGCGGTGCGCCCATGACGCTGGTTAGGCTCACCGAGTGTCCCCCTGGAGAACATCCACCCTGGTCGTCGGCTTCGACCTGGACATGACGCTGCTGGACGCCCGGCGCGGGATCGTCGCGGCCTTCGCCGCTCTGGCCGCCGAGACCGGCGTCACGATCGACGGCGAGGCCGCGGTCCGGCGGCTCGGACCACCGCTCGAAGAGGAGCTCGCCCGCTGGTTCCCTGCGGACGAGGTGGCGCGCCAGGCGGTCCGCTATCGCGAGCTCTATCCGGTGCACGCGGTCCCGGTGTCCGTCGCGATGCCGCACGCGGCGGCGGCCGTCGCGGCCGTGCGGGCCGCCGGCGGGCGGGCCGTGGTGGTCACCGCCAAGAGCGGCCCGCTGGCCGAGGCCAGCCTGGCGCACATCGGGCTCACCGTGGACGACGTCGCGGGGTGGCTGTTCGCGGAGGCCAAGGGCGAGGCGATCCGCGAGCACGGGGTCGACATCTTCGTCGGCGACCACGTCGGGGACGTCCGCGGGGCGCACAGCGGCGGTGCGACGGCGGTGGCGGTCGCGACCGGCCCCTGCCCGCCCGACGAGCTCTCCGCTGCCGGCGCGCACGTCGTGCTGGACGACCTGGCCACCTTCCCGGCCTGGCTCGACGGCGAGATCCAGCAACGGCGTCTGGACGCGCTGCGGACGCGGCTGGAGGAGCTCGGGTCGGTGCTGGTCGCCTTCTCCGGCGGCGCCGACTCGGCGCTGCTGCTGGCCGCGGCGGTGCGTGCGCTGGGGCCCGCCTCGGTGGTCGCCGCCACCGCCGTCTCCGCTTCGCTGCCGGCGGACGAGCTGGCCGCGGCCCGCCGGTTCGCCGCCGACCTCGGCGTGCGCCACCTCCTGCCGCAAACCGACGAGATGAGCAACCCGGCGTACCGGGCCAACGGCGCGAACCGCTGCTACTTCTGCAAGTCGGAGCTGATCGACACGCTCGCCCCGCTGGCCACCGAGCTGGGTCTGGCCCACGTGGTGACCGGCACCAACGCGGATGACGCCGTCGCCGGGTTCCGGCCCGGCATCAGTGCCGCGGCCAGCCGGGGAGCGCGTACCCCGCTGCTCGACGCCGGCCTGACGAAGGCCCAGGTCCGTGCGGCGTCCCGGCAGTGGGAGCTGCCCACCTGGGACAAGCCGGCGGCGGCCTGCCTGGCGAGCCGGATCGCCTACGGCGTGCAGGTCAGCCCGGCCCGCCTGGCAAGAGTTGAGCGGGCCGAGTCGGCCCTGCGCCTGGCCGTCGCCGAGGCGGGCCTGAAGATCCGCGACCTGCGGGTACGCGACCTGGGTGAGCTGGCCAGGATCGAGGTCGATCCCGAGCGGACCGCCGACCTGGCGGCCCACCCCGAGCTGCTGGCTCTGGTGGTCGACGCCGGGTTCGCTCGTGCGGAGGTGGATCCGCGTGGATTCCGCTCCGGTTCGATGAACGAGCTGCTGTCGCCGGGCGGGTGATCCGCGCCTGGACTGACGGGCGCTACGGCGGCCGTGCGGCGACTGTGCGGCGACTGCACGGCGGCTGTGCGGCGCAGGCGCCTCGTGAGGTCAGAAGATCGGCGCGCCCTCGCCCTGCTGGCGGGCGCCCCGTTCCACGTGCTCCCGGTAGGCGGCCGCCTCCTCGGCGGAGACGGTGAGACCGTCGGCGTGCCTCATCGCCTCGGGATCAACGGGACCGCCGCTGGCGTGCGCCTTCGCATCCCGACGACGGCTGTCCTCGGCCTCGGAGAATGCGCCGGCGTCACGGAAGTCGAGGTCGTGGCCAAGCTTCGGCATCACAATCACACTCCTCAAAAAGATCGGACGGATCCGGCCCGCCCTACGCTCGGCGTCCTGCCCCGGGCACGCCTTCCGTAACGTCGACAGGGGCAGGAAGAACCGATTAATTCGGCCAATTCGTCGGTATTCCGCGATCCCACACACGTCGGACCTGCAGGTACGTCCCGGTGCCTCCAGCAGGAGCGGCCCGGCCGCTCCGACCACGCAGTGTCATCGTCCGCGAACCGGCTACACCTGACGCAGGGGCCCGATAGCCTGGGACTTCGTCACCGCGTGTCAACCCACCGATCCGCAACGCAGAACGAGGTCGCCCGTGCCCACCGGCAAAGTCAAGTGGTTCGACGTTGACAGGGGTTTCGGTTTTCTCAGCCGTGACGACGGCGACGACGTCTTCGTCCACAAGGCGGCCCTTCCGGCCGGCGTAGACCGGCTCAAGCCCGGCGACCGGGTCGAGTTTGGCGTTGCCGCCGGGCGCCGCGGGGACCAGGCTCTGTCGGTACGGATTCTGGCTGCTCCCCCGTCCGTCGCCAAGGCCGCCGCGAACGCGGCCCGGCGCAGCCCGGACGAACTGCACAGCATGGTCGAAGACATGATCAAAATCCTGGACGACGTCCAGCGCGATCTCCGGCGGGGCCGCTATCCGGACCGGAGGGCGGCACAGAAGGTCGCCAAGGTCGTCCATGCGGTGGCCAACGAGCTCGAACGCTGACAACCTGGCCGGCCGGCCGGCCAGGCACGCCAAGCCGACCAGGCACGCCAAGCCGACCAGGCCGCCAGGCTGGGTCAGGCGCGAGGGCCTGACCCAGCCCGCATGCTCCGGCCGGTTCATCCGCTTCGGGCACGGACGTCAGCGCGCCGGGGCGAAGGGGTCGTCCGGCGGCGTGATCGTCACCCGCCGCCGACATTCCGTGCAGACCCCGGCAGCGGCGCCGGGCTCCTCGTCCGACGGGGCGAGGTAGGCCAGCGGCACCCGGCCGCCGCACCACGGGCAGTCGAGCCACGGGCCGTGGGTGTCGATCATCCGCACGCTCTCCCACTTCCGTGGCCTGGCCGGCCGCCAACAGCATCGGCTCACAGGACGGACTCGCCCCGAGCCGGCCGGCCGGCCGCAGTCCAGATCGTCCCGAACCGGGCTGCCCATGGTTTCACGCCCGAGCACCGTTGATCGCGTGTGCTCCACAGGAAACTGTGGTCTTTGGTCTGTGGTCTCCTGCAGGACGCCGTGGTCTGCCCCGGCGAGGATCTGTCACAGCGCGGCCCCACGCCGCAGGTCCGCCCTGGCTGGCGGCGCGCGCGGCACGCACCGGCGAACCTGTCGGATCAACGACTGCGGAATTCCGGCAGACCGCCCATCTGGTCGTGTATCGACAACAGTGACGGCAGTTCCGTCCACTCCACGCGGACGGCGCCCCGCCGCGTAGTCGGAAAATCCGGCCATAGCTTCGGGCCGGCCGGAGCCGCCCACGTGTTGGTGCAGACTGCGGACAGACCATAGACGCCGCTACCCCGGCACCGAAGGTGGAACGTCATAGTGGATCACAACGGGGAACACGCCCCGGCGGCGCGCGGACAACCGGAAGGCCTGACGCCTCCCGGCGAGACCCTGCACCCGCACGAGCCCCGAGTGATCGGCCCATACCGCCTGCTACGCCGCCTCGGCGCGGGTGGCATGGGCACGGTCTACCTCTCCGAGACCGCGGGCAGGCGGGTCGCCGTCAAGATCGTCCGCCCCGACCTCGCGGCCGACGAGGAGTTCCGTCGACGGTTCCGCCAGGAGGTCGACGCCGCCCGCCGAGTCGCGCCATTCTGCACCGCCGAGGTGCTCGACGCTGATCCCGACGCCGCCGCCCCCTACCTGGTGACCGAGTTCATCGACGGTGTCCGGCTGGACCACGCCGTGGAGAACGGCCCGATCAGCGGGTCGACCCTCACCGGGCTCGCCGTCGGCGTGGCGACGGCACTCACGGCCATTCACAGCGCCGGCCTCGTGCATCGCGACCTCAAGCCGAGCAACGTCCTGCTGTCGATGTCCGGCCCACGGGTCATCGACTTCGGCATCGCGCAGGCCCTGGAGGGGGCGAAGGCCAAGCCGACCGCCTGGGGCTTCGGCTCCGCCGGCTGGATGGCACCCGAGCAGGTCAACGGTCAGCCGATCGGGCCGGAGGCGGACGTCTTCACCTGGGGCATCCTGGTGGCCTTCGCGGGCACCGGCCGCCATCCGTTCGGCACCGGAACCGACCTCGAGCTGAGCACCCGCATCGTCGGCCGGGAGCCGGATCTCGTCGGGCTGTCACCGAGCCTGAAACCCCTGGTGGCCGCCGCCCTCGCCAAGAACCCCGACGCCCGGCCGAGCGCGCGCGACCTGCTGTTGAGCCTCATCGCGCTACCGCCCACGCAGCCTTCGGAGAGCGGCGAGGGCCGGGCGTGGCGGCCGAGCCCCACCGTCGTCGACGAGGCCGAGGAACTGCTGCACCTGACCCAGGGCGTGAGCCTGCCGAACGTTTCGCTGCGCCGGGCCGAACCGTCGGAGTCCGTCGACAGGCGGATCGGGGTGGGCCCGGGTGCCGCACCCCCACAGCCACGCGGTCGGGGGGACCGCTGGCGGGCCGCGCGCCCGGGCAGGTGGCAACCACCCGTGGCCCGACCACCCAGCCAGTTGGGGCCGCAGGGCCGACCGGGCGGCGCGGCCGCCGGCTCCGCCCGTCCGAACGCCGGCGCAGCGCCGGCGGGCCCACAGCCGGGGGGACAACACCCGGGGGGGCTGCCGGTTCCCGTTCCGGCCGGGGCACCGTCGTTCTCCGGAGCCGCGGGCGCGGGGCAGCCCGCCGGAGGCTGGCCGGCGGCGCGCCCGCCGGGCGGTGGCCCTTACCATCCCCCCGGCCTCGACGCGCCCCCTGATCTGTCACGTCCGCCGCGTTTCACCCGGCAGCGCCTGCTCGGGTTCGCCGCCGTGGCCCTTGTTGTGCTCCTCTCCGCCTGGTTCATCAGCTCGATCACCGGTGCTGACGAACAAGGCGGGGCGGGTGACCGGCGAGCCGGAGACCAGGGCCTGTCCGCCCAGGAGCCGACCGCACCAAGGACGGCGAAGGTGGGCTCACCGGTCCGCGACGACCAGCTGGAATTTCGCGCAAACAAGATCAAATGTGGTGAGCATCAGGTCGGCGAAGTCCTCGCCCTCAAGGCCACTGGCCAGTTCTGCCTGGTGGACATCACGATCACAAACAGGGGAACGGCCAGCCGCCTGCTGGAAAGCTCGAAGCAGTATCTGACCACATCGGCCGGTGAACGCCATTCCGCCGATTTTGTTGCGCGTTTCTACCCGAGCCTGAACGGCGGTATCTGGGACACCATCAAACCCGGCGACACCGTCACCGGCACGTTTGTCTTCGACATCCCGGCCGACGAGAAGGCGAAGTCGCTCGAGCTACACGAACGGCCGGAGAGCCTCGGCGCCGTGATCATTCCCTGACGCCACCGCCGCCGGCCGAAGCACCTCCCTGCCCGGCTCCGTGTCCGTCCGGCCGTGGGGTCTGCCACACCGCAGGTTACGGTGATCTCCACGTGGGAAAGTCGACCATCACGTCCCGCAGACGGGCGCAGCAGGCATACCGCCAGGCCACAGGCAGATCGGGGACATGAGTGGAAACGCAGCCAACCGCTGCCGCGCAGCAGGGCGGCCGCTCGGCGTCCGGCCGGCTGCCACGAGGAGCCGGCGTCCTGGTCGCTGTTCTCCTCGCGTTTCTGGCCACCGGCTGCGGCGAGGTACTCGACGTCGCCTCGGGAACATCCGCCACCGCCACCCCAGGCGCGGCCGGCTTCGGTGACGAAAACGCACCGGGGGCGGGGGCCGGATCGGCGCTGGAACTGCTCGGCACACTGTCCGTCCGAGCGGGCGACAACTCGCCCGCCTATCGGCGCGACAAGTTCGGTACCGCCTGGTCGGACGTCGATCAGAACGGGTGCGACACCCGCAACGACATCCTTCACCGCGATCTTCGCAGCATCACCACCCGCCGGTCGGATGACTGCATCGTCCTGACCGGCGAGCTCAGGGATCCGTATACAACTCGCACGATACGTTTCAACCGCGAACGCAACGCTTCGGCGGTGCAGATCGATCATGTCGTAGCGCTGGCCGACGCCTGGCGCACGGGGGCCCTGGAATGGTCCGACCAGGAACGGCTGGCCTTCGCGAACGACCCGGAGAACCTGTTGGCGGTCGACGGCCCGACCAACCAGGCCAAGAGCGACCAGGACGCATCCGAGTGGCTGCCGCCGAGCCCGGGGGCGCGCTGCGCATATGTGGCCCGCCAGGTCGGGCTGAAGGCCCGCTACGGTCTCTGGGTCGAGCAGCCTGAGGCCGCCGCGATGCGCGAGGTTCTGCAGTCCTGCCCCGACCAGCCACCTCTCGGCCTGACCACGACAACCGCCCGCTGACCCGACCGACACCCGCCGATTCGACGGATTTCTCGAATCGCCCGGTGCACGCGAGGGCTCGGGCCCGAACGGCGTACGGCCACCCGGACCGTCACGCTATGGGACGGGCGTGTCCAGGACGGCAGCGGCAGCCCGGTCCGCGTCGGTGAGATCGCTCGCCCGGACCGGGGTGACAAACGTCCAGTGGTGGCCCACCGGGCAACGCTGGTACCGCAGCCAACCGAGACGAATCGCCTTCAGCGACACTCCGGGTATCCACACGGTTGTGAAGAGGTGGCCCTGACGGCAGCGCACGATCGTCCGGCCACCGACGGCATATCCGCGGCGGCGCGCGATCACGGTTCCACCGACGAAAACGGCAACAGCGAGAGCGACCAGCACGCGACTGCGCGGAGCCACCGATGCTCTCATGACGTTCCCCCCCAGGGCCTCCGCCATCATCGCGCAGAAAAGGCCCGCCGGCACACCCACCAAAAACCGCCGATCAACACCAACGAGCCACCGGAGCACCCCACTGCTCGACGCCCGGGGCGGAAGGTGCTGGGAGGTCTCAGGGAACCCAGCCCCCGCAGACAGAACGGCCCCCGGGAAACCACCCGAAGACCCGCAACCACAACGACCCCGCAAGACCGGGGGGGTCTCGGGGGGTCACCCCCCGAAAAAAATCGCGGCCCGCCGGGAAGCCGAACAAAGTTCGACGATCACGACGAGCCAGCTCGTGGGCGAGGGGGGAGTTGAACCCCCACGTCCTTTCGGACACACGGACCTGAACCGTGCGCGTCTGCCATTCCGCCACTCGCCCGAGTGGGACTATCAACTTGTCGTGGCACACGCTATCACGTGGGCGGTGCACTCGGGCAACGCCCCCCGGCTGACCGGGTTGCCATGTCAAGCTGCCGAGCCGTGGGACGGACCCGTCGGTGGGCATACGATCTCACAGACCGGGAGAAGGGAGGTCGGGCATGGGCGTGCTCCAGCGCTTCGAGCGGCGCCTGGGCGGCCTCGTCGAGGGTGCGTTCGCGAAGGTCTTCAAGGGCGGGGTCGAACCTGTCGAGATCGCCAGCGCGCTCGCTCGGGAGACCGACGATCGGCGCGCGCACAGCTCCAACCGGGTTCTGGTCCCGAACGAGTTCGCCGTCGAGCTGGCGGGGGGCGACTTCGCCCGGCTGGCCCCTTATACCCGCGAGCTTTGCGACGGGCTGGCCGAGATGGTCCGCGAGCACGCCGCGGAGCAGCGCTACACCTTCGTCGGTCCGGTGACCGTTCGGCTCGCGGAGGCCGACGATCTCGACATCGGCGTCTTCCGTATCCGCAGCAGTGTCGCCTCGGCCGACGCGGCGGTGGTCAGTGGTCGCCGGGCAGGTCCTCGCCGCCCGGCCGCGCCGGGTACTCCGCATCTGCTGATTACGACGCGGGCTGCCGGCGGTGCCAGCGGCGAGCGGGAGTATCCGCTGGACGCCGAGATCACAGTGATCGGCCGCAGCGTCGAGTGCGACATCCGGCTCAACGACACCGGGGTGTCCCGCCGGCACGGTGAGATCCGCCGCCTGCCGGACGGGCAGTTCCTCTACGTGGACGCGGGCTCCACCAACGGCAGCCTCGTGAACGGGCGCGCGGCGACCCAGGTGAAGCTGATGAACGGCGACCGCATCGAGCTCGGCACCGCGATCGTGGAGTTCCGCCGGGAGGAGTCCCGCGGCGGCGGCCCACGGGGCGCGCGCACGCCGCCACCGGCCGCCCGTGCGTCCAACCCGCCGGGCCGCCCCGGGCCCGCGCCGGCCGACCAGCGGACGCCGCCGCCGTTCGATCCGCACCAGCCGACCTCGCCAGGTCGGCGCAGTCCGACTCCACCGCCCGGTGGCCGTGGGCCGGGGTTCGCCGACCGTCCGGGGCGTGGTGGGGACGACTACCGCGAGGGCCCGTCCGCCCGCTTCCGCGACGACTCCGGCCCTCGACCGGCCCGACGTGACGGCGGCCCACGCCCCGACGGCTACGGAGCCGACGAGTACCGCGAAGGCCCGTCCGCCCGCTTCCGCGACGACTCCGGCCCTCGACCGGCCCGACGTGACGGCGGCCCACGCCCCGACGGCTACGGAGCCGACGAGTACCGCGAAGGCCCGTCCGCCCGCTTCCGCGACGACGGTCCGCCGCCGCGCGGCGGTGACCGTGGTGGCTGGCCGGGTGCCGGGCCGGATCGGGGCCCGGGTTATGGGCGTGATCCGCAGCGTGAACGCGGCCGCGGCTATCGTGCCGAGTCATCAGTTGGCGGCGCGAGAGACGCGGGTGGTGATGAGATGTACCGCTCCCAGCCGGATCCCCGGCAGCGTCCGGCCGCTCGGTCCGACGACGGCCTGGAGGCCCTGGAGCCGGTCGAAGACGCCGGTTCCTACGGTTCCCGCCGCGCTGGCGGGCCGGCGGAGCGTTACGGTGACGACGGCCGCCGTGGGGGCTGGTAGCTGTGGACCCCACTGAGCCCAGCGAGCTTGTCCTCCTGCTGGTGAAGATCGGCTTCCTGGCTCTGCTCTGGGGCTTCGTTCTGGTCGCGGTTCGTGCTGTGCGGCTGGACATGTTCGGCCCGACGCAACGCCAACGCCGCCGTCAGCCGGTCGCGGCCCGTGCACCGGCACCGGCGGGGCGGCCACCGGCCCGCGTCCGGCCGCCCCGGCAGGACCCGCGGCCGCCACCGCCCGCGCCGCCGGCCGCCGATGCGACCCCGACCCGCCTCGTGGTCACAAAGGGACACCTTGCAGGCACAACAATCCCACTGGGTCCCGAGGGAATCACCATCGGACGGGCACCGGACTCGACTCTGGTCCTCGAGGATGACTTCGCGTCAGGACGGCATGCGAGACTCGTTCCTCACGACGGGCAGTGGTTCGTCGAGGATCTTGGCTCCACCAATGGCACATTCCTCAACCGCACGAAGGTGACGAGTCCCATGCCGGTACCTCTCGGCGCGCCGGTCAGGATCGGGAAGACCGTCCTGGAGCTTCACCGGTGAGCCTCAGGCTTCACTTCGCCGTCCGCTCGGACATCGGGCATGTCCGAGAAGGGAACGAGGACTCCGCCTATGCGGGAGTCCGCCTGCTCGCGGTTGCCGACGGCATGGGTGGTCATGCCGCGGGTGAGGTCGCGAGCTCGACCGTCATCTCCCGGCTGGCCGAGCTCGACGGGTACGTCGAGCCCGCGAGCCTGCTCGAGGAGTTGTCCGAGGCGGTCCGGGACGCCAACAGGCGTCTGCGTGACATGGCGATCGAGAACAGTGCTCTCGACGGGATGGGCACGACGGTGACGGCGATGCTCTCCTCCGGAGATCATCTCGGGCTGCTGCACGTCGGCGACTCCCGCGCCTACCTGCTGCGCGACGGAGAGCTCTCGCAGATCACCCACGACCACACCCTCGTCCAGGATCTGGTCGACCAGGGCCGCATCACGCCGGAGCAGGCGAACACCCATCCACAGCGGTCCCTGCTGATGCGGGCGCTTGACGGCCGCGAGGTCGATCCGGACCTCTCCATCCGCCAGGCGGTCGCCGGGGACAGGTACCTGCTGTGCACCGACGGGCTCTCCGGTGTGGTCAGCGAGGAGACCATCCTGGAGGCGCTGCTGCTCCCCGAGCCGCAGGACGCGGTGGACCGGCTGGTCGAGCTGGCGCTCAAGGGCGGTGGGCCGGACAACATCACCGTGGTCGTCGCGGACGTCCTGGACGACACGCTGGCGGACGACTCACCGCTCGTGGCGGGGGCGGCGGCGGAGAAGCGGGTGGTGCCCGGCGCCGCGGCGGCCCGGTCCGGTCCGAACCCGCGCAACGCCGACGGTGAGTCGGCGGCGGCGAAGGCCGCCCGCATCGGCCGCACCGGCTTCCACCGGCGTGGTTCCGGCGACGGCGGCGACGAGGCCGACGAGGACCCTGAACGAGCCCTGGCGAGCGGCGGGGGCCGGCGCCGGCTGTTCGTGTCGACGGTGGTGCTGGTGCTGGTGGTCGCGGGAGCGGCCGCCGGCTGGACCTATGTACGGGGCCAGTACTACGTCGGCGTGGATGACGACCGGGTGGCGGTGTTCCAGGGGCTCAAGGGCAGCATCGTCGGTATCTCGCTGTCGACGGTGCGGTCTCACCACCAGCCGCTGTCCGAGGTCTCCGCGCCGTTTCAGGAAGAGCTGCGCCACGGCATAGCCGCCGACGACCTCGACGATGCCGAAAAGATCGTCTCCGAGCTGGCCAGGCCAGCCAGCGCGAAGGACGACGGGAACTCGGCCGTGAAGCCGTCCCCGTCCGCGACCGCGACGCCCGAGGCGAAGAACGCCGGGCCCAATCCGTCCCCCACTGTGGTCCTCACCTGCCCGTCCGCGGTTACCCAGGCCCTGGCGAGCTGCCCGTCGCTGGCCGTGTCCACCTCTCCGTGAGCACGCATACGCGATGACCCTCCCCCCACTCCGCAGGCCCAGGTCGGCTGACCTGACAGCCACGTTCGCCGGCTTCCCGCTACCGAGTGGGCTCGAACTTCCGCCGTACCGCCGCCGTGAGCTGTTTCTGCTCGGCTACGCGGGGATCCTCGCCACCGCGGCGTTAGCGGCGCTGACGCTCGCCCGGGACGGCACGATCGGCTTCCAGGTCTTCACCTACGGCCTCGGCTTCTTCTCGCTGTGGGCGCTGGCGCATCTCGCCGTCCGCCGCTTCGCGCCCGCCGCCGACCCCGTGTTGCTGCCGGTGGTCGCCGCGCTCAACGGCATCGGCCTGGTCATGATCTACCGGCTCGATCTGGCGAAGGCCGACGCGGCCCGGCGCGCGGGCCGCGAGGTACCCACCGGCGCGGCGCAGACCCAGCTCGTGTGGACACTGCTCGCGGTCGTGGTGTTCATCCTGGTCCTGGCGGTCGTGCGCGACCACCGCAGCCTCGCCCGGTACGCGTACACCGCGGGGCTGGTCGGCCTGGTGTTCCTCGTGCTGCCGATCGCGCCCGGTATCGGAGCCACGATCAACGGTGCCCGGCTGTGGCTGCAGGTCGGCCCGTTCTCGTTCCAGCCCAGCGAGGTCTCGAAGATCATCCTTATGATCTTCTTCGCCGCCTATCTGGTGAACAAGCGGGACGTGCTGTCGGTGGCGTCCCGGTCCTTCCTCGGCATGAAGATCCCGCGTGCCCGCGATCTGGGGCCCGTCCTCGTCGCCTGGGCGGCCAGCCTCGGCGTCCTGGTGGTCCAGAAGGACCTCGGTTCGTCGCTGCTGTTCTTCGGGATGTTCCTGGTGATCCTGTACGTGGCGACCCAGCAGGCGTCCTGGGTGGCCATCGGGCTCGCGCTGTTCATGCTCGGCGCGGTGGTGGCGCACAGCCTGTTCGGCCACGTTCAGATCCGCGTCGACGGCTGGCTGCACGCCTTCGACGGGGAGAACCCGTCCAACACGTCGTACCAGCTCGTCCAGGGCCTCTACGGCTTCGCGGCGGGTGGCATCACCGGCACCGGTATCGGTCAGGGCAGCCCGCAGCGGGTGCCCTTCGCCAACACCGACTTCATCATGGCCAGCCTGGGTGAGGAGCTCGGGCTGACCGGTGTGATGGCGATCCTGCTGCTGTACGCGCTCGTCGCGGCGCGTGGGATCCGGGCCGCGCTCGGAGCCAAGGACCCGTTCGGCAAGCTGCTGGCCACCGGCCTGTCCGCGACCCTGGCACTTCAGGTGTTCGTGCAGGTCGGAGGGGTGATGCGGCTTATCCCACTGACCGGTCTGACGCTGCCGTTCGTCTCCTACGGTGGATCGTCGATTGTTGCCAACGCCGCGATCATCGCGCTGTTGCTGCGGATCAGCGACGCTGCCCGGCGGCTGGAGGAACCCGTCCCGGATGCCCCGCTGTTCGACCCGAGTGCAGTCTCCGAAAGCCCGACGCAGGTGGTGAAGACCACGTGAGCACCCCTATTCGCCGGGTCGCCATCGCCTGCATGATCTTGTTTGCCGCCCTGCTGGTGAACGCGAACTGGGTTCAGGTCGGTCAGGTCAACCGGCTGAAGGAGGAGCCGACCAACGCCCGCCAGATCACCGAACGGCTCGAGCGGCAGCGCGGCGGGATCATCGCCGGCGACGAGGAGCTCGCGATCTCGGTGCCGGTCGACGACGAGTACAAGTACCAGCGCAAGTACCCCGCCGGTCAGCTCTACGCCAACGTCACCGGCTACTACACCCTGTTCACCGCGGCGGGCCTGGAGCGATCCGAGGACGTCTTCCTCTCCGGCGACGACGACCGCCTCCTCGCCAGCCGGGTCACCGACCTGTTCACCGGCGAGGAGCGGCGCGGCGGCACCGTCGTGACCACGATCGTCCCCCGCGTGCAGCAGGTGGCGACCGAGGCGCTGGCGGGGCGCAAGGGCGCCGTCGTCGCGCTTGATCCCTCCACCGGCGCCATCCTGGCCATGGTCACCAGCCCGACCTACGACCCCAACACGCTCGCGTCCCACGACGAGTCCGCCGCGACCGACGCCTACCAGGGGCTGTCCACCGACAAGAACCAGCCGCTGCTGAACCGGCCGGCGCAGCAGACCTATCCGCCCGGTTCCACGTTCAAGCTGATCACCGCCGCCGCGGCGCTGTCGTCGGGCCGCTACGAGCCGGATACCCGGGTTCCCGCGCCCGATGAGCTCACACTTCCACAGAGCACCACGGTGCTACCCAACTTCGACGGGGAAACCTGTGGGGACGGCGAGACCGATACTCTGATCCACGCACTGACCATCTCCTGCAACACAGCATTCGGCGAGCTGGGGATCGAACTGGGTGACGACGCGGTGCGGGCCCAGGCCGAGGCCTTCGGCTTCAACTCGACGATCGAGGACTTCCCCCTCCAGCAGGCACGCAGTATCTTCCCGAACGACCTGGACGGGGCCCAGACGGCACAGTCAGCGATCGGCCAGTTCAACGTCCAGGCGACGCCGTTGCAGATGGCGGAGGTGGCCGCGGCGATCGGCAACGGGGGTGTCCGCATGAAGCCGTATCTCGTCTCCGAGCTGCGCGGTCCGGATACGAAACGGATCAGCCGCACCGAGCCGACCGTGCTCAGCAAGCCGATCACTCCCGAGGTCGCGGCCAAGCTCACCACGATGATGGAAAGTGTCGTGACCTCCGGCACCGGGCGTAAGGCCCAGATCAGCGGTGTCAACGTCGCGGGTAAGACAGGTACCGCCGAACACGGTGACGGCGAGGATCCGCACGCCTGGTTCGTCGGTTTCGCCCCGGCCAGCGCGCCGGAGGTCGCCGTAGCGGTGATCGTCGAGGACGGAGGCGGGGAGCTCGGAACCGGCGGCGCTGTCGCAGCGCCCGTTGCCCAGAAAGTCATGCAGGCCGCATTGGACACGCAACGATGAGCACATCTGCCAACAGCCCGTCTCCGTCGCAGCCGTTCGCCGGCGCAGCGTCTCCCAACACCGTGCTCGACAACCGCTACCGGCTCGACGGCCGTATCGCGACCGGCGGCATGGGCGAGGTGTGGCGCGGCCTCGACCAGACGCTGGGCCGGCCCGTGGCCGTGAAGCTGCTGCGCCCGGAGTACGCCAGCGACGAGTCCTTCCTGGTCCGCTTCCGGGGTGAGGCCCGGCACGCGGCCCGGCTCTCCCACCCCGGCGTCGCCTCCGTGTATGACTACGGCGAGGTGTCGACGGCCGACGACTACCCCACCGCCTACCTGGTGATGGAGCTGGTCGAGGGCGAGCCGCTCTCCGCCGTGCTGCACCGGGAGAAGCGCCTCACTCCCGACCGGATGCTCGACATCCTCGGGCAGTCCGCCGACGCGCTGCAGGCGGCGCACGCGCTCGGCGTCGTGCACCGTGACGTCAAGCCCGGCAACCTGCTGATCCGCCATGACGGCGCGGTCAAGGTGACCGACTTCGGGATCGCCCGCGCGGTCGACGCGGCCCCGCTCACCGCGACCGGAATCATGATGGGGACGGCCTACTACGTCTCCCCCGAGCAGGCGTCCGGCCGCCCCGTCACACCGGCGAGTGACGTCTACTCGCTCGGCGTCGTGGCCTACGAGTGTCTGGCCGGGCGGCGGCCCTTCGACGACCGGAACCCGATCGTCGTCGTGATGGCCCACCAGCAGGACACCCCGCCGCCGCTGCCCAACGACATCCCTTACCAGGTGAGGGCGCTGGTCGAGTCCGCGATGTCGAAGGACGCCTCGCGGCGGCCGAGCTCCGCGGGCGCGTTCGCCCGCTCCGCGGCGAGCATCCGGCGCAACCTGTGGAACGCCGAGGCCGGGCGGTGGAACGGTGGCCCGAGCACCCCGGACCTGACCGCTCGCCACCCCGCTCCGTCGGCGCCGCCGGCCTTCGGGCCCGGGCACTCGCGCGCCCCGAGCGTGCCGCGGACGCCCTCGTGGAACCGGCCCAACAACGGCGCCGCCTGGCCGCAGCAGCCGCCGATGCCAGACCCCGCGGGCGTCGGCCCCGGCGGCATGCCGGCCACGGCGCTGCACCCGAGCCCCGGCCCGGCCGGCCCCGGTCCCGGAACGGGCTATGGACCCGGACCCGGTGGACCCGGCGGGTCACGCGGAGGCACCGGGCGCCTGTACAGCCCCGGCGAGTTCGCCGACTACGCGGCCAACTACTCCTCCGGTGGCGACCGTGGTTCGCGGGCTCCGGGCGACCGGGGAGACGGCGGGCGGCCCGACCCGGCGAACACGCTTTACCAGCCGTCCGCGCCGGCCTGGCAGAACGACCCGGGTGACCCGGTGGGTGGCCGCTCAGGGCGCCGGCGGGGCGCAGCCCCGGCGGGCCGGCGCCGGCTTCCGCTGCCCGTCCTCATCGCGCTGCTGATCCTCACCGTGCTGGTGGTCGCCGTTATCACCCGGACCTTCGCGAATGCGGGCAACTCCGATAACGACACGGCGGCAGCCACCCAACATGTGCTATATCTCACACCCGAAGCGGGAAAGATCGCCGCTGCGGGCGGCGAGGCGGCTGGCACCGTGGTGGCCGGCGGTACCCAGCCGACGACGGGTGACAATCTGTGACCGATGTAACTGAGAGATACGACGCTCAGCCGAGACTTGTCGGCGAGCGGTACGAGCTCGGCGGCTGCATCGGTTACGGCGGCATGGCCGAGGTCTACCGGGGGCGCGACATCCGGCTGGGCCGCGAGGTGGCGGTGAAGACGCTGCGCGCCGACCTGGCGCGTGACCCGACCTTCCTCGCCCGCTTCCGCCGCGAGGCCCAGTCGTCGGCCTCACTGAACCACCCGGCGATCGTCTCGGTGTACGACACCGGTGAGGACGTCATCAACGGGACGCAGCTCCCGTACATCGTGATGGAGTACGTCGAGGGCCAGACCCTGCGAGACCTGCTCCAAGCCCGCGGCCCGTTCGACGAGCGCTACGCCCTGCAGGTCACCGCGGAGGTCTGCGCCGCGCTGGACTACAGCCACCGCACGGGCATCATCCACCGCGACATCAAGCCGGCGAACGTGATGGTTGGCGCGGACGGCGCGGCCAAGGTCATGGACTTCGGCATCGCCCGGGCGACCACCGCGACGTCCTCCACCATGACGGCGACGTCCGCGGTGATCGGGACGGCGCAGTACCTCTCCCCGGAGCAGGCCCGTGGCGCGCGGGTGGACTCGCGCAGCGACGTCTACTCCACCGGGGTGCTCCTCTACGAGCTGCTCACCGGAGAGCCGCCGTTCCGCGGTGACAACCCGGTGGCGGTCGCCTACCAGCATGTGCGGGAGATCCCGCCGCCGCCGTCCAGCCACGACCCGCGCATCTCCCCCGAGGCCGACGCCATCGTGCTCAAGGCCATGGAGAAGGACCCCGACGACCGGTACGCCACCGCCGGCGAGATGCGCGACGATCTGGAACGGGCGCTGAGCGGGCAGCGGGTGCACGCCATGTTGATGGGCGGCGCCGACCAGACGATGCTCGGCTCCCAGGCGCCGGCGACAGCCGGCACCGCGCTGCTCGGCCGGTCGGGCGGCGGCTACGACGACGGCTACGACAGCTACGACGACCGCGGCCGTTACCAGGGCGACGACTACGACGACCGCACGCAGGTGGGCCGTGCGCCCTACGACCGTTACGAGCAGACCGGCCCGTACGACCGCTACGACCAGCCGGGCCGGTTCGGCGACGACGACCGCTACGACGACGCCGGGCAAGGGAACGGGAATGGACGCGGGCACCGCGACGACGACCGCCCCGGCGGTTCACCCATCTGGAAGTTCGTGCTCGCCGGGCTCGGCGCCGTCGTGGTGTTCGTGGTGGTGGCGCTGCTCGCCTCGTCCATGTTCAGCGGCGGCGGCGACGACAAGGACACAGTCTCCTCAAAGGAGATCACGATCCCGAGCGGTCTACTCGGCCAGGATTACACCACTGCGGTCAACCGTCTGAAGGCTGGCGGGTGGACGGGGCAGCCCCAGCAGAAGGCCCAGGAGAGCGACCAGGCGGCCAATACCGTCCTGGCGGTCGATCCCACCGAAGGATCGAAGATTGCCTCCGACGCCGCGGTCACCTTCACAGTCGCGGCGGCGCCGAATGAGGTACTCGTCCCCGCCAACCTGGTCGGCATGACCGAGCAGAAGGCGAGGGACGCCCTCAGCGCGCTCGGCCTCGAAGCCAGCGTCATGCCCTACTACGAGGCCGCCAAGCAGGACGTGGGCGAGGTCGAGCAATCCGAGCCGGCGGCCGGGTCCTCCGTTCCCAAGAACTCCACGGTGACGATCTCGGTGGTCAACAAGAACGTCAACGTGCCGGACGTGCGGAACCTGGACGTCCAGACGGCCACCGTGAAGCTCGAGTCGTACGGGCTCAAG